>CALGOO010000190.1 GCA_937960715.1 uncultured Candidatus Competibacteraceae bacterium
ATACGTGACCGACCTGTACCGGACCTTCTTCCAGCGGAGCCCCGACAGTGGCGGCCTGGGCTACTGGACCGGGCAACTGGCGGCGGGCATGCCGCGCAGCGTGGTGCTGTTCTCCTTCCTGTTCTCGACCGAGTTCGGCAGCTACATGCAAGGGCTGCTGGGCGATACCGCCAGCCGGGCCGAGGTCTACGCCGTGGTCGATTTCTACCGGGGCTTCCTCAACCGGCTGGCGGACGGCGGCGGCTTCGCCTACTGGATCGGCCGGTTCCGCGCCGCCCAGTGTCAGGGGGCCGCAGCGGTCAACGCCGAGGTGGACAGCATCTCCACCCAGTATCTCGGCAGCGGCGAATACACCGGTCGCAACCGGAGCAACCGCGACTACGTGGCCGACCTGTATTACGCCTTCCTGCGCCGGGGCGGCGAGCTGACCGGCTTCGACTTCTGGGTCAACCAACTGAACGGCGGCCTGAAAACCCGCGAGCAACTGCGGCAGGAATTCCTGAAATCGGCCGAGTTCCAAGGCCGCGTCAGCCAGATTATCGGCCAAGGCTGCCTGTGAGCGAGCCGACGTACAGGCCAAGGACGGCCGCGCGACGCCGCGCCTGCGGGGGTGCGGCGCCGTCGCAAGTATCGCCGACCCGATCACCGCCGAAAGGATTGCCGCCACCGTTGACGGGCGCCGTCCCGCCCACCGAAACGCCCCGCGCACCACGGGGCGGAACCGAGCCAAGGAGCGATTCAGCCATGAGCGTGCAGGTCAAATATTTCGCCAGTCTGCGCGACCGCTTGGGCCGCGCCGAGGATCGGATCGCCGCGAGCGAAGGGATGAGCGTCGGACAAGTTTGGGCGGCGCTGTGGCCGCAAACGCCGCTCCCGCCGAACACGTTGACGGCGGTGAACATGGAATATGCCACTCTGGAACAGGTGGTGCGCGATGGCCGAGTTTCGGGGGCGATTGCACGCGCTCGATCCCGGACTGGACGCACAACCGTTGCGACCGCCCTTGCAGGACGAGGCACTGCGGGAATTGGCGATGGCCAAGTGAAGTATTTGACCGCGATTTCAGTTACTCTGCCTCGGGAACCCGCTAAGCATCTGGCTTATTTCAAGGCAGTTTCCGAGGATAAACCGCGATGTTGAAAAGCTACGAAGCCATCTACGCACACGGCCAGATTCACTGGCTCGGCGAAGCCCCGCCTCTTGATCGGGCTCGCATCATTGTGACCGTGCTGGATGAAACCAATGCAGCGCCTGCGTCTCGCCGCGTGCCTCCCCCGGCGCTAAAAGGCTCGATCACTTTTCGCGATTACAACCCCTTTGAACCGGCCATGACCGATGAGGAAGCGGAAGCTGTGATCGACCGCACCGCTCGGCAGATCGCCGGCGATGCCGATGCGTTCAGGATTTAGAGCAGTGCTGGTGCTCGATATCCACGTCTGGCTATGGTGGATCGAACAGGACGCCAAGCTTCCCCGCTGGCTGGCGGCACGGATTGCCGATCCTTCAACGTCTATCGCCCTATCCGCCATTTCTGTCTATGAACTCTGTCTGAGCGTGGGGCGTGGGCGGATTATCCTCAAACCCCCGCTGGCCGACTGGATTCAGCAAGCCACCCAAGGCGCCGGGATTCAAGTTCTTCCCGTCACCGCCAGAATCGCCCACCTTGCCGGCCAATTGCCGCGCCACCATCTCGACCCTCTGGATCGACTGATCATTGCCACGGCGCTCGCCCATCAGGCACGGCTCGCCAGTTTGGACGATAAATTTCCGCTTTACGAGGAACTGGTCGATACTCTGTTTAACTGTGAAGACAGCTTTTGAGGCTACGCCTTCCTGCGCCGGGGCGGCGAGCTGACCGGCTTCAACTTCTGGGTCAACCAACTGAACGGCGGCCTGAAAACCCGCGAGCAACTGCGGCA
>CALGOO010000191.1 GCA_937960715.1 uncultured Candidatus Competibacteraceae bacterium
CGGACGCTGCCCCAGGAGCCGCCGCGCACCACCCGGCGGGCGTCGCCCGCCGGGGCAACATTCCGGGGATTGTCGTATTCGTTCAGGCACCATTCCCAGACATTGCCACTCATATCCAGGGCGCTCACCCGCGAAATCCCATGCGGGTACAAACCCACCGCCGTAGAGCGGTTCAGTTCGCTTTCATCGGTGTTAGCACGGTTCCCATCCCATTCTGGCCCCCAGGGATATTTGTTCGTCGAGTCGCCGCCGGTCGCCGCTTGTTGCCATTCCCATTCGGTGGGCAAGCGGACTTCATAACCCAGCCGGGCGCTCAGCCAGCGGCAGAACGCCATCGCTTCCAGCCAACAGAGGTTTTCCGCCGGATGATTGTCGCGCCGGTTGAATTGCCGACCTGGTTGATCGACCTGAAACCATAAGTCTTCCCACCAATCGGGGTTATCATAGCCATCGTCCGCTTCCAGAAAGGCGCGGTATTGGCGGTAGGTCACCGGATACTGGGCGATCTGGAAGGGTTCGACCATGAAGGCGCCAGCACCCTCTTCCAGCGTCACCTCGCCGCCGGGCACCTTGCACCACTCGATATCTGGCAACCCGTCGGCACGCAGTCCCACGCCGGGACGGGGATCGCCCAGTAATGCTAAACGCACGCCGATGATGGCGCGTTGCTCGTGCGAGGTGGCCGGCTCGTTCAGCGCGGCCCGCATCCGGTCTTGGTCAAGGGGGCCGAGAAAGTCTCGTTCCTGTGCGGTGAAGTCCTTTTCCTTCAGCTTGAGGTGTTCCCGCATGGCGACCACTTCCGCTACCCGTTCGTCGGGCCAGCGGTGTTCGGCCTGGCGGTCGTGGTCGTGCCAGTAAGCGGCAAATTGCGTAATTTGCCGCCGTAGCCGATGATCGTCGGCCGTGTCGTAAATCCACTTTTTAAGCCGAGGCCAGTTGCGAAACAGGGCTTCATGCGCCACCTCGAGCACTGGCAGGCCGTCCTCGCCCGGTTCGCGCACCAGCAGCCGGGCATCCACGAAGCGATCCACCAAGGCGGGCGCGGCGGACGAGCCGCCCAGCACCGACAAGGGCGCCCGTTGCCGGGTCGCCACGCCGCGCTCGTCCACTCGCACCAACTCTCTAAATACGTGTTCCAGCTCCGCTTGCGCGGCGCCACCGAGATCTTGAAAAGTCTTTTCGGCCCGTTGGCTGATGGCGTGCTGGACGCCCCCGAAGCACTCGTAAGCTCCGTGGGTCAGCCGGCCGTTTTCAGTGCGGGACTCATACAGTTCGTGCAGAGCAAAGGCCAGCAACGCCAAGGCGCCGGCGCCCGTCCCGGTGTCCTCCAGAAGGCGTTCCACCAGTCCCTCGTCAAAATCCAACCCCGCCTTGGCTGCTGGCCCGGTCATCATCTCGTAGAGCGCGCCGGGTCCCGGTGGTCCCAGTGGATAGGAACCCTCGCGCAGCAGCCGGTCGAGTCCGGGACAGTCTAGGCAACGGTGAAAGAAATCGGCCCGCAGGGTCGCCACAACCCGCACCCGCGACGACCGTGCGGTCGTGGTCAGCAAGCGGATGAATGGCTGGCGCAGCGCATCCTGCGTGAGCGTGAACAGTTCCTCGAACTGATCGACGAACAGCAGCAATTCCGCGTGGGCGGGACGGTCAGCGAGAACCTGCTCCGCCAGTTCGATGAGGCCGTAGCCTTGCTCAGCGCGCAGGCGCTTGATGATCTCGGACGAGCGGCAACCTTTAAGCCAGGGTTCCAGGCGGGCGGTCAGAATAGGATAGGGATCGCCTTCGGCGCCGCCCGGCGTAAATTCCAGCAATCGCCAATCCTTGCTGCCCGCAATGGCATCGGTCTGCAACCGGGGAATCAGGCCCGCCGCCACCAGCGATGACTTGCCCGAACCCGAAGCGCCCAATACCGCGATGAAGCGATTTTTTGGATCGGTGAGCTTGTGGAGCAACTCGTTGATTTCTCGATGGCGGCCGAAGAAGATCGGCGCATCCTCGGGATTGAAGCGCCGCAAGCCCGGAAACGGTGAACCCGGCCAAACTAATAGCTTCTCAGGGACGGAAACCGGCGGCGGTTCCAAGACTTGATCGATCAATTCCTTGCGATTAACCAAGGGATCGCGGAGCGCTCCGGTCAGTTCGCCCAGACGGGTTCGCCGCTCCAGCCATTCCCAAACCTCGCGCGGTTCGTCCCCCAACCGAAACGCGGCGCGGTCACTGATGGGGATATCGAAATAATCGGCCAAATCTCGCCATTCCTGGCCCAATTGCTTGCAAAACGTCAGTTTAGTTTTCCCGTCATAGGGGAACATCCCTTGGCCTCCTTCCTGGTTACGCTTTGATCTTCAGCAGCCCCACCAGGTCTTCCCGACCGCTGGCGATCAGCCCTTGCGGTAGTTCGCCCAACCGTCGACGGTTTTCCAGCCATTCCCAAATGCCGCGCGCTTCGTCGCCTCGGTTGAAACGCGCTTGATCGGCAGGCGCGATTTCAAAAGAGTCAGCCAACTTGCGCCAACTATCGCCAAGGCTGTCGCACACAGCGATCTTGGACATGCCGGAAAAAGGAGGCTTGGGGAGAGAATCTGGAGATATCGGAGGAGGTGACAGTGGTTGCTGCTTTCGTATCAACTCGATTCGCTCCCGCAATTGTTCGCGAATTTCCAAAAACAACCGCTTGCGACGGCCAGATTCGGTGTAGTGCTCCTCGACGGTCTGATCACCGCCGGGCAAAAATTGGCGGCGGCTCAGCCAGTCATGCCGTTGCCAGTCGCAGGGGGACAGGATGACTGGAAACAGGTGCGTTTGTTGGGCAAGACAGCGTTCGATTTCGACGTTCTGGCAGTAGGGTGAATCCAGAAAGGCTTGGCTGACCAAAACTAAAGAGATGTGCGCATCCTGCAGGTTGGTTTTGATCACTTCGTCCCAGAATTCGCCGGTTCGGAGGTGGCGGTCAGTCCAAAATGTCACGTTGTCCTTTTCCAATCCCTTCAAAAAGCCAAGCAAGGAATCCCCGTTGAGATACTCGGCATCCTGGTGGCTGTAGCTGATGAACACTTTTAACCGATCGGGCATGAGTGCCTCCAAACCTCATTTAGTGATACTTTTAAGTTAAGTAAAGTTTAGAAGTCATGTCATTGCTATGTGATGGGAGTAAACCGCGCTGTCGATTGTGACCGGCGTGAAGTGTTGAGTTATGGGCCATATCGAGAT
>CALGOO010000192.1 GCA_937960715.1 uncultured Candidatus Competibacteraceae bacterium
GGAAGGTCTCGCGCATCATCTCGTGATGGTCGTCCAGCAGATAGGCGCCGGTCACTCCACCTTGGGCGCGCATCAATTGCCCCAGTTCCGCCACCCGTTCCGCCGGCAGTTGCGCATGGCAGAACTGCCGCACGGCAGCGTGATCGACGGTGGCGCTCAACACAGCGTCGTTCAGCCCGAAATCGGCCGGGCGGGCGCTCAGCCGGTTACGAATGCCCTGGAGCGCCTCGGCGGTGAACAGCAGCGCGAAGCGCTCCTCCAGCGTCAGTTCGCCGGCCGAACCGCCGCCGGCGACGCGCGCCCGTTTGGCGTAGTCCAGCCCGAAGCGGGCGCCGATGACCTCGGCGCAGGACAGCGCCAGGTCATAACTGACCAGTTGATACTGATCGAGCAGGGCGGCGGAGATTCTGCCATCGGCCTTTTGCGAGCGTTCCTTCAAGTCCGCCAGCGAGTCATCAAGCGCCTTTTGGACGGCGGCCAGCGCCAGGGCGGCCTGTTGTAATTGTTCCGCCGGATTCTGGATCGATGCGGACATCGGCTTACCTCGTGTGGTGTCGGTTGGTCTTGAAAACCCTGAATTTAGTATGTTCTAGTCGCCAAGTTTATGCGTAAACGAGGCTGGGAGCACAGGGGTTGAGAGGGGTTGACGGGAAAAAATTTCCAGTTCGGGTAACGGTGGCGGACTCGACCCGAGCCGCGCCCACCCGCCGCCGATTTCCTTATAATGCGCCCGCTTCATCCCTTATCCAACCATCTTCGCCAAGGGAAGAAGCCGTCATGACCGACGCGCCCCTTTCTTTTCGAGAACTTCACCGTGGCCACCACCGAACCCGCCGCTCTTGAACTCCGGCATTACGCCGGCCTGCTCGCCATCGAACTGGACCCGCAACACGCCGATCCCACCGGCACGCCCCCCGAACCGCTGAGCGTGTCCGCCGCCACCGCCTTGGCCGGCCACTTGGCCAAGGACTTAAACACGATTCTTGGTGGCATCGAGCATTTGGGCCTGATTCTCCCCGGCGCACTGTACGATCAAACCGAAATCCTGCGACCGGGATTGCCGCTGCTTGGGACGTTGGCCGAGCTATATCGTGGCAGCCTGCGCGGTTCGACGTTCGCCCCACGCCTGATGGCTCTGGGTACGGAGCGCGGTTTCTTTCCGGTCGCCGCCATCAACCCCTTGCGCCGGCCTGGGTCCGGTCCTTTGCTCTTGCTGCCGTTCTGCTTCGTTGGGTCTAGTGACGACATCGCCCGATTGGCGCGGGTCATGGAAGATACCCTGATGCAAAACGGCCAGGTATCGCCCGCCACCGGCGAGGCGATGCGGCAAGCATTCGGACTGGCGGCGCTGAACCTGTCGTTCGTCACCGTCGGCGATCTGTGCGCCCTGCTGCGGGTGCAACTGGAAGCCAACGATTTTCTGCCGCTGTGGGAACTGCTGGAACACGCCTGGTTCGAGCGGCCCGGAACCCGCTCCATCGCGCTGGACGCGGGCAATCGCTTTCTGGTCGCCGGGGATCACGCCCATACCTCGTTCTACACCTTCGACGACTGGGCGCAATTCGGACCGGGTCGGACCCTGCCCACCGCCGAACTGGGCGAGGGCTATCGACGTTGGGCGCGAACGCAACGGCAATACGCGCTGGCGTTGGAAGCCTATGGCTTGCATGTGCGGCGCGTGCTGGCCAACCCGCGCCTGGAAGAAATCCTGGCCACCGCCCATGCCGACGCGGCATTGGCGGCGTTTCGGGAGATTCCCTGCCTGTCGGGGGATTATCTGGTCGAGCGAATCTTTCACAACGATAGCGAGCGCCCGGAACGGCGGATGCTCGTCACCCACCAGGCCGACGCGGAATTGGGGACGCTGGCCTACACCGTGACCAGCCTGGACGCCGATGGCCAACTGGCGCGGTTGGAGCATCACTATCCCCTGCAACCTCAGGGTGTGCGCGTCATCGCCGACCAGTTGATCCAGCGCTGCGCCGAGCAAAACACCGAGCGACAGGTACTGCACCCAGGCCGACTGTTGTACTCGGAAACCGGTCGGGGCTTGCGCGCCGCTACGGTGGCTGACATTCCCGCGCCAGTGGCCAGGCGCCACTAACAGTGTGGTTGAAGTCGCTGGCCGGTCGCCGTGATCGGCTCGCCGGCGTTCTGCTGGCCCTGATGATCGCCGCCTCGGTGGCGCCGGGCGTGTCGTTGCTGCCGGCGGGGCTGCTGGGCTGGGCCGCCGCGCTGTTGCTGAGTGATCGGCTGGGCCGGCGGCAACGCATCCAGAGCGGTTGGCTGATCGGTCTCGGCGGCGCCGGCATCGCCTGGGGCGCGGCGTATGGCGCCCCGCTCGACCTCACCCGGATATTGGCCGGCAATCAGGGGCTGGTCAGTCTACTGGCGGCGGTGTCGTTCCTGCGGCTGGTGACCCGCCCGGAGGCGGCCCAATCCGACGCGCCATCCCCGCGCGGGCGCAAGGCCCTGTGGCGGACCCTGATCGGCGTCCATCTGTTCGGGGCAGTGATCAACCTGTCCACCGTGGTCATCCTCGGCGACCGCATGACCACCCGTGGCCGGCTGGGAAAACGGCGGGCGCTGGCCCTGTCGCGGGGTTTCGCGGCGGCGGCGTTCTGGTCGCCGTTCTTTTCGGCGATGGCCGCCGCCCTGACCTACGCGCCGGGCGCGCGACTGGGTATCGTGGTGCTGGCGGGATTGCCAATGGCCATCTTTTCCCTCTGGCTCACCGCCCGTGACCTCGATCCCGAAAATCCCCGCCGTGGCGCCCCCTTCGTCGGTTACCCGATGCGTTTCAATGCGCTGTGGATTCCCGGTCTGCTGGTCACCCTCGTGCTGGTCGCCCATGCGCTGATCCCCCGCTGGTCGATTCTGGCGATCATCACCCTGAGCGCGCCATTGTTGACCGTGGGCATCCTGCTGGCGCGGCGTGGGCGCGGCGCATGGCCGCCGTTGCGGGAGCATGTCGAACGGGGGCTGGCCAGCACGGTCAACGAACTGGCCCTGTTCCTGGCGGCCGGCGTGCTGGCGGCCGGATTGACCAGCCTGACCCACTCGTTCGGCCATTCGCTGCCGTTCGATCACTTCGGCCCGTTGCAGGCCGGCCTGCTGCTGGCGATGATGGTCGGCCTCGCCACGCTTGGCGTGCATCCGGTCATCACCATCGCGGTTTGCGCGGTCTGGCTGGCGCCGCTTCATCCCGAGCCGAACCTGCTGGCGATCACCCTGCTGATGGCCTGGGGGATCGGCGTGCCCGCCAACCCCCTTTCCGGCCTGCACCTGATGATGCAGGGGCGCTACGGGATCGACGGCTACGCTTTCCTGCGCTGGAATGCCGGCTACGTGTTGAAGTGCCTGGGAGTGGGAGGGCTGTTGCTTTATCTGTACGGAATAGCGCTGAACGTACCGACCTGAGCGAAGGTCTCGATACTCGGATTCCGTACGCTGCTTACCGTTTTTCGGCCATTGAACGGTCGACCGTGCATTATTCGTGGAAAAAGCGACTCCACTATCAGTGTTTCGGCGTATTATAGATTTAATATTGTTTCAACAATGAAGCGTCTATTCCAAGGGAGCGCCGACATGAGCGATGACGGGCTAAACCATCTGTCCAAGCAGTACCGCAAGTTTCTGAATCCGGCGATCAAGGCGACTCAGATTTCCATGGCCGTCACGGAAGCGTTCGTATATTTCTATTTATATGTATTGGAATCGAACACTCACTTACTGACCCCTCAACTCAAGGAAGCCGCCGCCGTCAGCGACTCGCAAAGCTGGCGGGCATTCCTGGCCCATCAGACCGAAACCCTCTCCAATCTATATTTCAAGTCCCTGGAGGACAGCAAGATGCTGTCCAATCTGGCGACGCACCTCAAGGCCAAATTCGACAGTCTGGCTCAGGAGAACCTGCGGGTTCTCGGCAACCGAAACCTCTGGCGAGACAATCCGCCCAACCCGGCGCTCACGATCGAAGCCCTCTACAACGCCATGCTGGAAGCCTGCATGGACCTTCACCTGCGCGCGCTGGAGGCGCATACCAGCATGCTGGCGTCCCGACTTGGGGAAGCCGCCGCCGTCAGCCCAAAAAGCTGGGTAGCGTTCCTGTTTCGCCAGGATGAAGCCACTTCCAGGGCCTATCAAAAATTCCTGGCCGATATCGAAACGCTGTCCAATTTGACGATGCGCCTGCAAACGGAACTCAACAGGCTGATCGAGGAAAGCCCACGCCCCATCCCTATCCCTGGGTCGAGAGTCCACCCTGAACGCTGAACCGGGGACCAACCAGCGCCAAGGGCGGTCTCCGGCCGGCCTCACGGCGCCAGCAAATCGCCGCCCTCCATGCGCAGCACTTCCACCCGCCAGCCAACCAGCAACACGCTACCGGTTCGGCGAACCAGCCCCGTGTCGGTAAACTCGAACAGGTACAGCCGCTCCAGCCGCAGCCGGCCATCGCGGTCACGTCGCCACCACAGTCGTTCCAGCGCCACGGTATCGTCGAGCAGTTGCACACCGCTTTGCCGGCAGGCGCGGAAACTGGCGGCGCGGGCCTGTTCGCGGGCGCCGAGGCTGTCCCGCCAGAACCACAGGCCCACGCCCGATGCCGCGAAAAACCCGATCAGGAACGCAAAACTCATAGCAATGGCCTCAACCGGGACAAAATATCGTCGCGGGCCTGCGCCAGCAACGATTCCCGGTCCAGGCTGTCGAGAATGTCCTGCACCACCCGTTTCGGTCCGCCCTCGCCCCAGGACTTGCCCTGGGCGAAATACCGCTCGGCGGCCTTGCCGACCACGTAGGTCCCGTACCAGGCCACCGCGCCCTGCGCGCCGGCGGTCACCACCGTCGACAGCCCCAGGCTGATGCCCTTGAGCGCCGCCGCCGCCAAGTTCATCACCCACACCGTCCCCATCAGAAACGCCAGTTGGACCGAGATGGTCTTGAGCAGCGAACCGGCCTCGCCGCGGGTGATCGGCAAACCGTACACCCGGCTGAGATGAATCATCATCGCCGCGTCGGTGGCGACCGCCGCCAGGATGTCGGCCACCGGGATCGGGTTCAGCGCCACCGCCACCCCCTTGGCCAGGCAGTAATTGCGCACCACCTTCTCGGCCAGATCGCGGCGGATGGCGACGATCTCGCGGGTCAGCCGGTCGGAAAAACGGCCCGCGAACAGGCCGGCGTTGAGCGCCGCCATGGTCTTGCCCTCGGCCTTGAGGATGTCCCAGATCCGCTCGCGCAGCGCGGTCACGTCGGGCGGCGGCTGGCGGCGGGTTTCGGTCTCGCTGCCTTCGGCGTCCACCAGAATCACGACGCGCTCGGCCGGCTGGGCGGCGGCGGTCAGGATATCCTGGGGCTGAATCGATCCCGCGACGCGCTCGCGCAAGGTTTGCAGCAACAGCTTGCGGTCGGTCCGGGTATAGCGGTCGATCTTGTTCAGCACCAGCACCAGCCGCTGCGCCGCGCCTTTCACCTGCCGCAGCGCCTTGAGTTCGCTGTCGGTGAGATCGCCATCCACCACGAACAGCACCAGATCGCTGCGGGTGGCGATGTCGTGGGCCAGTCGCTCCCGCTCCTCGCCCGCCACTTCGTTGATGCCCGGCGTGTCGATCAGGAAGACCCCGCCGGCGTCGTATTCCCGCCAGCGGGCGTGCGCGGCGCGGGTGGTTTCACCGTGCAGCGGACTGGTCGAAAACCGCGTCTCGCCCAGCAGGGCGTTCAGCAGCGCCGACTTGCCGACGCTGACCCGGCCGAACACGGCAATGTGGATATGGCCGTGTTCGATCTTTTCCAGCAACAGTTGCAATTGCTGGTAGTCGTCGGCCAGCGCCGCTCGCACCGGCGGCGGCACTCGCCGGTCGTCCAGCAATTCGCGCAGGCTTTCGCGCGCCAACGCCAAGTGCGCATCGCCGCTAACCGGTCGCGGATTCGGCGCGCTCGCCGTCCCGCCGCCGCGCCCAAACCAGTTGGGCCAGGCGTTTTGCACGTGCTTCCAAATCTTCACTCAGGTCATCCTCGAACATCCGCAGGGCGGGGCCGCTCACCAGATCGCCGCGACTTTCCAGGGAACGGGCCACCGCCTTCCCCAAGCTTTCGAATATAAGACCATAGACCACGGCGTGCATCATGCCGCCCACCACCGTGCCCATGCCGGGAAACGCCTTGAAGATGTTACCGACCAGCGCCAGCAACAGATTGAGGCTGCGCTTGATCTGGTTGCCGGCCAGGTCCAGGAACCGTTGCATGTCGATCTCTCGCGCCGGCACTTCGTACAGGGCGCACAAGTCCTTGATCAGGTTGATCCCCAGATAACCCTGAATCAGTATGTCGGTGCCCGGGCTGACCGCCGCCAGCGCGCCGAATACCGCCTTGCGCGCATAGCCTTGGACGATGGCCTCGGCTTTCTCCCGGCGATGCTGGGCGACCGCCGCATCGAGTTTTTGCTGGGCCAGCACGAACACCGCCGTGTCGCGCAGGGCGTCCAGCACCTGCGGATCGGTGTCGAGATAGCGCTGCAAGGCGCGACGCAAATCATCCACGCGCGGGGGACGCTCGCGCAGGGTGGTTTCCTCGCGCCCGTCGTGATAGATGCGGGTGACTTCCTCCATGCCCCCACACTGGACCGGCGCCACTTCGATCGGTTCGCCGACCCGCTCGGCCAGCCTCCGGCGAACCAGGTCCAGTTCCCGCTCGGTGAAGCGGTCGATCTTGTTCAACGCCACGATCAGCGGGCTGCCCAGATCGACCAGGTTCCGCAACGCCTGATACTGGTCGCGGGTCAGATCGCCCTCGCAGACGTAGATCACCACATGGGCGCGCAAGGCTTCGTCGCGGGCGGTCTGATCCAGCATTCCGTCGGCCTCGTTCAGGCCAGGCAGGTCGGCCAGAATCAGCCGGTCGCCGGCGGTGCTGGTCCAGGTGTAATAAGTCACTCTTCGGGTGGTGCCGCCGCGCACGTCGACCGCGATGTCGGTTCCCGGCAACAGGGCGCGGATCAGCGAGGACTTGCCCGCGCTGATTTCGCCGAACACCGCGACGATGATCTCGCCCGCCGCCCGCCGGCGCTGCAATTCCTCCAATTCGCGGCGGATGGCGTCGACCTGTACCCCCGCCGCTTCGCGGCGATTCAATTGCTCGCGTAGAGTCGCTTCGTCCGGCGGTTTGGGTGGGGCGATGGAGCGGGACTTGCCAGCCGGTCGCCCCCACCGCAGCACCCGCCAGACTACATAAGCGCCACCCACGCTCAGCGCGCCGAGGATCAGCAGGTAAATGATCCAAAACGTGGTCGGCGCCCGTTGCAAACGCTCCCACACCGACAGGCCGAGATCGGTGATGTACAGCACCAGCACCAGCAATACCGCGACGCCGACGCTGGCGCCCACCCCCAGCAACAAGCGAACCGGCAACCAGGTCCGGGTAGCGGGTGACAGCGGCAGTTTAGGCAAGGACGGCATTGGGGGCGAACAGCTCGCGGAAAGCGGGCGGCACCGGCTGGATCGCGCGCCGCGCGTAGTCGAAGAACACGATGCCGGTCTTGGCCCGCGCCACTTCGCGGCCACTGAGCTTCTCGGTCACCCGATAGACGAAATCGCAGCCGTATTTGTTGAAATCGGTCGCGGTCACCGCGATTTCCAGGCTCTCGCCGGGAAATGCCTCGGATTTGTAGACGATGACGCTGTCGGCCATGATCAGGCCGAGGCCGCAAATGTTCAGTTCGCTGAACCCGCACCGGTCCAGGAACCGAACCCGCGCCTCGTGCAATAGACCCAACAGGGAGTCGTTGCCCATGTGCCCGCCATAGTTGACATCGGTGATTCGCACCCGCAGTTCGGTGGCGAAGGGAAAATGCTCCGGCAGGTCCAGCTTGATTCGCGCCATGCACCGCCTCGATAACAATGGAAAATTCGCTTTTGGATGAAAATGTTAACCTGATGGCCGCAAAGACAGCGGCGATCGCGGCGGGGATTGTAAACGATTCTCGCGGGAAACGGACCGCTGGCCAGTCCCCAAGCGGGCAAGCAGCTTCCGATACCATCGCTCCAGGCCTCCGCCAAATTCGCGGGCGCAACGACTTCCTTTACCGGCAACTATACTCGAAGGAAGCCCCTCGACAAGGCACGGTGGACGCTCGCATTTTCAGTCGGACCGTGCGCCATTGCGGCGGCGGGAAAATCGGCGCAAAACCCGCGGTGCTTCGCGCTAACGTCGGTGGAGGAACAGGGGGATGCCGCGAAAGCTCGATCGTGGCGATCGGGACGAAACAACCTGCCAGAACCGCGCCGCGGGTGTCCGTCGCGTTTCCGCGCCGATGCCGGCCAAGCTAGCGCCGCCTCGCCTGCACGATATCGCCACGCGCGAGCGCCTGTTCTCGCTGCTCGACGAACGACGCACACACCCTCTGGTCTGGATCGCCGGCCCGCCCGGGGCCGGGAAAACCATGCTGGTCGCGAGCTACCTCCACGCTCGCAAGCTGCCGGGCATCTGGTATCAGGTCGACGCCGGCGACACCGATCCGGCCACGCTGTTTTACTACCTGCGTCAGGCGCTCCCTTCCCCTCGCCAAGCGCGCCTGCCGCTGTTCACGCCGGAATACCTGCCCGACCTGCCCGGTTTCGCTCGCCGCTTTTGCCGCGAACTGTTCGCCCGGCTACCGCGACCGGCGACGCTGGTGCTGGACAATTTCCACGAAGCGGCGGCGGCAACGTCGTTTCGGGCAATTTGGGGCGAGGCCGCAACGCAGATCCCCGAAGGCGTCAATCTCTTGGTGATCGGTCGCCTGGAGCCACCCGCCGAATACGCCCGTCTGCAAGTCGGCGAACTCCTGACCGCGTTGGATGCGCAAGACTTGCGGCTGGCCCCGGAAGAAACCCGAACGATCGTGGCGCTTCGCGCGCACCTGCCGGAGACCACCGTTCGCGCGCTGCACGAGCGCTCAAGCGGCTGGGTTGCGGGACTGACCTTGCTGCTGGAGCACGCCCGCAAAACCGGCGCCCCCTCCGATGCTTTGGAGCAAGCATCGCCGCAAGCACTGTTCGACTATTTCGCGACCGAAATTTTCGCGGGCGCGACCGACGACATCCGGCACCTCTGGCTGCGCACGACCTATTTGCCCCGCTTCACCGCGCCAACGGCGCGCGCGTTGAGCGAGCGCGAAAACGCCGATCGGCTACTGGACGCGCTTTATCGCCAAGGTTATTTCGTTGATCGACGCAGCGCGTCGACGACCGTTTACCAGTATCACGCCTTGTTTCAGGCGTTTCTTCGGCATCGGGTCGAACAAGATTACCCCGCCCTCGAACGCCGAGAGCTGGTCCGCGCTTCGGCCAAGGCGCTCGATGCCCAAGGCGATGCCGAAGCGGCTTTTGGTCTGTTCGCCGAAGTCGCGGACTGGGAGGCCGCTGCCGGATCGACTCTCGCACGCGCCGCCGAATTGTTCGGCCAGGGCCGCTGGCGGACCCTGCAAGGCCAGATCGACGCCTTGCCGCGAGCAATGGTCGAAACCATCCCCTGGCTGCTGTTCTGGTCCGGCGCTTGCCAGACCCAGACCGCGCCGGGCGCGGGCCGCGCGACGCTGGAGCGCGCTTACGACCGGTTCCGCGCGGCCGATGACGAACTCGGCCAAGCGTTGAGCGCGTGCGCCATCCTGGAAAGCTATTATCTGGAATGGGGCGACTTCGCCCATCGCAACCGATGGATCGATGCGCTCGAACGGATTCTGGCGCGACATCCGACGTTTCCATCGCCCAGCATCGAACTGCGGGTCTGGTCGACGCTGTTGCTCGCGCTCGCCTATCTCAAACCGCAACACCCGCTGACGCCGGCCTGCGCCGAACGGGTGTGGCGACTGTGTCGGTCGGAGCTTCCGGCGGGCGAGCGGCTGATGGCCGCCACCTGGCTGCTGCTTTATCTGACGATGATGGAAGATGTCGAGCGCATGCGCGCCGCCGCCCTCGAATTCGCGCCGCTGACCCGCTCCGTCGACACCACGCCGCTGCAGCGCGTGGGCTGGAGCTGGTCTCACGCCTTGTATCGCATGTGTCTGGCGGATTTTGAACGCTGTCGGCAGGATCTGGTGGACGCGCGCAGCCTGGCGGCGACCGCCGGTCTCGATTATCTGGTGGGCGTGCCCAGCCTGTTGGAAATCTGGGCGTTCCTCGCCAGCGGCGATCTCACGGCCGCCTCGAAGCGGTTGGACGATCTGGCCGCCGAGATTGACCATGCCCGACCCAACGATATCGCCCTCCACCACTTCCTTCGGTCCTGGCTCGCCCTGCGGCAAGGGCGTCCGCGCACGGCGCTGGAGCACGCCCGGAAATCCGCCGAGATCATCCGGCAACGGCCTCATGCGGGTCCGAGCGTTTCGTCTCTCGGCGCCTATTCCCACGCACTGGCGGAATGCGGCCAAACCGCCCAGGCGGTGGCGGTTGCCCAAGAAGCGCTGTCTTGGGTGAAGATCCCCAGCAACAGCATGTTGTGCTTCAATGCCTTGCTGTTCGCGGCGGACGCGATACGCCAGCACGGCCAGCGCGAGCAAAGCCTGACGCTGCTCGGCGAAGCGTTTGCCACCGGACGCCGGGGCGGTTTTCTCAACTGCATGCTTTGGTTGCCGAAGATGATGGCGCGGCTGTGCGCGGACGCGCTGGCCGCCGACATCGAACCCGAATACGTCGAATCGCTCATTCACAAGCGGGTATTGGTCGCGCCAGGCGCCGACATCGAGCGGTGGCCGTGGCCGGTGCGGGTCTACACCCTCGGCCGTTTCGCGCTGGTGTTGGACGGTCAGCCGCTCAAAGCCACCGGCAAACCGCAACATCGCCCGCTGGAATTGCTCAAGGCGCTGGTCGCCCTGGGCGGGCGGGAGGTTC
>CALGOO010000193.1 GCA_937960715.1 uncultured Candidatus Competibacteraceae bacterium
GCCGCAACCCCGCCTATTCGGTCAAGTGCCGGATCGGCGCGGCGATGATCTGGGACGCCGCACAGCGGGGCCTGCTCGGTCCCGGCAAGCATCTGGTCGAACCGACCAGCGGCAACACCGGCATCGCGCTGGCCTTCGTCGCCGCCGCTCGCGGTATCCCGCTGACCCTGACGATGCCGGAAACCATGAGCCTGGAACGCCGCAAGCTGCTGATCGCCTATGGCGCGACGCTGGTGCTGACGGAAGGCGCGCGGGGGATGAGCGGCGCGGTGGCGAAAGCCGAGGAAATCGCCGCCTCCGACCCCGATCATTACGTGTTGCTGCAACAGTTCAAGAATCCCGCGAACCCGGCCATCCACGAGCAGACCACCGGGCCGGAAATCTGGGACGACACCGACGGCGCCATCGATATCCTGGTGTCGGGCGTCGGCACCGGCGGCACCATCACCGGCGTCTCGCGCCACATCAAGCACGTCCGGGGCAAGCCCATCGTGTCGGTCGCCGTCGAGCCGACGGCCAGTCCGGTGCTGACGCAGCGCCGAGCGGGCGAGCCGCTGAAACCCGCGCCCCACAAGATTCAGGGCATCGGCGCCGGTTTTGTGCCGGACGTGCTCGATTTGTCCTTGGTGGACGAAATCGAGCAGGTCAGCAACGAGGAGGCGATCCACTACGCCCACCGGCTGGCGCGCGAGGAGGGGATTTTGTCGGGCATTTCCTGCGGCGCGGCGGCGGCCGTGGCCGTCCGCGTCGCCAAGCGCCCCCTGTCCGCCGGCAAAACCATCGTGGTGGTGCTGCCCGACTCCGGCGAGCGCTATCTGAGTTCGGTGCTGTTTGAGGGTGTGTTCGACGCCAAAGGACTCGGTGTTTGAACCCGAGGTCGGGCAGGGCGCTAATCGTCGAACGGGTCTCTTGATGCCTGTCTTTCCGCATCCCGCTTATATGAGTCAGACAATTCCCTGAGAGTACGGGCCAGACGATGGTAGCCATAAGCCTCGACTTCTTCAGCTTTAGTCCGATAGCTTTCAGCCAATTCTCGTTCTGCTCGTCCGGCTGTCCATGAGTGAACTCCACGTGAGTTGAACAGTGCGGTGCGAAAACCATCTCGCATAGGCTGGGCATCCTTGGCATTCAGCGCCCGTGCAGCGGCGTGATGTATCCAAAGACCATCGGGATCGGCAGGGGTGTGAACCAGCGCTTCGCCAAATGTTGAGAGCGCAATGTCTAAATGGCCGGATTCCGAACAGCTTGCTTTGACCCTCTCCAACCATGCGGTCAGCGCATTGCCATCAAACGCCCCATCCTTCTGGCTACCTGGAAGCATCTTCCACTCGTAAAGCAGGTGATAGGCATTGGTCGCCATATTCTTTTGTTGTTCCGTTGGTTCTTCGACGGGGCGATCTTCCTTATCGGATCGAAAAATAAGTCGAATGGCCTCGCAGAAAAAATCGGGATCGTCAGCCAATTGCTGTCCCAATAGCTTGGGAGACGCGCCCCGGTGTTCGTTGAGAAGTGGCAGGAACGCCCATTCGATCTGGAAAAGATCGGCGGGATTTGTATTTGGATCGTCTTGTAGCACCTTGATGATTTCGACGACAGCGTTCTGATCTATCGCTTGGGCGGTTTCTGAGGAATGAAGCATGGCTTGAAGTACGCGAACGATTTGCTGACTATTCAGAGGCTCCTTATCGTGTCGCAATCGCTCAAGACAACGAATCGCTTCATGTGGCCGACCATGTTCGACTAACCGGTCTATAGCGAGTTCGAGATTTTTTTCCGCTTGATAGGGGTTTACATAAGTTTTTGCCCAATAGGGAGCTTCATTCTTGCCGAAATTTTTCGCCAACCTACCCCAAGTTTCTTCATTAAAAGGTAAATGAGCGAATAGTTGCGCTTTTTCTGATGGCGTCCAGTTCGACATATGCATGCCGTCTATCCAAGGCCAACCTTGGATGCAAAACCTTCCACAAACAAAGCCAGCCACAAATTGCGCTAAAGATTTAGCTGCTGATTCCAGCATTAAAGGCAGAATATTTGCGTCGCTATCGAATTCAATGATCGCTCCAAATGCGATACCTGCTTGCCAAGCTGATCGAACGGATTGAGCGAATGTAAAAACCGCTTGCATGCCACCGGATAAATAAATTTCTTTAATAGCTTCTTTCCGCTGATCATCAAGCTTTTTGCGTTGCTCTTCCCAGTTACCCTTTTCTTCGAAAAGCTCAAAATCATGCTCTGTGAAAAGCCGTTCGTGGAGATATATGGGCGATTTAGGAGCAAGACCTTCGGTAATTGCCTCAATTTCATCGACCACTTCCGATTTCATGGCCCAATCGGTATCCGCGAATTTTCGGTGCTTTGAAATCAAACGGGTAAGCTCGTTCCAGACTCGAAGCCGCTCCGCCTCCGACATCGAAATCACTGCGTCCGAACGCAAATGGGCGAGAATCTGCTGGTATGCGGACGGTGGGAAATTGTCAAGGCGGTCAATGAGGTTGGCGAGCTTGGCGATGTCTTGCTTGGCCTCACCGACGGCCAGTTCCGCATAAGCGGCGGTTTGTTCCCAATACTCCTGATGCGTTACGCCCTTCGACCAGTCATCGGAGATCATCTCCCGCCATGCCGGTTTGCGCGAGCCGGAAGAAAATTGATGTGTATTTGGCAAAAGAGCCAGTAGCAGTTTCCAAGCAACGTCCGGTAACTCATTCAAAAGAGTCGCCACGGCAATCTTTCTTTTGGCAACCGGCGCGCAAGTTTGCGGCAGCCAAGGCAAGAGCATGGTGGTAAGCGAGTTGGCGGGACGATTGCCCCAGTTGCCTCCGGGGTCTCGCGAAGCCAACTCACCGAGGAGCATGACGACGCGGGTCAGATAGTCGGCATCCCAGGCCAGAGTTTCGAGCGCCCAAAGCAAGCCAGTCATATAGTTGGCGCCGCCCAGGAAGCCTTTGCCTTCCTGTTTAAATACCCAATCGAAGGGACATGGATCGCTATAAACAGCGTTCTCGACGGCATCCAGGAACTCTCGGGGAGCGGCTTCGGCTAACAAAGGCAAAAGGCTGTTCAGACTGGCCCAAAGCACCGAATCTGCGCTCGCCAGTATTTCCCGTACCGCCAGCATGGCGGTCGTTTCAGCCTTACCGAAAGAGCAGGAGGTCATCGCCTTAGGATGGCTACCGAGGAGCGCGAGGCTTTCCGCTAGGCCGTTTCGCAGCCTTTGGGAATGGCTTAGCGTTTTACCGTGAATATTTGCCATGTATCGCTCATCGGGAGGCAGATCGAACTGCGGATCGCGCTCGTGTAGAACAGCAACAGCGGTTTCCTTCAGCTTGTCCAAATGCTCGTCGAAAAGCCGCGACCCCAGCGCATACCATGCTTCGTAGCGAGCAACGACTTTCCAGAAACCATCCCGTTGAATTAGGGGAGCGCCCGGACGCAACGCGGTTTCACGCATTTTTCCGATCCACTCCCCATAGACGTTTCCCGAGACTTGCTCCACGATGGCTTTATCGGCTTCTGATCGCTCATTCCAACCGCCAAGTAGCGCTGCAATGGCGAGTTCTGAAACATCCCCGCCTTGCGCCCATTCCGGCATCAACGAGAGGTTTTGGATGCATCGGAGCAAGGAATTCAGGTTGCCATCGCTTTTTTGTGCCAAATTCCGAGCGCGTTCTTCGTTGTAACCCGCTTTTTCCAAAGCTTCCTTAATCTGGTAATCCTTGGCGTTTCTTAAATCGACTCGATTTGGATCGGGATGCCCGCCATGCATCCCGCCGAACACGATCGCATGTCCCGCCCGTTTCGCTTTTTCCAGCAACCGCTGTGAACTTGATGACTCGGTGTCATCGAGATCGAAATCCGCTATTAGTACGTGGCGTTCCCTAAGCGTAGTTACCGCCTCCCAGGCTTCCGCACCCGACAGGATGAGACAGCGGCCCACCGCTTCTATCTTGGTCTCTTCATCCAGGGACGCTAGATAGGCGACCACGAAATCCGCCGCTTGCCTGGGATAGCGGGTATCCAGCCTCACCCGCAGAAGCGTTCCAGAAAATACCTCTTTTATCTTTTCACGTGCCTCGTCCCGATTGGCAAGAAATACATGCGGCGTGAGCGGTGGTGGGTCACCGATGGTTCTCAATGTGGCCCAACGTTGCTCTGGTGTCTCTATTTGCTGAACCGGCAACCGCATTGCATCTGCCAACCATCGTTCGATAGCGGGAAAATGATGCAGCCAGTCGATTAGGACGGTTCCGTCAATTATGCGAATATCTCGCCATTCCTTGCATTCATGTCTTTCTTTAAGCCATTTTACTTGGGCAGGCTGTTTCCAGCCGCGCACACCAGAAAGAGGCGTCACAAAAATAAATATGGATTGTTGCCTTATTTCTTCAGCAATTGCGGTCGCAGGTTCAACAGTGAGCCCGGTGTAATCATCTGTGGCTTTCTCCCAAGGTTTCGAGCCTGTGCCAATTTCCCAGAATGATTTCCCCTCGGGTAAAAAAGAACGAAAACCGAAATCGGTTTCCAAGATTCCATCAGGTCCTGGTTGTCCAATACTATCGCCGAGCGGAAAGCGCCGCTTAGAATTGGGAGCCGACGCCGCAACCAGCCGCCAGACCAGTTCAACAATCACACCCTGAGCCTCTCTCGCGTTGCCGCGTACCCAGTCATCGAGCCTATTTTCGGTGATGATGTTGTTGTGGATCATTGTGAAATGTTCCCTATCGAAATTTCTCTAGACTTTACGAATTGCACTGCGCGAGAAATAACGTAACGCCATTTTTCAAAAAATGGTACCGGCAACATCGCCGATGCGGTCGGCCTCGGCGCGGCGCTCGACTATCTCGAACGGATCGGGATCGATAACGTCACCCGCTACGAACACGATCTGCTGCTCTATGCGACCCAAGGACTAAGCCGCGTCCCTGGTTTGCGTCTCATCGGAACTGCGCCCGAAAAAGCCGGCGTGCTTTCCTTTGTCCTCAACGGGTTCCGTTCCGAGGACGTAGGCGACGCCCTCAATCGCGAGGGCGGTCGCGGTGCGCTCCGGCCACCATTGCGCTCAGCCGATTCTGCGGCGCTTCGGGTTGGAAAGCACCGTCCGGCCATCGCTGGCGTTCTACAACACCTGCGCCGATATTGATGCCTCGGTTGCCGCACTGCTGCGCATCCAAGGCGGGCGCAACGCATGGCTGGCCTAGTTGACCTGTGAGCGGAAGCAGAACCGGACCAAAGCCGGTTTTGCTTCGCGGCTCCCTCCCGCCATTGCAGAAAATCGCATAACGATTGCGCAATATCTTATTTTCCATTATTCCCATTCGTTTTTAAACTTCGACTCAGTTATAACTTTTTCGGAGTCTGTCGATGCCCTTCTCGCCCCGCATAGTTCGCGCTCTTTTGGCGGGCGCCGCCGCTTTCATGCTCGGCGCCGCGCACGCTGATGTCACCCTGCTGAATGTCTCCTATGACGTGACGCGAGAACTGTACAAGGACATCAATCCCGCCTTTATCGACCACTGGGCGAAAACCACGGGCGAGCGAGTCGCCGTCGAGCAATCCCACGGCGGATCGAGCAAACAGGCGCAGTCGGTAGCAAATGGTCTGGAAGCCGATGTGGTCACCATGAATCAGGCCACGGATATCGATCTGCTGGCGCGCGGGGGACTGGTGCCCGCCAACTGGCGCAAGCGTTTGCCCCACGACAGCGCGCCCTACACTTCGACCACCATTTTTCTGGTGCGCAAGGGTAATCCCAAGCAGATTCGCGACTGGGACGATCTGGTCAAACCGGGCATCGTGGTCGTCGTTCCCAATCCCAAAACCTCCGGCAACGGCCGCTACACCTATCTGGTGGCCTGGGGCTACGCCGTGAAGAAGGGCGGCGACGAGGCGGCGGCGCGCGATTTCGTGACTCGGCTGTTCCGCAACGTGCCGGTGCTGGACGGCGGTGGGCGCGGCGCCACCACCACCTTCACCCAGCGCGATCTGGGCGACGTGCTGGTGACCTTCGAAAACGAGGCGGTGCTGATCCAACGGGAACTGGGGAGCGCCGGTTTTGAAGTGGTTTATCCCTCGATCAGCCTTCAGGCCGAAGCGCCGGTCGCGGTGGTGGACACGGTGGTCGATAAAAAGGGAACCCGCAAGCAGGCGCAAGCGTACCTGGAATTCCTGTACTCCCCCGCCGGTCAGGAGATCATCGCCCGGCACTTCTTCCGTCCGCGCCTCGATGCGGTGTTGCGGAAACACACGCGGCAGTTCAAACCGATTCCGCTGTTCACGGTGGACGAGGTTTTTGGCAGTCTCGACCAGGCGCAAAAGATCCACTTCGCCGATGGCGGCGTGTTCGATCAGATCGTGGTGAATCGGCCATGAATACGAGCGCGGCGCGGCGGGTCCTGCCGGGGTTTCCGCTGGCGCTGGGCTACACCCTGGTCTACCTGTCCCTCATCGTCTTGGTTCCGCTCAGCGCTGTCTTTCTGAAATCCGCAACCCAGGGTTGGGAGTCGTTCTGGGCGGCCATCAGCACTCCCCGGGTGGTGGCCTCGTACCAGTTGACCTACGGCGTTTCCCTGCTGGCCGCCGCGATCAACGCCGTCTTCGGGCTGATTTTTGCCTGGGTGCTGGTGCGCTACACCTTTCCGGGCAAGCGGATCGTGGATGCGCTGGTCGACTTGCCGTTCGCCTTGCCCACGGCGGTCGCCGGTATCGCCCTCACCGCCATCTATGCGGGCAACGGCTGGCTGGGGCAATGGCTGCAACCGTTGGGCATCAAGGTCGCCTTTACTCCGCTGGGGATTCTGGTGGCGCTGATCTTCATCGGCCTCCCCTTCGTGGTGCGCACGGTGCAACCGGTACTCGAGGATCTGAGTACCGAGTTGGAGGAAGCCGCCGCCAGTCTCGGCGCGGATCGCTGGCAGACGTTTTATCGCGTGGTGTTGCCGCCGGTGCTGCCCGCGCTACTCACCGGCTTCGCCCTGGCCTTTGCCCGCGCGGTGGGAGAATACGGTTCGGTCATCTTTATCGCCGGTAATGTGCCGATGGTGTCGGAAATCACGCCGCTGCTGATCATTACCAAACTGGAGCAGTTCGACTACCCCGGCGCCACGGCGATTGCCGCAGTCATGCTGGTGACTTCGTTTATCTTGCTATTCCTGATCAATGGCTTGCAGGCATGGGCCAACCGTAGTCACGGAGGAGGATAAGCATGGGCGCCGCCGTTGCCACTCATTGGACCGTCCACTCACGGCGATTCGAGGCCAGCGCCGCCACCCGCGAACCTGCCTGGGTGCGCGGGATTCTGATCGCCATCGCGCTGGCGTTCTTTGCGCTGTTCCTGTTATTGCCCTTGGTCACGGTCTTCGCCGAAGCCCTTCGCAAGGGCTGGGGAGTCTATTTCGCGGCGCTGGTCGATCCAGACGCCCGATCCGCGATTTTCCTGACCCTGCTCGTCGCCGCGATTGCCGTGCCGCTTAATCTGGTGTTTGGCGTGTCGGCGGCCTGGGCGATTGCCAAGTTCAATTTTCGCGGCAAGCAGTTGCTCACGACCTTGATCGATTTGCCGTTCTCGGTTTCACCGGTCGTTGCCGGTCTGATTTTCGTGCTGCTGTTCGGGGCGCAGGGCTGGTTCGGTCCCTGGCTGATCGAACATGACGTGAAAATCATTTTCGCCGTGCCCGGCCTGGTGCTGGCGACGGTGTTCGTGACATTTCCGTTCGTCGCCCGGGAATTGATTCCGTTGATGGAGGCGCAGGGCCAGGAAGAAGAGGAAGCGGCGATCGTGCTGGGGGCGTCCGGTTGGCAAACCTTCTGGCGCGTCACCTTGCCCAACATCAAATGGGGATTGCTGTATGGGGTGATCCTGTGCAACGCCCGCGCCATGGGGGAATTCGGCGCGGTCTCGGTGGTGTCCGGCCACATTCGGGGGCGGACCAACACCATGCCCTTGTACGTGGAGATCCTTTACAACGAATACAACTTCGCCGCCGCCTTCGCGGTGGCCTCGCTGCTGGCGCTGCTCGCTTTGCTGACGCTGGTCGTCAAATCCCTGGTGGAATGGCGGGGCCGGCAAGAATTAAGCGCGGGTCAGGAATCCTGAGGGAATTATCGTTATGAGTATTCGCGTGCAAAACATCACCAAACGGTTCGGCGCCTTCGTCGCCCTCGACGACGTCACCCTGGATTTCCCGACGGGCGAACTGGTGGGCCTGCTGGGACCCTCCGGTTGCGGCAAAACCACCCTGCTACGGATCATCGCCGGCCTGGAATCCGCCGACGGCGGCCAGGTGCTTCTCGACGGCGAGGACGCCTCCGATGCCCACGTGCGCGAGCGGCAAGTCGGCTTCGTGTTCCAGCATTACGCCTTGTTCCGCCACATGACCGTGTTCGACAACGTGGCCTTCGGGTTGCGAGTCAGACCGCGCCAACAGCGCCCCGGCGAACCTGCGATTCGCGCCCGCGTCCACGAACTCCTCGACTTGGTGCAACTGAGTGCGCTGGCGAATCGCTACCCGACCCAGTTGTCCGGCGGGCAGCGCCAGCGGATCGCCCTGGCCCGCGCCCTGGCGGTCGAGCCGCGCGTGCTGCTGCTCGACGAACCGTTCGGCGCGCTGGACGCCAAGGTCCGCAAGGAGTTGCGCCGCTGGTTGCGCCAACTGCACGATGCGCTGCATATCACCAGCCTGTTCGTGACCCACGACCAGGAGGAGGCGCTGGAAGTGTCGGATCAAGTCGTGGTGATGAATCGTGGCCGCGTCGAACAGGTCGGTACCCCTTACGAGGTCTACGAACAGCCGGCCTCGCCGTTCGTGTACGGCTTTCTTGGCGCGGTCAATCTGTTTCACGGCCGGGTCCAGGACCATCATCTGCACGTCGGCGAGGGGAGCTTGCCCCTGGGCCATAACGGCTTTCAGCCCGGCGCCGAGGCGCTGGGCTTCGTTCGCCCCCACGAACTGGACATCGAAACGAACCCGGCGGGAAACGCGGGCATCGCGGCGCGCGTCGAACGGGTGTTGGCCTTTGGCCCCACCGCGCGGGTCGAACTGACCGGCGCGGAACGCGAATCCGGCCGCTTTTACGAAGTGGAATTGTCGCGCGAGCGCGTGGCCGCGCTGAATCTCGCGAACGGGCAACGGGTGCGCCTGAAGCCGGCGCGGATTCGCTTGTTCGCGCCCGAGCCCCGGCCGGCGGGACGGACGCCCCTCCCGGCGGGTAGCCTGATCGGCGTTGATGGAGAGGGGATTTGAACTTCCAGCAACTGCGCATTATCCAGGAAGCGGTCCGTTGCCACTTCAACCTGACCGAGGTCGCCAACGCGCTGTTCACCTCGCAGTCGGGGGTGAGCAAGCACATTAAGGACCTGGAGGACGAACTCGGCATCGAATTGTTCGTCCGCCGGGGCAAGCGGTTGCTGGGACTGACCGAGCCGGGCCAGGAACTGGTTGGGATCGTCCAGCGCATGTTGCTGGACGCCAAAAATATTCGCCACCTTGCGGAGCAGTTTTCCAACCGCGACCAGGGCAATCTCCGCGTGGCTACTACCCATACCCAGGCGCGCTACGCCCTGCCGCCCGTGGTCGCGCGATTCAAGGCCGCCTTTCCCAAGGTCCATCTGGCGCTCCATCAAGCCAGTCCGGCCGAGATCGCCGCGATGCTGCTGGACGGCGAGGCCGATATCGGCATTGCCACCGAGGCGCTGGCCAGCGTGGCCGAACTCGCGACTTTTTTCTTTTACGATTGGCATCATGGACTGATCGTCCAGGACGATCACCCGCTCGTTTCGGAAACCCCGCTCACGCTCGAAGCCATCGTGGAACATCCGATCATCACTTACCACGAAGGCTTCACCGGCCGTACCCGGCTCGACGTTACCTTCGGGCGGGCGGGGCTGATACCCGACATCGTGATCTCGGCGTTGGACGCCGACGTGATCAAAACCTACGTCGAGCTGGGCCTTGGCATCGGCATCATTGCCGAGATCGCTTACAACCCGGCCAAGGACGTTGGCCTGCGCCTGCTCGATGGCGCCCGGCTGTTCGAGAAGAACATCACCTGGATCGCCGTGCGCAGGGGCCACTATCTAAGAAATTTCGCTTATCGATTCATCGAGTTGTGCAATCCGGAACTGAACGAGTCCCTCGTGCGCAACGCCAGTTCCGCGACGGCCAGCCTCTCGCCAGCGCCGGGGCGCGGCGAAGTGTTCGAGGGCGGCGCCGGCATCTGAAGACCATACCGGTTGTTGACCCTTGCCACGGGGGCCACTTCTCCAAGCCAACTCGAAAACGATTTGGATTTCCTCAAATCGCCGCGCTCGCGGCGAGGGGCAATGGCGACCCGACCACGGTCGGCGCCGGCAACCCGGCGGGCGGGCGCAAGGCGCCGGCTCGCAATTCGGCCAGCAGGGTTTCCCCTTCGGGCCAAGGTCCAAACCCCGATTCGACGTTGATGTGGCCAGCCTGGCCGAGATTGACCAGGCGGCTGCCCCAGTGCTGGGCAAACCACTTCGCCCGCTCCAGCTCAAGGTGTGGATCGTTCTCGCTGGCGACGAGGATGTTCGGAAATGGCAGGGGTCGCAGCGGCACCCCATCGAAGAACGGACGGTGGTCGGTGTCGGCGGGCGCCACCAGCAAGGCCCCTCGGACATCGGCCCAGCGGCGCCTGGCCCACTCGGCGATGGTGATGCAGCCCAGGCTGTGTCCAACCAGGATCACCGGACTGGGCGCGCGGCGGATTTCCCGATCCAGGGCCTCGACCCATTCGTCGACTTGCGGTTGGCGCCAGTTTCGCTGGCGGACCCGCCGGTACGCCGGGTGGTCCCGGCCCCACAGGGTTTGCCAGTGATCCGGCCCGGAGTCGCCCAAACCCGGCACGATGAGGACGGTGGTCTCCTCGACCGGATGGCGGACGCAGTCCTGATAGCCGTCGGCGCCGACCCAGCGGGCAATCTGAGCCTGATGCTCGGTGGCAACGCCAAGCAGAAACACCCGCGCGCCATGATTCTTGATCCGCTGGACGCGCTGGGCCAGTACGCGCAGTTCGTCGGCGCTCATTTCCGCCGCTCGCAGATGCGAATAGCCCAGCTTGATGATATCCGGTTGCAAGGCCAGCAACCGATCCAGCTCGCTGGGATCAGCGCCGCGCTGGTGCAGGGCGATACCGAAGCCCCGCGCCCGGAAACTGGCGATGGCCTGGACCAGGTGGCCACTATCCAGCACGACGGCTTCGGCGATTTCCAGAACCACATCGCCCGGCGCCCGGCCGCAGTCGCGCAGAATGCCCTCGAACACCGCTCCGTGATCGCCGGACACCCGGGCAATATGCCAGGGATGGACCTCCAGCAATAACAATCCGCTCAGCCCCCAGGCGGCGGCGTTAAGGACGTGCAGGGTGCGAACCAGGCGGTCGAGGTAAACGATGGAATCCTCGTCGAGGGCGACGGCGTAAGGCGCCCTGGGCGATACGCTAT
Source organism: uncultured Candidatus Competibacteraceae bacterium (assembly GCA_937960715.1). Lineage (GTDB taxonomy): Bacteria > Pseudomonadota > Gammaproteobacteria > Competibacterales > Competibacteraceae > Contendibacter. The sequence continues at coordinate 11,456 of CALGOO010000193.1, forward strand.
TGCCGCGCGGGCTGAAGGCGTGAAGCCAGGCCTGATAGCCGAGCACCTCATCCCCGGCATCCAGAAGCGCATCGAAGACGCTCTCCAGCCGCATGCCGTAAAATCCGGCCACCACGGCGCCTTCTTCCAGGGCGAAGGGCGCCCGCGCGCCCGCCCAGGCCGCTTGTTGGAATTGCTGGTTGAAGTGGGCGACAAGCGGTGCGAGCGACATGGGAACCTCCCCGGAACAAGACGATTTCGGTAGAAAGGGGCGGTCATCCCGCCGCCCGGCAGCACCACGCCTGTCGTGCCAGCGCACGATCTCCGTCCATTTCGAAAGCGCGGGTCGTTGACTTGATCGAAGGATCAGTGAATGCGACGAGCAGTATAGAAACGCTGGATTAAAAATAAAAAGAATAAAAATACAAATAGTTATTCTTTATTTTCATTTAAAACGGGCGTAACCAGTCGAGCGCGGGAGTAGCTGGCAAGCGTTGGTAAGCCCCGGAAAGGGACAGTGGGTCCCTTGTCCAGTGGCCCGGACGTGGGTAGATCGTGGTTGACGAAAACCCAATCATCCGAGGAACCCACCGATGACGATGGATGGCAAGCGGTTGGACATCATGACCCACATGGAGGATCTGACCCAATTCGTAGGTGATTCTGCCCGTGGCGGGTTGCCGGCGCGCGAACTGGAGCGCGGGGTGTGGACGCGCCCGTTGCAACTGGGTCATGATCTGGAAGCGGCGTATTTCGCCTGGCCGGCATCGTGGACGGCCTGATCGCCCCCGACTGGCGGGCTTAGATCGGCGGCCCGCGTTCTTCCCTTGGAATCATCGCGGTTTCCCGACACCGTCTACGCGCCGGCCTGTGCTTTCCGCCACGTGGCCGGCGGCAGGCCGACCATCCGCCGGAAAGCGCGCGAGAACGCCGCCTCGGAGTCGTAACCGACGTCGAGCGCGATCGTCGCGACGGTGCGGTTCGATTCGCGCAACAACCGCGCGCCGAGCTGGATGCGCCAGTTGGTCAGATATTGCATGGGTGGATGGCCGATGAAACTCACGAACCGCTCGTGCAGCGCGGAACGCGACAGGCCGACCTCGCGGCCGAGGTCGTCGACGGTCCACGGGTGGTCGGGGCGTTCGTGCAACAGCGCGAGCGCCTTGCCGACGAAGCGGTCGCGCAGTCCCGCGAGCCAGCCAGTCGCATCCTCGGCCAAGCCGTCGAGGTAACGGCGGGCGACATCGACGAACATCATTTCCGACAGACGTTCGAGCACGGCGTCGCCACCAGGCCGACGTTCGTTCGATTCCACCACCGCCTGGTCGATCACGCGGGCCACCCAGTCGCCCGCGCGCGACACCGGTAGATGCAGGATGCGCGGCAGGGCGGCGACCAGCGGATTGAACGGCTTGAGGTCGCAGCCGAGAAACCCGCACACCAGCACCGCCTCGGCGTCTTCGATCGGCATCCTCGCCTGGTCGTCGACGACCCCGTGTCGAATCGAGATCGGCAACGGCTTCGGGTCGTTGCGTCGCGCGAAGACCCACTCGGGCTCGCGTCGGTTTGGCTCCAGACCAGGCGCGCTCGAAATCACATGGCGGTCTCCCTGCGGAAACATCACGATGTCGCCGGCGGCGAGCCGTACCGGCGGCAATCCCGACACGGCCGCCCAGCCGTCGCCCTTGGCGATCATGTGGTACTCCATGACGTGCTCGCAGCCGGGCATCACCGCCTCGGCGATTTCCCGCGCCGTCGAGGCTTCGGCGGACCACTGATCGCGCAAGCTCACGTAGAAGAACACCGCGCCGCGCAGGCGCACGCTGCGCAGCAGGTCGGAAAGCGTATCTCGGCTCATGACAAGGGACCGACGGTGGATGGCTGATCGAACAGTATGGATGAGGGATTTGGTCGTGAATTTTTCGCGACGCTCGATCAAGTTTGGTGGACGCCTGGTGAAGCGTCAAGGCCGCCCATCCGGAACAATGCGACTCACCGGCAACCATAAGCGGCGCCAACGAAGACAGTACCGTAGCCATCCACACCCCCCACC
>CALGOO010000194.1 GCA_937960715.1 uncultured Candidatus Competibacteraceae bacterium
GCGCTGGGCCTGGATTTTGGCATTCTCACGCCGTCCAACCCTGTCCCCGAAGTTGGTGACGACCACCGAAAGGGCTGGATTCCCGTCCGCATTCATTTATCGGACTACCCGCAACTTAAACAGCTTGCCTGGCAACTCCACGGCACGGATGCACTAATGCCAGTCGAAGCGCTGGATATCTATGAGCGCAACGGGCGTCATCTGGATTTTGCCGCCATGGAGCCAGGAGAGCGGCATTTGATCGATGCACTGCGCCAGGCCTTTGGAAAAGGCTGAACCCATGTTTGAGCGGCCACGCCACCAAAAACTTGCCCAGGTTTTGTTTGCGCTCAATGGACCGCTGTTGCGCGAGAACCATTGCCTGTTCGGCGGCGGCACACAATGACGCTGCGTTATGGAGAATACCGCGAGTTGGTCAACCTTGACTTTCAAGGAACCCCCGTTTGATTACCCTTCGCCAGCTCTCCCTGCAACGCGGCGGCAAGCCGTTGTTTGAAAATACCTCACTGACCGTGCATCCTGGCTGGAAGGTCGGGGTGATCGGCGCCAACGGCTGCGGCAAGTCCAGCCTGTTTGCGCTGCTGCGCGACGAACTGCATCCGGATGCCGGCGACCTTGATCTCCCGCCGCGCTGGGTCATCGCCCATGTCGCCCAGGAAACCCCGGCATTGCCGACGCCCGCGCTGGATTTCGTGCTGGACGGCGACGCCGAATTGCGCCAGATCGAACATGATCTGCGAACCGCCGAAGCCGCCCACGACGGCGCGCGCCAAGCGGAGCTGCACGCCCATTTCGACGCCATTGACGGTTACAGCGCTCGCGCCCGCGCCGGCAAGCTGATGGCGGGGCTGGGTTTCGCCGCCGATCAATTGGACCGGCCGGTCGCGGAGTTCTCCGGTGGCTGGCGAGTGCGGCTGAATCTGGCGCGTGCGCTGATGTGCCGCTCCGATCTATTGCTGCTGGACGAACCGACCAACCATCTCGACCTCGATGCGGTGTTGTGGCTGGAACAATGGCTGCGCGTCTATCCAGGGACGCTGTTGCTCATCTCCCACGACCGCGACGTGCTGGACAACGTCGCCAGCCATATCGCCCACATCGACCAGCGGCGGATTACGCTGTACCCCGGCAACTACGCCGCCTTCGAGGATCAGCGCGCCGCCCGGCTGGCCTTGCAACAGGCGGCTTACGAAAAGCAGCAGCGGGAAATCGCCCATCTGGAGAGCTTCATCACCCGCTTCCGCGCCAAGGCCACCAAGGCGCGGCAGGCGCAAAGCCGGATCAAGGCGCTGGAACGGATGGAGCGCATCGCCGCCGCTCACGTCGATTCGCCATTCACGTTCGGTTTCGCCGCGCCGGAGCGGCTGCCGAATCCACTACTGGCGGTCGAAAAAGTTGCCGCTGGTTACAACGGGCGGCGGGTGCTGGACAACGTGAGCCTGGTCATCGGCCCCGGCACCCGGCTTGGCCTGCTGGGACCGAACGGGGCCGGTAAATCCACGCTGATCAAGCTGCTGGCCGGCGCGCTGTCGCCACTGTCCGGTCGGATCGAGACCGGGCAAGGGCTGGCCATCGGTTATTTCGCCCAGCATCAATTGGAACAATTGCGGCCCGACTGGAGCGCGCTGCGGCATTTGCAACAGTTGGACGAAAGGACCAGCGATCAGTCATTGCGAGACTTCATCGGCGGCTTCGGCTTTGCCGGCGACCGGGCGCTGGACCCGGTCGAACCCTTCTCCGGTGGCGAGAAAGCACGGCTGGCGCTGGCGCTACTGGTCTGGCAACGACCCAATCTGCTGCTGCTGGACGAACCGACCAACCACCTCGACCTTGACATGCGCCATGCCCTGACCCTGGCCTTGCAGGACTACCAAGGCGCGCTGATCGTGGTCTCCCACGACCGCCATCTGCTGCGCACGGTCACCGACGAGTTTCTTCTGGTCGCGGATGGGCAGGCGCGGCCGTTCGACGGCGATCTGGACGACTACCGCGACTGGCTGAACGAACGGCAACGGGCTGCCAATCGCGACACGGCCGCGCGCGCTGCTGGCAACGGCAGCCGTGCCGGCGAACGCCGCGACCAGAAACGCCAGGACGCGGAACGCCGCCAGCAACTCGCGGCCCAGCGCAAACCGCTGGAACGGCGCGCCAGGCAACTGGAACAACGGATGGAAACACTGCACGCCGAACAGCGAGATTTGCAAACCGCCCTTGCCGATCCGGGCAGCTACGACGACGCCAACAAGAACCGGCTCAAGGAATGGCTGGTGCGCAAAGGTGAAGTGGATCGGGAACTGGCCGTGCTGGAAACGGAATGGTTGGAAACGCAGGAAGCGTTGGAGGCGCTCGGGCGTGAAACCTGAGCCGCGCCCGCAAGCATCGCTTACAGCCCGCTCTTCAAGCTGGCCTCGATGAATTCGTCCAGATCGCCGTCCAGAACCGGTTGCGGGTTGCTGGTTTCGACGCCGGTGCGCAAATCCTTGATCCGCGACTGGTCCAGTACATAGGAGCGAATCTGGCTGCCCCAGCCGATGTCGGCCTTGCTGTCCTCGATCGCCTGGGACTGGGCGTTGCGCTTCTGCAACTCCAGTTCATAAAGCTTGGATTTGAGCTGCTTCATGGCGGTCGAGCGGTTCTTGTGCTGGGAGCGGTCGTTCTGACACTGCACCACGATGCCGGTCGGCAGGTGCGTGATCCGAATCGCCGATTCGGTGCGGTTGACGTGCTGGCCGCCCGCCCCGGAAGCGCGGTACACATCCACCCGCAAATCCGCCGAGTTGATGTCCACCTCGATACTGTCATCCACTTCCGGGGCCACGAATACCGCCGCGAACGAGGTATGTCGGCGGTTGCCGGAATCGAACGGCGACTTGCGCACCAGGCGATGGACGCCGGTTTCGGTTCGCAACCAGCCAAACGCATAGTCGCCCTCGAAGCGCACGCTGGCGCTCTTGATACCGGCCACCTCGCCCGGCGAAGCTTCGAGCAGTTCGGTCTTGAACCCGCGCCGCTCGCCCCAGCGCAAGTACATTCGCAACAACATCTCGGCCCAGTCCTGCGCCTCGGTGCCGCCGGAGCCGGCCTGGATATCCAGAAAAGCATTGCCGGCGTCCAGTTCGCCGGAAAACATCCGCTGAAATTCCAGATCCGCCACCACGCGAGCGTGGGTTTCGAGGTCCCGCGCCACCTCGACGACCGCCGTTTCGTCACCTTCCTCACCGGCCAGGATCAGCAATTCGGCGACTTCGTTCAGGCCCCGGTCGAGGCTTTCCAAGCGGTTGACCACGATCTCCAACTGGGCGCGTTCCTTGCCCAACGCCTGCGCCCGTTCGGGGTTGTTCCAGATATCCGGTTCCTGTAATTCGCGGTTGACCTCGTCCAGCCGCTCACGCCTGGTCTCGAAGTCAAAGATACCCCCTGAGGGACGCACAGCGCCCCCGCAGGTCGTTGATCCGATTGAAATAGGGATTGAGTTCCTGCATGGCTTGGATCATCCGCGGTGGGTGGACAAGAGGGGAAGGGATTGTAGCGGCGAGATCGCTACAAGTCATCCGCCTATCCTGAGTCGCCACGATTCCAGTAAATTTGATCGGCGCGGAGGTTCGCGCTACCCCAAGACGCCTTGGTTCGACCTTCCAGGTTATGAGTCACCGGGAAGGTGGGCGATGAAGTCCAGCGCCCGCTCGATTCGTGCCAGGGTTTTGCGCCGGCCTAGCAGTTCCAGCGTGATATCGATCGGCGGTGATACCGCCGTGCCGCACACCGCCACCCGCAGCGGTTGCGCCACCTTGCCCAGCGCCAATCCGTTCTCCTCGGCGACCCGGTTCACCATCGCATGAATCGACTCGGCCCGCCACTCCGCCAAGGCGGACAGGGCCTGACCCATGGCCCGCAGGGGTATCTCGGCGGCCGCCGTCAGATTCTTGCTGGCCGCCTTGGCGTCGTAGGTTTCGAATTCGTGGTACAGAAAGCTGGCGGCTTGCGCCATCCCCTTCAGGGTGTCGGAACGTTCGGCGAAGGCTTTGACCACTTCGGGCAGGGCGGGTCCCGCGCTGGGATCGATGCCCAACTGGCCGATGTGCCAGCTCAAATGACGGGCGACATGCGCCGGCTCCAGGGTTTTCAGATAGTGTTTATTCAACCAGATCAGCTTGGAGGGGTTGATCGCCGACGCCGCCTTGTTGCACCCATCGAGATCGAAGCGCTCCACCATCTCGTCCAGCGAGAAAATTTCCTGATCGCCGTGTGACCAGCCCAGCCGCACCAGGAAATTGAGCACCGCTTCCGGCAGATAACCCTGGTCGCGATACTCCATGACGCTGGCGGCGCCGTGGCGCTTGGACAGTTTCTGACCGTCCGGCCCCAGAATCATCGGCACATGAGCGTAGTGGGGAACCGTCGCGCCCAATGCCTTGAGGATGTTGATCTGCCGGGGCGTGTTGTTGATATGGTCGTCGCCCCGGATCACATGGGTGATGTTCATGTCCATGTCGTCCACCACCACGCAGAAATTGTAGGTGGGGCTACCGTCGGCGCGGGCGATGATGAGGTCGTCCAGTTCGGCGTTCTGAAACACGATGTTGCCGCGAATCAAATCCTCGACGACGACCTGACCGTTCAGCGGGTTCTTGAATCGCACCACCGGCTCGACCCCTTCGCGCGGTGGTCCCTGGTAGTCGCGGTAACGGCCGTCGTAACGCGGTTTTTCCTTGCGGGCCATCTGCTCGGCGCGCAACGCTTCCAGTTCCTCGCGGGTGCAATAGCAGTAGTAGGCGCTGCCCTCCCGCAACAACTGGCGCAGCACGTCCTGATAACGATCGAACCGCCGAGTCTGGTAAAACGGTCCCTCGTCGTAATCCAGCCCCAGCCAGTTCATACCCTCCAGAATGGCGTTCACCGCTTCCGGGGTGGAACGCTCCAGGTCCGTGTCCTCGATGCGCAGCACGAAGGGGCCGCCATGGCGGCGGGCATACAACCAGGAAAACAGCGCGGTGCGGGCGCCGCCGATATGCAGATACCCCGTGGGACTGGGAGCGAAACGGGTTTTGACCATGTCGGCTTGCCTGGAGGGTGATGGAGAAAAGGAAACTGGGTCAGCCTTTTTTCGGCTTGACCGGTCGCCGCCAGTTGGCGATGTCCCTGCGTGGCGCGCGGGTCAGGCACAGGCCGCCATCCGGCACATCGCGGTTGACCGAGGAACCCGCGCCCACCGTGGCGCCCTTGCCGATCCGCACCGGCGCCACCAGCGAACTGTTGGAGCCGATGAAAGCGCCATCGCCAATCACGGTCTGGTGCTTGTTGGCGCCGTCGTAGTTGCAGGTGATGGTGCCGGCCCCGACGTTGACCTCCGCGCCGATTTCGGCATCGCCGAGATAGGTCAGGTGGTTGACCTTGGAACCCAGCCCGATCCGGGTCTTCTTGGTCTCGACAAAGTTGCCGATATGCACGCCGGCCGCCAGCAATGAGCCCGGCCGCAAGCGGGCAAAGGGGCCAATCTGCGATCCGGCTCCCACCTCCGCGCCTTCGATTCGGCAGTGTGACAGAATCTCGACATCGTCGCCAATGATGGCGTCGCGCAGCACACAGCACGATCCGATCCGTACCCGGTCACCCAACCGCACCGTGCCTTCGAACACCACGTTGACATCGATGACCACGTCCTTCCCGGTGGTCAACGTACCGCGCACGTCCACCCGGGCCGGGTCCAGCAAGGTCGCGCCCTCGCGCATCAGTCGTTCGGCCTGGCGGCGCTGGTGGAACCGTTCCAGTTGCGCCAGTTGCCCGCGATCGTTGACTCCAAGCACTTGCTCCGGCTCCGCCACCGTGAACGCCTCGATCATCACGCCGTCGCGCACCGCCAGCGTCACTACGTCGGTCAGGTAATATTCGCCTTGAGCGTTATTGTTGTTGAGTTGGGCGACCCAGCGACGCAGTTTCGCGGTGGCAACCGCCAGAATCCCGGTGTTGATCTCACGCAAACGCCGCTCCTCGGCGGTGGCGTCCTTCTCCTCGACAATGCGACATATCTGACCCTGTGGGTCGCGCACGATGCGGCCATATCCGCCGGGGTCGGCCAGTTCGACCGTCAGCAGCGCCAGTTTGCCCTGTTGGGCCGCGGCCACCAGCGGCCGCAAGGTTTCGGCGCGAATCAGCGGCACGTCGCCATACAACACTAGCGTCACACCGGCGGCGTCGAGCAACGGCAGTGCCTGCGCCACCGCGTGACCCGTTCCCAGTTGCTCGGCTTGTTCCACCCATTGCACGCCTCGCTCGTGGATAAAGAGGGTTTTGACCTGCTCGCCGCCGTGACCATGCACCACCAGTCGCGCTGTCGCCTCAAGATCGCCAGCCGTCGCCAATACGTGGGCGAGTAACGGTCTGCCACCCAGCGGATGCAATACCTTGGGCAAATCCGAAGTCATCCTTTTACCTTTGCCAGCGGCAAGGATCACCACCGAAAGCTGCTGCATGACGGGTGCGCCTCTCTAATAAAGACTGTTGTGCATTATACCGAACCTTCCCAATCCGGGCTTCGAGCGGCGGATTCAAAACTCCGTTTCCGCCGGCTCTCGCATAAACAAAAAGGCCGTGACACGGGGTCACGGCCTAGCGGGGTCGAGATGATTATTATTATTAGCCTGGATTAACTCGATTTACGCAGCTTGCGCAATCTTTCAATCGCTTGCAGTTGCGCGATCGCCTCGGCCAGTTCGGCCTTGGCCCGGGCGTATTCGAACTCGCTGCGATGGTCGGCGATCACTTGCTCGGCGCGTTGCTTGGCGGACTGCGCCGCCGCCTCGTCCAAGTCCTTGGCTCGTTCCGCCGTGTCGGACAGGATGGTGACCACATGGGGCTGGACTTCCAGCAACCCTCCCGACACATAGAATAACTGCTCCTCGCCACCCAGCAGCCGAACCCGAACCTGGCCGGGTTTCAACCGCGTCAACAACTGGCTATGGCGGGGCAAAATACCCAACTCGCCCAATTCCCCCGGCGCGGTCACCATTTCGGCGGCGCCAGAGAACAATTCCTTCTCCGCGCTGACGATGTCGACATGCAGTGTCATGGCCATGGTGCGTCCCCTTGTCGGTTGCGAATGGAATGCGGTCCCGGAAACGGGACCGCCGCCCCATTACAGCTTGCTACCCTTCTCCACGGCCTCGTCGATCGAGCCGACCATGTAGAACGCCTGCTCGGGCAAATGATCGTATTCGCCGGCGACGATGCCCTTGAACGCCGCGATGGTGTCCTTGAGCGCGACGTACTTGCCAGGCGAACCGGTGAACACCTCGGCCACGAAGAACGGCTGCGACAGGAAACGCTGGATCTTGCGCGCGCGCGCCACCACCAGCTTGTCTTCCTCGGACAATTCGTCCATGCCGAGAATGGCGATGATATCCTTCAATTCCTTGTAGCGTTGCAGCGTGCTCTGCACCGAGCGGGCGGTGTCGTAGTGATCCTGGCCGACCACCAGCGGATCCAACTGCCGCGAGGTGGAATCCAATGGATCCACCGCCGGATAGATGCCCAACTCGGCGATCTGGCGGGACAACACCACCGTGGCGTCCAGGTGGGCGAAGGTAGTGGCCGGCGACGGGTCGGTCAGGTCGTCGGCGGGTACGTACACCGCTTGAATGGAGGTGATGGAGCCGGTCTTGGTCGAGGTGATGCGCTCCTGCAACACGCCCATTTCCTCGGCCAGCGTCGGCTGATAGCCCACCGCCGAAGGCATGCGGCCCAGCAGCGCCGAGCACTCGGTGCCGGCCAGGGTGTAGCGGTAGATGTTGTCGATGAACAGCAGCACGTCGCGGCCTTCGTCGCGGAAATTCTCGGCGATGGTCAGGCCGGTCAGCCCCACGCGCAAGCGGTTGCCCGGCGGCTCGTTCATCTGGCCGTAGACCAGCGCCACCTTGTCGAGCACGTTCGACTCTTTCATTTCGTGATAGAAGTCGTTGCCCTCGCGGGTCCGCTCGCCCACACCGGCGAACACCGAATAGCCCGAGTGCTCGATGGCGATGTTGCGGATCAGTTCCATCATGTTGACGGTCTTGCCCACGCCCGCGCCACCGAACAGGCCGATCTTGCCGCCCTTGGCGAATGGACAGAGCAGGTCGATCACCTTGATGCCGGTTTCCAGCAGTTCGGTCGCACCCGACTGATCCTCGTAACTGGGCGCTGGCTGATGGATGGCGCGGTAGCTATCGGTCTCCACCGGTCCCTTATGATCGATAGGCACGCCCAGCACGTTCATGATCCGGCCCAGGGTGGGCTTGCCCACCGGCACGGTCACCGGCGCGCCGGTATTGGACACGACCATGTTGCGCTTCAATCCCTCGGTCGCGCCCATGGCGATGGTGCGGACCACGCCGTCGCCCAACTGCTGCTGTACTTCCAAAATCAGCCCGTTTTCGTCAAGGCGCAGGGCGTCATAGATCTTGGGCACCGCGCCGCGCGGGAACTCGACGTCCACCACCGCGCCGATGATTTGCACGATATTGCCAGAACTCATTATGGGTTCCCCTTAAACTTGTTTCACCGCGCGCCCGCCACCGGGGGCGGGCGCTCGCCGCGTTCCCTACACCGCAGCGGCGCCACCCACGATCTCGGCCAGTTCCTGGGTGATCGACGCTTGCCGGGCCTTGTTGTAGATCAGTTGCAACTCATCGATGAGAGTGCCCGCGTTGTCGGACGCGCTCTTCATGGCGACCATGCGAGCGGCCATCTCGCACGCGACGTTTTCCACCAAAGCCTGATAGACCACCGACTCGCCGTAGCGCCGCAACAGCAACTCGATAAGTTCCTTGGGATCGGGCTCGTAGATGTAATCCCAGCGATGGACAGGCGCCGCATCCTGCACCTCGGCGGTGATGGGCACCAGTCGCTCGATCCTGGGCTTTTGGCTCATGGTGTTGACGAACTCGTTGTACACCAGATAGATCGCGTCGATCCGACCCTCCGCGAAGGCATCGGCCATGACCTTGACCGGCCCGAGCACGTCCTCGAAGCGGGGCGAGTCGCCCAGGTGCGAAACGTGGGCGACCACGTTGCCTTTCAGCCGGCGGAAAAACTGGAATGCCTTGGTGCCGACGGTGCAGACATCGATCTCGACGCCGCGATTCCGCCAGTCCTGCATGGCGAGGATGGTCGCCTTGAACAGGTTGGTGTTCAATCCTCCGCACAGGCCGCGGTCGGTCGACACCACGATCAGGCCGACCCGCTTAAGTTCGCGCTCGATCAACCCTGGACTGCGATACTCGGTATGCGCGTGGGCCAGGTGCGAGATGACGTTGCGGATCTTGGTCGCGTAGGGTCGGGCCGCTTTCATGCGCTCCTGAGCCTTGCGCATCTTGCTGGCCGCCACCATTTCCATGGCCTTGGTGATCTTCTGAGTACTTTTGATACTCTTGATTTTGGTGCGTATCTCTTTGGCGCCGGCCATGGTGACACCCGCTTAGACGTAGTGGGCCTTGAAATCTTCCACGGTCTTCTTCAGGCCCGCTTCGATCTCGTCGTTGTAGTCGCCCTTTTCGTTGATCTTGTCGATCAGGCTGGCTTGGTTCGCTCGCGCATACGCCATCAGGCCGGCCTCGAAATCGCCGATCTTGTTGAGCGCCACGTCGTCGAGATAGCCGCGATCCGCCGCGAACAGCGAAATCGCCATTTCGGCCACCGACATCGGCGAGTATTGTTTCTGTTTCATCAGTTCGGTCACGCGCTGGCCGCGTTCGAGTTGCTTGCGGGTGGCTTCATCCAAGTCGGAGGCGAACTGGGCGAAAGCCGCCAGCTCGCGATATTGGGCCAAGGCGAGCCGGATACCGCCGCCGAGCTTCTTGATGATCTTGGTCTGGGCGGCACCGCCGACGCGGGACACCGACAAGCCCGGGTTGATGGCGGGTCGGATGCCGGCATTGAACAGGTCGGTTTCCAGGTAGATCTGGCCGTCGGTGATCGAGATCACGTTGGTGGGCACGAACGCCGACACGTCGCCAGCCTGGGTCTCGATGATCGGCAGGGCGGTGAGCGAACCGGTCTGGCCCTGCACCGCGCCGTTGGTGAGGCGCGCGACCTCGTCGGCGTTGATGCGGGAAGCCCGCTCCAGCAGACGGGAATGCAGGTAGAACACGTCGCCGGGGAACGCCTCGCGGCCCGGCGGGCGGCGCAGAAGCAGCGAAACCTGGCGATAGGCCACGGCCTGCTTGGACAGGTCGTCGTAGACGATCAGGGCATCCTGGCCGCGATCGCGGAAGTATTCGCCCATGGCGCAACCGGAGTACGGCGCGGTGTAGAGCATCGCCGCCGATTCGGAGGCGCTGGCGGCGACCACGATGGTGTGGTCCATCGCGCCGTGCTCTTCCAGCTTGCGCACCACGTTGGCGATCGAGGAGTTTTTCTGCCCGATGGCCACGTAGATGCACTTAACGCCGGTACCCTTCTGGTTGATGATCGTGTCGATCGCCACGGCGGTCTTGCCGGTCTGGCGGTCGCCGATGATCAATTCGCGCTGGCCGCGGCCGATCGGCACCATGGCGTCGATGGCCTTGAGGCCGGTCTGCACTGGCTGGCTGACCGATTGCCGCTCGATCACGCCCGGCGCGATGACTTCGATGGGCGAAGACTGGCTGGCACTGATCGGACCCTTGCCATCGATCGGCTGGCCCAGGGCGTTGACCACGCGGCCCAGCAGCGCTTCGCCGACCGGCACTTCCAGAATGCGGCCGGTGCAGAGCGCCTTGTCGCCCTCCGCCAGATGCTCGTAGTCGCCCAGGATCACGGTGCCGACCGAATCGCGCTCCAGGTTCATGGCCAGGCCATAGGTGACCGGATCGCCTTCCCGCGGCGCCGGGAATTCGATCATCTCGCCCTGCATCGCGTTGTCGAGGCCATAGATCCGGGCGATGCCATCGGACAGGCTGACGATGGTGCCTTCCGTGCGCGCTTCGGCGGTCGCCTGATAACCCTGGAGGCGCTGCCGAATCAGGTCACTGATTTCGGATGGTTTAAGTTGCATAAAGCGGTATTCCTCTTACTGGCTCAGGGCCATGGCGAGTTTGTCCAGCCGGCCGCGCGCCGAGCCGTCGATCACCCGATCGCCGATTCGGATCACCGCGCCCGCGATCAATGACGGGTCCGTCTTGCAGTTCAACACGACGCTGCGCTTGAACCTTGCCTTGAGGGCCTTGGTCACGCGCTTGCGCTGGGCGTCGGTCACGGCGGAAGCGGAAATCAGCTCGGCGTGGAGGACGCTTTCGGCTTCGGCGCGAAACCGCTCGAACAGGACAGCGATGCTCGGCAGCAGGTGCAGGCGATGAAATTCCGCCAGCATCTTCAGGAAGGTGACGAACGCATCGGGCAGCGCTTCGGCGCCGCCGCGCGCGTCGCGGCACAATCCAGCCACCAATTCGGCTTTTTGCTCGCCGCGCAATTGCGGATTCCAGGGGCCCAGCAGTCGTTGCATGGCCGAATCGCCGGCGATGACGGCGGCCACCTGCAACAGTTCGGACCAGAGCGGCAACGCCTGGGCGGCTTGGGCGTCCTCGAACGCGGCGCGGGCGTAAGGCCGGCCGGCGGCGGTGGGTCGGACGACAGTGGTCGTTTCAGCCATGGGCGTGGTCCGTGTTGTGGTTATAGCTGAGCGACCAGGTCATCCAGCATGGCGGCATTGGCCGCTTCGTCGACCTCGCGCTTGAGTACCTTGCTGGCGCCGGCGACCGCCAGGCTGACGACTTGGTTGCGAAGCTGTTCGCGGGCGCGGTTGACCTCCTGTTCGATCTCGGCCTTGGCGGCGTGGAGTTGGCGGTCGCCCTCGACGCGGGCATCCTGCTTCGATTGCTCGATGATCTCGTTGGCGCGCTTGTGGGCTTGGGCGACGATGTCGGCGGCCTGCTGTTTGGCTTCCTTCAGCATTTGCGCGGCCTTGGTCTTGGCCAGTTCCTGCTCGCGCACGCCCCGCTCCGCGGACGCCAAGCCGTCGGCGATCCGCTTCTGGCGATCCTGCATGGCCTGCATGATCGGCGGCCACACGTACTTCATGGTAAAGAGCACCAGCAGGCCGAACGTGATCATCTGCCCTATCAAAGTGGCATTGAAGTTCACGCTGTTACCTCCTCGGATAAATTAGGTATGACTCGTCGAAGAGCCCCGAAAGCTCACTTGATCAAAGCCTGCACCGGACCGAGGAACGGGTTGGCGAAGGTGAAGAACAGCGCGATGCCGACGCCGATCATGGTCACCGCGTCGAGCAGCCCCGCGACGATGAACATCTTGACTTGCAGCGCGGGAATCATTTCCGGCTGGCGAGCGGCGCCCTCCAGGAACTTGCCGCCCAGCAAGGCGAAACCGATGGCGGTGCCCAGCGCGCCCATGCCCAGAATCAAGGCCACGGCGATAACGGTCATACCCTGCACGTTGGCAATCAGGCTTGCAGCTTCCATTTGTGTCTCCCGTTAAGAGATTGAGATGTGGGTGAAAGAAACCGGCGCGGGACGGGGCCGGACGCCCCGGCGGAGCGGCCGATCCGAAACGTTCCGCTCAGTGATCCTCGTGCGCCATGCTCAAGTACACGATCGTCAGCACCATGAAAATGAAGGCTTGCAGGGTGATGACGAGGATGTGAAACACCGCCCACGGCCAACCCAGCGTGAACTGGATCCACCAGGGCAGCAACGCGATCAGAATGAAAATCAGCTCGCCCGCGTAGAGGTTGCCGAACAACCGAAGGCCGAGGGAAATGGGCTTGGCCAGATCCTCGACGATCCGCAACAACAAATTGAAGGGCATGAACCACTTGCCGAAGGGATGGGTCAATATTTCCATCGCGAAATGTCTCGGCCCCTTGACCTTCAGGCTGTAGTAATACACGAGCAGCAGCACGGAAATGGACATGCCGAAGGTCGAGTTCAGATCGGTGGACGGCACCACGCGCAAGTAGGGAATCCCCAGGGCGGCGGCGATGGCGGGCAACAGATCGACGGGAACCAGGTCCATGGCATTCCACAGGAACACCCAAACGAAGATGGTCAGCGCCAGCGGAGCGATCACCGGATTGCGGCCGTGAAACGAATCCTTGACCTGCGTATCGACGAAATCGACCATGATTTCGCAAAAGTTCTGTAGCGGCCCAGGCACGCCGCTGGTAGCCGATCTTGCGGCTTTCATGAATAGCCAGAGGAACAAAGCCCCCAAGGCGATCGAGAAAAACAGGGTGTCGACATGAAGCGTCCAGAACCCTTCGCCAACCTTGAGATTGGTCAGGTGGTGAACGATGTATCCCGTTGCGGAATGACCACTTTCGCTCATAGCGTCCTCACCGAAGCGTCGAATGTGAAGGGTAATGCCAACCAGTACGCCATCAGCGTCGCCATGTACGCCAGCAGAAGCGGAAGGGGCGAAACATTGAACCAGAGCAGCGCGCCGCTCAGCAGAACGACCGTCAGGAGCAGCTTGACCACCTCGCCCACGTAAAATGCCCGGGCGATCTTGGTGGCCGGCGAGCCGATGCGTACCGAAAAGACTTTGCTGGCGAAATAAAGGGTGACGAGCGTGCTGACACCGCCGCCGATCAACGCGGAGTAGGCCGTTTTGAAACCGCCGAAAGCGAAAGATGCGACCGCGATCAATAGCGTGAGGAGTAATTGAATGACGGTGATTTTTCGGGTGACCTGTTTCGCGCCCATGGCTCGCACTTGTTCTAATTCTCTAGGCGCCACACCGAGCGGGGCATAATTTATTGGTCTAGTTATGGTCTGTTTTGGTTTTATTTCTCTACGAAGCTTCGAGGATCACCTCCCCGAAACCCACCGTCCTGGTATTCCCTGGCTGCGTAGAGCGCCACGAATTATAGGGAATTTGCCGCGGTGGGGTCAACGAAAATTACCGCGTCACTTGACCCGGGAAAGTATGCCGTCCAGCTCGTCCAGGCTGTTGTAGTGGATGACCACGCAACCCTTGCCGGAGGCTACGTGCCGCACGCGCACCCGCGCGCCCAGCCGTTCCGACAGGTTGTCCTGCAACAGCCGAATATTGGGATCGAGCGGTTTTGCCGCTGGCGCTGGAACGCTGGCGTCCTGTTGGAGACGGCGGGCCAGGTCCTCGGTCTCCCGGACCGATAGCCCGCGCAACAATACCTGGCGGGCGGCTTCCCGTTGCAAGGCCGGCGGCAGGGGCAGCAGGGCGCGGGCGTGACCCATGTCCAGCTTGCGTTCCCACACCAATCGTTGTACGTCCTCGGCCAGTTCCAGCAACCGCAGCAGGTTGCTCACCGTCGCGCGCGACCGGCCCACCGCGTCGGCGGCCTGCTGGTGAGTCAGGTTGAATTCGACGATCAGCCGTTGCAGGGCGGCGGCTTCTTCCAGGGGATTCAAATCCTCGCGTTGAATGTTTTCGATCAGCGCCATGGCGATTGCCGCTTGATCGGACACCTCGCGGATCACGGCCGGCACTTCACGCAAGTCGGCCAGTTGCGCCGCCCGCCAGCGCCGTTCCCCGGCGATCAGCTCGTAGCGTTCTTCTCCCAGCGGCCGCACCACCACCGGCTGCACCACGCCCTGGGCGCGGATGGATTCGGCCAGATCCCGCAAGGTGTCTTCGCGCAAGTCTTGGCGCGGCTGGTAGCGGCCGCGTTGGATGCAATCGACCGGCAATGACCGGAACGTTTCGACCGCCGCCGGGTCCGGTGAGGTCTCGCTTCGCGTCACCACGCCCAGCAACGCGTCCAGGCCGCGTCCCAGTCCACCTTTTTTCTTGATCATACGCCCGCTCCCTCGCCCAGCCTGGCGGCGGGCCGCCGCAATCTTTTCCGTACTTCCTTGGCCAGTTCTCGGTAGCTTTGGGCGCCACGTGAGCTGTCGTCGTAATGGATGATCGGCAGGCCATAGCTGGGGGCTTCGGCCAGCCGCACGTTGCGGGGAATCAGCGTCTCGAACACCGTCGCCCCGAAATGCTCGACGATCTGGGCGGAAACGTCGTTGGCCAGGCGGTTGCGGGGATCGAACATGGTCCGCACCAAGCCCTCGACGCGCAAGCCGGGATTGGTGGATTTGCGCACCTTCTCGATGGTGTCGAGCAGCGCCGACAATCCTTCCAGGGCGTAATACTCGCACTGGACGGGGATGATGACCGACTGGGCGGCGGTCAGGGCGTTGACCGTCAGCATGTTGAGCGCCGGCGGACAGTCAATCAGGATCACGTCGAAGTTCCAGACCACCGGGGCGAGGGCGTCGCGCAGCCGGCCCGGCGCGTTGTCCTTTTCCAGCAGATTGACTTCGGCGGCGGTCAGGTCGCCGTTGGCCGGCAGCAATTGCATCTGGGCCTTTTCGACCCATTGCAGAGCCTTGGTCAAGGTGGCCTCGCCCAGCAGCACGTCGTAGCTGGTGGCGGGCACCGTGTGCTTGTCCACGCCGCAGCCCATGGTGGCGTTGCCCTGTGGATCGAGATCGATCAGCAGCACGTTCTGCCGCAGCGCCGCCAGGCAGGCGGCCAGGTTGACGGCGGTGGTGGTCTTGCCCACTCCCCCCTTCTGATTGGTAATCGCGATGATGGCGGCCATGCATTCAGTCTCGGGAAGCGGGCGCCAAATGCACCAGGTGGCGCTCGGCGTCCAAATGGGGAATCCGCAGCGGGTAAACGCCGACGACCCGATAGGCGAGCGGTAGGCGGGCCAACTCATCGTCGGGGAAGACCCCCTTCATCGCCAGCAACCGTCCCGTCGGCGCGCACAGCCGCCCAGCGTTCGCCACCAGCTCCGCCAAGGTTGCGAACGCTCGCGACACGACGCTGTTGAACGGAGCGGCCGGTCGATAGTCCTCGACCCGACCGCGCGCCACGCTGACGTTCGGTAGTTGCAACTCGATGGCGGCCTGGGTCAGGAATCGGGTGCGTTTGCCGTTGCTGTCCAGCAGGCAAAATTCATATTCCGACCGGGCGACGGCCAACGGGATACCCGGCAGACCGGCGCCACTGCCCACGTCCAATACGCGCGGCCCTTCCAGCCAGGGCAGGATGGACAGGCTGTCCAGTAGATGGCGGACCACCATCGCCTCCGGTTCGCGCACGGCGGTCAGGTTGTAGGCGCGGTTCCATCGCTCCAACAAGGCTAGATAGGCCGCCAAGCGCCCGCAGGCTCCCTCCGGCAAGCGGATGTCCAGCCGTTCGCATCCCTCGATGATGGCTTGTTCGATGTGCATGAAGTACCGCCGCTCGCTGCCCACGGGCCCGTTTTGAAGGAAAGCGCGTATTGTAACATGGCGGCTGACGATGGCAGGGATCGGCTTACTGCCCGCCAGCAATTCTCAACTTAAAACATTTTGAATATCATGGTGTTCCCTGAAGCATCTGGAAAAAGTTGCATGGCCTTTCCTTTTTCTCCAAAACCGCCGCCCTTCACCACCACCATATTGATCGCACGGATCCGCACGACCTTTCGCGAGTTCCCCGACGAGCGACGGGGAGGCAACCACCAGCGCTATACCCTGGAAGATGCGGCCTTGAGTGCTTTTTCGGTGTTCTTCACCCAGAGCCCGTCGTTTCTGGATTACCAGCGGCGGATGCAGCGGCGGCTGGGACGGAACAACGCTTACAGCCTGTTCGGCGTCCATCAGATTCCGTCGGATAACCAGATCCGCCAGGGCTGTTCAACGCTTCTCAACTAATTGAAATTTAAGTAAACCACCGGCTTTGCCGGTGCGACTAGAACAGGCTCTG
>CALGOO010000195.1 GCA_937960715.1 uncultured Candidatus Competibacteraceae bacterium
TCGAGATGTAGCACACCACCCCCCGCCCGGTCTTGACGATCCGCCGCTCGGCGACGCGGAAGAAACGCACGTAGAGATCGTCCAGGTTGAACTTTTTGATTCCCCAGCCACCGTCCGCGACTGGCTTGTTCAAGTTTTCCTTGTACGCCTCCACCAAATCGCCCTCCTCGTCCGGGCTGACCCCGGCGAAGGCGTTGTAGGGCGGATTGCCGAGAATCACCAGGATGGCCTTGCGCTGCTTGATTTCGTCGGCCTTGTCGCGCTCTTCCTGGAATTCCGGGAACGGAATCGCCATCTGCTGGCCGGCTCGCGCCAGCGGTTCCCAGTTGGTCAGGGCGTTGGTGAGGTAAATCCCGGCGCGCTCCCGATCCTCCCGCAGCGGCACGCCGAACTGCCGCAGCAGCAGACCCAGTTGTAAATGAGCGACCACGAAAGGTGCCGGCAGGATTTCGAAGCCGAAAACGCGGGTCAGCGCCGCCTGCTTGAGTTGCGCGGAAGTCAAGGCCGCGCCACCCTTCTCGTGCAAGGTTTGCCGAATCCGCCGCAGCACCTCGACCAAGTAGGCGCCGGTCCCGCAGCAGGGATCGAGCACCAGCACCGAGGGATCGGCTAAACCTTCGGCTAGATGCAGTTCCTCGCGCAGCACGGCGTCCACCCGCGCCACCTGATAGCGAACGATTTCCGGCGGCGTGTACCAAACGCCCAACTGCTTGCGCAACACCGGGTCGTAAGCTTTCAGGAACGGCTCGTAAAAATACTGAACGGCGTATTCTTCCTCGAAATGCTTGAAAAACTCCTCCCGCACCACCCGGTTGAGCGCTCTGCCAGCCCAGTCCAGCACCTCGTCGAGATGCAAGGGTTGCAGGCGCTTCGGCGTGGCGATTTGCTCGAACAGGCTGGCGATCATCGGCACATGCAGATTCCAGGCGGCGGCCCGCCAGTCGAACGCGCCCGTTCCGCCCTGTCGCGCCCACAGCACCCAGGCGGAAAATACGCCGTAAAACAGGGTTTGCACCAGCGTCGCGCGGAAAAAGCGTTCGCCGCTACCGCCCTCGAATTTCAAGCCCAGCGCTCGTTCCAAACCCTCGCGCAGCAGCGCTAGGCCCGGCAAATCGCTGGCGTTGTCCACCCGGGCGCGGGCCTCGCGGGCGTGGGAAGCGAGAAACCAGGCCAAATCCTGCGGGTCGGTCAATGGCGCGTTGAAAATCAGGGCGCGGGTCAGAAAATCCAGCAAGCGGTCGCCGAGCTGGGCGGCGGTCTGGCGCGGCTGGCGCAGCAGATCGAGAAATTCCGCCTCGGTGGCCGCCAGTTGCAACCGCTCCAACGGAACCAGTTGGCCGACGGCATCCCGACCGACCAGCGCGAAATCGCGGTAATTGCTCACCAGCACCGCGCCGTAGTGCTGGGCGTAACGCGCCACCTGCTCGCTGGCGGCGATGGTCGAGATGTCCTCACCCAAATCCTTGGCCTCCACCGCGCCGCGCTCCGGTTTCTGTCCCGGCAACGGCTCGCTCTCCATTTCGCTCTCGAACTGACCGGCGGTGAACAACCCGAAATCGGGACTGCCGGCCCCGGTATCGCGCAACTGCGGCACGGCCCTGACCTTGGGCTCCAGGCGGTCCCCGGCTTGATTCAGCAGGCTTTCCAGCGCGCCGTAATAGGAGGTTTCGGCGACCCCTCCACCGGTTTCGCGAATCTGGCGGAGCTTGATGAGGTAGGTTTCGAGGGGGTGGCTCACAGTCAAACTCCCGCCAGCTTCGATTCCGCCTTGACTATCGCCGGATCATATTCGGCCAATGCCGCCGCTTCCTCCGCCGTATGGTGGACCTTGCGCGCCAACAGGGTGTAGGCCACCGGCACCACCGACAGCGTCAGCGCCGTCCCCAGCAGCAAGCCACCGACGATGACCCAGCCGATTTGCTGGCGGCTTTCCGCCCCCGCGCCGACCGCTAGCGCCAGCGGAATCGCGCCGAGAATGGTCGCCAGCGTGGTCATCAGGATCGGCCGCAAGCGCAACGTCGCCGCTTCCAGCACCGCCTCGCGCCGGCCCAGCCCGGTCGAACGCAACTGGTTGGCGAATTCCACGATCAAAATGCCGTTCTTGGTGATCAGGCCGACCAGCATCACCAGGCCGATCTGGCTGTAGACGTTCAAGGTACCTCCAGTCAGAAACAAAGCCAGCAGCGCTCCGGTCACCGCCAAAGGCACGGTCAGCATGATCACGAACGGCGAGACGAAACTCTCGAACTGCGCCGACAGCACCAGATAGATGAAAAGCAGTGCCAACACGAACGTCACGTACAGCGTCGCGCCGGATTCGCGGAATTCGCGCGACTGGCCGTCCAGCGCGGTCTGGGCGTTCTCGCCCAGCACCTCGTCGACCGTTTTATCCATGAACTCCAGCGCCTCGCCCAGAGTGTAACCGGGCGCGATGTTGGCGGAAATCACCGCCGCGCGCTGCCGGTTGAAGCGGTTCAACTCCTTGGGCGCGACGGTTTCCGCCACCTCGATCAGATTCGAAAGTTGCACCAGTTGCCCGTTGCGCCCGCGCACGAAGATGGCGGTCAGGTCGGTCGGCTGTTCGCGGTCCTCTTCCTCGAGCTGCACGATCACGTCGTACTGCTGGCCTTCCCGCTTGAAGCGGGTCACCTGCCGCCCGCCGAGCAGGGTTTCCAGTGTGTGGCCGATTTCCTCCACGTCGGCGCCGACGGCGGCGATCTTGTCCCGCTTGAGCACGACGGACAACTGCGGCTTGTTGAGGCGCAGGTCGGTATCCGCGTTCGCCATGCCCGGATATTGCCGAGCTTTGGCCAAGAGTTGATCGACCATCTTCTGCAATTCCGCGTAGCTGCTGGCCTGGATGACGAACTGCACGGCCGGATTGCGGAAGCTTTGCCCCAGGGAGGGCGGATTGATCGGGAACGCCAGCACGCCGGGCAAGCCGCCGAACAGCTTCGGCGCCAGTTCCCTGGCGATCTCCTGCTGTTTGCGCTGGCGCTGCTCCCACGGCTTCAGCCGCACGAACGACAGCGCACTGTTCACCGGGTTGGGCCTTTCCAGGCCCGGCGCGACGGAGACGAAGTACGAAGCCACTTCGGGAATGGCCTGGTAAAACTGCTCCATTTGCCGGGCGTAACCGTCGGTGTAGGCCAGGGTCGCCCCTTCCGGCGCGACGATCACGCCGATGATGGTCCCGCGATCCTCCAGCGGCGACAGTTCCGATTTCAGGTGCAGGAACAGCCAGACCGCGCCGGCCCCGGTGGCGAAGAACAGCGCCACGATCGACCAGCGCCAGTCGAGCGCCCAAACCAGCGCGCCGCGATAGCCGCGATTCATGGCTTGAAAAAACCGTTCGCTCAGATCGAACAGCCAACCGTGCTTTCTCTGGTGGCTCAGCAGCTTCGAGCACATCATCGGCGTCAGGGTCAGCGCGGTGAAACCGGACACCAGCACCGCCGCCGCCACGGTGAAGGCAAACTCGGTGAACAAACGACCGGTGTTGCCGGTCATGAACGCCAGCGGCGCGAACACCGCCACCAGAGTCAGGGTCATCGCCACCACCGCGAAGGCGATTTCCCGGGAGCCTTGCAGCGCCGCCCGAAACGGCGGCATCCCGCCCTCGATATGGCGGTGGACGTTTTCCAGCACCACGATGGCGTCGTCCACCACCAGGCCGATGGCCAGCACCAATCCCAACAGCGTCAAGGTGTTGATGGTGAAACCCAGGGCATACAGGAAGATGAACGCGCCGATCAGGGACACCGGGATGGCCACGAAGGGAATGACCGTCGCCCGCCAGTTGCGCAGGAACACGAAGATCACCGCCACCACCAGCACCAGCGCTTCCCCCATGGTGCGATAAACCGCCGCGATGGACCGCTCGATGAAGATCGAACCGTCGAAGCCGACGAGGATTTTCATGCCCTCCGGCAAACTGGCTTCGAGTCCCGGCAGCAGCGCCTTGACCGCCTGGGCCACGCTCAAGGTGTTGGCGGTGGATTGTTTGACGACGCCCAAACCGACCGATGGATTGCCGTTGACCCGCACCGCGTTGCGCTCGTCCGCCGCGCCGATTTCGGCGTGACCGATGTCGCGCAGTCGGATCGGATAACCCTTGGTTTCCTTCAGAATCAAATCGTTGAACTGTTCCGGCACGCGCAAATCGGATTCGGTCAGCACGGTGAACTCGCGCTGGCGCGATTCGATGCGGCCGGACGGGAGTTCGACGTTCTGCTTTTTGAGCGCGTCTTCCACGTCCTGCGGCGTCAAGCCGTAAGCGGCCATGCGGTCGCGGTCCAGCCACAGGCGCATGGCGTAGCGCCGCTCGCCGGCGATGATGACGCTGGCCACCCCCGGCAAGGCTTGCAGGCGATCCACGACGACGCGGTCGGCGTAGTCGGTGATCTCCAGCGCGCTGTGCCGGGTGCTGGAAAAGGCCAGCCACATGATGGCCTGCGCGTCGGCCTCGATCTTGGCCACCACGGGATCGTTGGTCTCGTCCGGCAGCCGGCTACGCACGCGGGACACCCGGTCGCGCACGTCGTTGGCGGCGGCGTCCACGTCCCGCTCCAGCAGAAACTCGACCGTGATCTGGCTGACTTCCTCGCGGCTGACCGATTTGATGGTCCGCACGCCTTCGATGCCGGCCAGCGAATCCTCCAGCGGCTGGGTGACCTGGCTTTCCATGATTTCGGCGCTGGCGCCCGGATAGACGGTGCGCACTGAAACGATGGGCGCGTCGATGTTGGGATACTCGCGCACCGGCAACCGCAGGAACGCGATCACGCCGATCAACAGGATGGCGAGGCTCATCACCGTCGCCAGCACCGGGCGCTTGATGCAGAGTTCGGGGAGGAACATGGGGGGTTTACCGGAATGGGGTTAAACTGCCTGAAACTATCGTTGAAATAGCATCGAAACGCCATGAGCTACCCAATCTTCCACGCCGACTGTTTCGACTGGCTGCGCGACCAGCCCGGAAACTCCATTCACGGCGTTCTGACCGACCCATTTCGGCTTTTCAGGCGGCTCCATATCCGTTTTCGCGGCGGAGATCGCTCCAAGAGCGCGAACAGGAATCGGCTGAAGTGGCCAGGTTTCCTCATGCCGACTACAGGGCTTCCACATGACGACTGCCGACACCCTGCTCGACCCGAAAAACGATTTCGTCTTCAAAAAGCTGTTTGTCGAGTCGCTCCCCCTCCTGTCCGATCTGATCAACGCCATCCGCCATCCCGAACCGCCCATCGAGGTGGTCGCCATTCTCAATCCCTGCATCGAACCCGATGAACTGCTCGGCAAGTACATCATCCTGGATATTCTGGCCCGGGACGCCCAGGGGCATTTCCACTGAAGTGGACCCCATAATCAAGACAGAATTTAGCCGAATTTAAGGTGGACACTCTGCGCCTCATGGCGACAG
>CALGOO010000196.1 GCA_937960715.1 uncultured Candidatus Competibacteraceae bacterium
GATCGTGGCCAACGACGCCACGGTGAAGGGCGGCACCTACTACCCGATGACGGTGAAGAAGCATCTGCGCGCCCAGGAGATCGCCGAGCAGAATCGGTTGCCCTGCGTTTATCTGGTGGATTCGGGTGGCGCCTTCCTGCCCCGACAGGACGAAGTCTTCCCCGACCGGGACCACTTCGGCCGCATCTTCTACAACCAGGCCAATCTGTCGGCTCAGGGCATCGCCCAGATCGCCGTGGTCATGGGGTCATGCACCGCCGGCGGCGCCTATGTGCCGGCCATGTCCGACGAGACGGTCATCGTCAGGAACCAGGGCACCATCTTTCTCGGCGGTCCGCCGCTGGTGAAGGCCGCCACGGGGGAACTGGTGAGCGCCGAGGATTTGGGCGGCGGCGACGTGCATACCCGCGTCTCCGGGGTCGCCGACCATCTGGCCGAGAACGACGCGCACGCGCTCTACATCGCCCGGCGGATTCTGGCCAACCTCAACCGCGTCAAGCCGGTCAATCTGGCCCTGGGCGATGGCGAGGAGCCGATCCACGACCCGGAGGAAATTTACGGCATCCTGCCCACCGATACCCGCAAGCCCTACGACGTGCGGGAAATCATCGCCCGAATCGTCGATGGCTCGCGCTTCGACGAATTCAAGACCCGCTATGGCAGCACGTTGGTGACCGGTTTCGCCCAACTGTACGGCTACCCGGTGGGCGTCGTCGCCAACAACGGCATCCTGTTCTCCGAATCGGCCCAGAAAGGCGCGCATTTCATCGAGCTGTGCGGCCAGCGCGGTATTCCGCTGGTGTTCCTGCAAAACATCACCGGTTTCATGGTGGGCCGCAAGTACGAAAACGGCGGCATCGCCAAGGATGGAGCCAAGATGGTCACCGCCGTGTCCACCGTGCAGGTTCCCAAGATCACCCTGCTGATCGGCGGCAGTTTCGGCGCCGGCAACTACGGCATGTGCGGTCGCGCCTATTCGCCCCGTTTCCTGTGGATGTGGCCCAACAGCCGGATTTCGGTGATGGGTGGCGAACAGGCGGCCAGCGTACTGGCGACGGTGCGCCGGGATGGGATCGAGGCCGGCGGTGGAGCCTGGAGCAAGGACGAGGAAGAAGCGTTCAAGGCGCCGCTTCGCGCCCAGTACGAGGAGCAGGGCCATCCGTATTACGCCACGGCCCGCCTGTGGGACGACGGCGTGATCGATCCGGCCCAGAGCCGGCGCATTCTCGGCCTATCGTTATCGGCCGCCCTCAACGCACCCATCGCGCCGACTCGCTTTGGCCTGTTCAGAATGTGATCCCGCCGGTCGCGGGACGCCAGCCGGCCCCGAACGCCGCGCCGGCCAAGGTCGGCCCCAATCATCCCAATCATCCCAATCATCCCAATCACCCCACGGAGCGCGCGATGAACGATAGCCTCCACTCCAACCGAGCTGCTTCACCGGACCCTGCAACGCCGCTTTGGACGCCCGATCCGGTCTGGAGCGCCACGACCCGGATGGCCGCCTTTGCCGTCCATGCCCGGCGAATTTCGGGGCTGGCGCTGGATTCGTATGCGGACTTGCACGCCTGGTCGATCGACGCGCCCGAGCAGTTTTGGCCTACGATTTGGGACTTTTGCGGTGTGCTTGGCAAGCGCGGGGAGCGGGTTCTGGTCGATCCCGACCGGATGCCCGGCGCCCGATGGTTTCCCGATGCGCGGCTCAACTTCGCCGAGAACCTGCTGCGGGACTGCGGCAATCCTGAAGCGTTGGTGTTTTGGGGCGAGGACAAGGTCCAGCGATCCCTCTCGCGGACCGAATTGCGCCGACAAGTCGCCCAGTTCGCCGCCGCGCTGAAGGCAATGGGCATCGGTCCCGGCGACCGCGTCGCCGCCTATTTGCCCAACCTGCCCGAAACGATCATCGCGATGCTCGCCGCCGCCAGCATCGGCGCGGTGTTCACCAGCGCCTCGCCGGATTTCGGCGTCCAGGGCGTGTTGGACCGCTTCGGCCAGACCGAACCCAAGGTGCTGATCGCCTGCGATGGTTACTGGTACAACGGCAAGGCGGTGGATATGCGGCCCAAGCTGGTCGAACTCGCGCCCCAACTCCCCAGCGTCCAGCGGTTGATCCTGGTTCCCTACCTCCACGCCGACGCGGACGCGCTGGCGGCGGATCTGCCCAAGGGAATCTCGTGGACCCGCTTCGTCGCGCCCCACGCGGCGGCGACCGGGATCAAGTTCGTGCCACTGACCTTCGATCATCCGCTCTACATCCTGTACTCATCGGGGACGACCGGCGTTCCCAAATGCATCATGCACGGCGTGGGCGGGACGTTGTTGCAGCATCTCAAGGAACACCAACTGCACACCGACGTTCGAGAAGGCGACCGCCTGTTCTACTTCACCACCTGCGGCTGGATGATGTGGAACTGGCTGGTCTCCGGCTTGGCGTCCGGCGCGACGCTGTTGCTGTACGACGGCAGCCCCTTCGTCGCCGGTGGCCGGATTCTCTGGGATCTCGCCGAAACCGAGCGGATGACCCACTTCGGCACCTCGGCCAAGTATCTCGACGCCCTGATCAAAACCGGCCTGAGACCGGGGAAGGCGTATGATCTCGGCGCTCTGCGCGTCATGACTTCGACCGGTAGCCCACTGGTTCCCGAACGTTTCGACGACGCTTACGCCCACATCAAATCCGATCTCCAGCTTGCCTCCATTTCGGGCGGCACCGACATCATTTCCTGCTTCGTGCTGGGCAATCCCATGCTGCCGGTCTGGCGCGGCGAGATTCAGTGCAAGGGACTGGGCCTGGCGGTCGAGGTGTGGGACGACGAAGGCCGGTCCATCCGGGGACGAA
>CALGOO010000197.1 GCA_937960715.1 uncultured Candidatus Competibacteraceae bacterium
GGGTGCGGGTTTGCGCCGACGCCATCACGTTGCCGCCGAACTCCCAGCCCGAATAGACGAACTGGTCGAAGGCTTGGGGGTTCTCGAACACGAACACCAGTCGGAACCGCTGAACCCCGAAGCCGTAGCCGGGCTGCAACTCGACCATCCGCATGAAGGTCTCCCGCCGGGTGGCATGGTTGACGGCGAGTCCTTCGCCGGTCGCGCTACCCATGAAGAGCACTTTGAAGCCGAAGTTGCTGAAGACGGCGTAACCGGCCGCCTGCTGAATCTGGCGGCGCGCGGCGGGATATTGCTGGTAAAGCTGCGCGATGGTCTCGTTCGCCATGGCGCGAATCTCGGCGCGCTGCTCGTCGGCCTGATAGGGGGACATGGGCGCCGTCGAACACGCCTGCAAGCCAAGACCCAGGACAATCATCAGCGACAACGCCATGAAGGCGCGGAATGGCGCGACCGCGCCGAATATTCGTTGCATCTTGAACATGTTTCGATCCTCGATATGTGGGCTGAATTCGTAGGGTAGCGGAATGGAAGGGACGCATGGGGATTCGTTCGATCCCGACCGGCGATTTTAGGTAATTTTTGAAATTTTCATAACATGATCCATCTTCTTGACAAAACGCGACATTCTCACCTTAACTGTCCAGGATGAACCACCACGACCGATTGACCAGGGACTGGAGCACCGACGGCTCCCCGCCCCAAACGCATCCCGTCAGCGAAGGCTGGCTGCGGGTCGGCCCGCTGGTCGAGGTTCCCCAAGTGCTGCGGGCGTTCGGTGTCGACCCAGTCGAACTCATGGCCAGCCTCGGCCTTGATCCAGACCTGCTCGACGATCCCGAGAACACGATCGCCTTCGCCACCATGGGCCGGTTGCTGAAGCGGTGCGCAGCATGGACGCAATGCCCCCATTTCGGATTGCTGATCGGACAGAGGATGGGGCCAGCCTGTCTGGGCCTGGTCGGTCAACTGCTCCAACACCTGCCGGATGTCGGTTCGGCGCTGCGCGGCCTGGTCCTGAACCTGCATTTGCACGACCAGGGGGGAGTGCCCTTGTTATCGGTCGAGCAGGGCATGGCAACGCTGGGCTACGCGATTTACCAGCGGGGCGTGGAAGGCGCCGACCAGATTTACGATGGCGCCATCGCCATCACCTTCAATATCATGCGGGCGCTGTGCGGCCCGGCCTGGCGGCCGACCGAGGTGCTGTTTTCTCATCGCCAGCCGAGCGATGTCGGACCGTACCGCCGCTTCTTTCGGGCGCCGCTTCGCTTCGATGTGGAGCAAACCGCGCTGGCGTTCCCGGCAACGTGGCTTGATCGTCCCCTGCCGGGCGCTGATCCCAACCAGCGCCACCAGATCGAACAGCAAGTCGCCACGCTCGCAAACCTGGACAGCGGCGACTTGACCGGCCGGCTGCGCCGCGTCCTGCGGATCCTGTTGGTCACTCACCGAACTTCCCTGGCCGAGGTCGCGCAGCTTTTCTCGATGCACCGCCGCACCTTGAATCGGCGGCTGGAGGAGCGGAGCGTCACTTTTCAATCGCTGGTGGATGAAGTCCGCTACGAAATCACGCGCCAGTTGCTGGAAAACACGCAAATGTCCATCTGCCAGATCGCGGCGACCCTCGACTATGGCGACGCCAGCGCGTTCACTCGGGCGTTCCGGCGCTGGTCGGGAACCACGCCGGCCGCGTGGCGAACGCGGTTTTTGACGGGTGGTTGACTCTGGGCTGAGCGACGACGAAAAAAGCCCCTCTCCGCATAGGGGGAAGGGCAGGTGGTGTGTGCTTTTCAACCAATCAGCCCGCGAGAGGCCGTATATAACGTCTTTTACTGCATCTTGACCGTAAGACCAGTCACATTTCCAAGGTTGAGATCCAACCCCTTGGTCCGCGAGCGCAGGTTCATGATCACACCATTCTCGTTTTGTAGGCGCTGGCCGCCCACGCCACCACCCACGGCGACGCTCGCCTCCAGCTTGGTGTAGGTGCCCGGGAACTTGGAAACATCCTGCAAGGCGTACACCTCGCCGACCGCGCTCATCTTCGAGATGCCGACGTTGAGGCCGGCGCTCAAGCCTTTGATATTGAATGAATATTTCTTACCCTTGAAGGTCAGCGTCCCACTACCCTCGCTGCCGCCCAGCACCAGCCCAAACTGCTTCTCCTCAATCGTGACCTCGCCGACCGGTTTGTCGATGTCGGCCGCCCGCGTCAGACCGCCCACCAGCAACGACACGGCCAGTAGAACGCCGCCGGTCACTTTACAAAGGCTTTGCATCATTGGATTTCTCCTTGGAAGTAGTACAACTTGAACGAGTGGATTGACCGCCTGTTGCCAGACAGTGGTCGGGGAATGAAACCCGATGGTTGGTATTGCTTCGATGGTAACCGTTCATATCCCCTGGCGGTTTTGCCCCGCATGGTGCGGGACGAGAGGGGTCTGAACGGTTATCTTCGATGAGCCATGACCAACTCCGGGTTGCAATGGATCAGGAGGGTTCGATTCAACGTCCTCCAAGTTGTTTTTGTCGCCAGCACGGTCAGGGTGTCGCCCCGCTCAATTGCCGCAGCAGCGCCCGCGCCTCGGGGTTGTCCGGTTCCAACGCCGTCAGACGCTGGGCATGGCTGCGCACCGCATCCAGGTTTCCCGCATCGCGCTGAAACGCCACCAGCGCCATCAGTGTATCGCGATCGTTGGGGTGTTTCGCCAGCACCGTTTCCAGCGTCCGGATCGCCGGCGCGCGCTGGCCAGTCCCGTTCAGCGCCACCGCGTACACATAGCCGTAGCGGGGGTTGTCGCCACCCAGCCGGGCGGCTTCCGCCAGCGCGGTCAAAGCCTCGGGCAGCCGCTGCTGGCGGATCAGCAACAGTCCGAGCGCATGATGCGCGGTGGCGTTGCGCCGATCAAGTTCCAACGCCTGGCGCAGCGTCTTTTCGCCGTCCGCGTCGCGTCCCTGGATTCGGTACAGATCGGCGAGATTGACCGCCGCCTGGGTGAAGGCGGGTTGCAGGTCCAGAGCGGCGCGATAGGCGGCTTCGGCCCGGTCGAACTGGCCCTGGTCGACCTGGATCAGCCCGATGTTCAGATACGACTCCGGGCGATCGGCGTTGGTTTGTTCAGCCGCGATGTACTCGGTCACTCCCCGCTGAACCGCTTGACGCTGGTGCTCGGTCAGCATTTCCTTCGGCACCGCGGCCAACGCGCGCGCCGCGTCGATCCGCACCTGCCGTACCGGGTCGTCGAGCAGTGACGACAAATGGCGGACCTTCAACTCCGCCGGCAACGCTTCCAACCCCCGCGCCGCCGCGCTCCGCAACAGCGGATCGGGATCGGTCAACAAGGGGCGCAGGGCCTCGAACCCGGCGGGATCGAGTCGCTCGCCGAGCAGCATCGCCCCGCTGGCCCGAGCGATATTGGGCTGATCCGGGTTGTTCAGCAGCGCCCGCAATAACTCCCGCGCGCCGGCGGCCTCGGTGTGGCCAGCGTGCAGCGCCTCGGCGAACTGTTGGTGACCGGGCAGGGGTTGACCATACCACTGCCGGACCTGCTCCGCCGCCCATGCGGCCGGTTTGTCGCCATGGCAACGATTGCAAGCATTGGGGACATTCAGCTTCACCGTCAAGTCCGGGCGGGGAATGCGGAAGCTGTGGTCGTGGCGCGGGTCCACGATCATGTAGGTCGTGGGAGGCGCGTGACAGGCGACGCAATCCGTGCCCTGGGAACCAGTGGGGTGAAAATGGTGTTGCGGCGACTCGTATTTCGCCGCGAGGTGGCATTGCAGGCAAACTGGGTTGCCAGCGACGCGCAGCTTGCCGCTGTGGGGTTCATGGCAGTCGCCGCAACTCACCCTTTTGGCGAACATCTTGCTTTGCAGGAAGGAGCCGTGGTTGAACACCTCGTCCTTCATCTGCCCGTCGGGGTAGTAGAGATCGGGCGTCAGCAACGCCAGTCGGTGGGTGTCCAGCAAAGGCTGGCCAAAGACGTAATCCTCCCAGAATTGCCCGCGTCGGGAATGACAGCGGGCGCACAACTCCAGTTCGCGGCTGGACGAACGCGGCGCGCCACCCGGAGTGTTGCTCGTGGCCGGCTTGGCGGTCCACCGTTCGCTCAGTGGTGGATTCAGGGTGGCGGTCGCCAGATTCAGACCTTTCATGGCCAGCGTGCGCAAGTGAAACCGCAGGCCGCGCCGCTCGTCAAGGACGATGGCCAGCCCCTTGGTTCGGTTCAGCGGTTGCCAGTCGCCTTCTTTTTTGGCCCAGGCGAGGTGATCGGCGCCGGGACCGTGACAGGCTTCGCAGGAGACGTTGATTTCGGACCAGGTGGTGTGGAAGCGCTTGAGTTTGGCGTCGTAATTCTTGCGCAGATTGGTGGAATGGCATTCGGCGCACATGTAATTCCAGTTCTGTTGCAAGCCGGTCCAGTGCAGCGGGTCTTGATGGGTGAGATTCTGATTGGGATAGAGGTGAAACCAGCGCTGTCCACCCTGCTCCCTGGACCGCGAGTCCCAGGCGATGCCCAGCGCCTGATAGCGACCGTCGGCGAAACCGATCAGGTATTGCTGCAAGGGATACACGCCGAAGGTGTAGGC
Organism: uncultured Candidatus Competibacteraceae bacterium; assembly: GCA_937960715.1. Classification (GTDB taxonomy): domain Bacteria; phylum Pseudomonadota; class Gammaproteobacteria; order Competibacterales; family Competibacteraceae; genus Contendibacter. The sequence goes on from CALGOO010000197.1 coordinate 4,594, forward strand.
AATCGGGTAGTCCCGCAATTGCCCGTCCGGCCCGTCGGTGCGGACCATGAATTGGCCGTCACGGCGGAAAAAGGTGGAGGTGACGCCGACGTCGGTGAAGGACGTATCGTTGAAATCGCCGAGCACCGTCGATTCGAGGGCGGGTTGCATCGCCTGGGCGTGCTGCGAGCCTTGCCAGTGCCGATATTCGGTCGCATGACACTCGGCGCAGCTTTGCGCGCCGACGTAGCCGCTGCCGGTTGGCGCGACCGGGGGATGACTGGCTGGCAAGGTTACGGGCAGGGGTTCCATGGGTTCGTTGGCGGAATGCGCCCAAGAGGCGAACAGGACCAAGCCACCAAGCAGGAGGACGCGGAACCACCATGGCGCGGCCAATGAGGAAAACCGCCAGGAGGATGGGTGCATGGTTACGGATTCCTGGTCGTCGTCGGACCCGGTGGGTGCTTAAGGTTGATCGGCGTTGGCGCCAGCATCAATTGCCCTCGTCCGAACAGCCGTTGTCCGAATCGTCGTCATTCGAGCAGCCGCTATCCGAATCGCCGTCGTCCGCAGCGTCGTAATCCGCCCGCCGCCACATCCGGCGATCGACGCCGGCGATCGACATAGGCGTCAGCGGTCTGCCGATGGCATCGATGAACAGGGAGGCCACGCCGGCGGCGGCGGGCATTTCCCCTTGCAGAACCCGAATGTCATAGCTCAATTCATCGCCCTTCAGCACCGGATCGCGCAGCACCACGACCACGTCCGTGACCTTGCCCATGCCGAGGATCGACAGGGTGGCGTTGGGCGGATCGGACAGAAAGCTGCCCTTCCCCTCTTTCCAGAACGGGACGAACTCCGCGGTGGACATGTGACCGGCGAGGCGCTCCGGGCGGTCGGAAAAGACTATCGTGGTCGGACTGACGTCCTTCAGGGTCAATTTGCCATCGGCGTACTGGATGCCGCGCGCATTTTGGACGAACAGGAAGTCCGCTTTTTTGGCCGCTTTCTTGGTCTTCGTCTCGGTTTTCCTGACCGGCTCCTCGGCAGTCCAGGCCACGCCAGGAGCAGCAATCAACAAGGCCAGCAGCGTCGCGGCGATCATCGGGAAGCGTCGCATCATCATGGGTCGTTCCTCATGCAGTTTCGGGTGCGGTTGGGAGTTGGCGGGTCATCGCGGCCCCTTTAAAGCTCCCGCGTAGGTTCGCGTCGAGCCGAGCAAGATGCACCGTGGACGCTGGTTTTCTTCCGCCAGGCTTTATCGACCGTGGATCTGGTCCAGCCGCGCGCGAAATTGTTGCGCCCAACCATCGAACGCCTGCTTGGCGTAGGCCCAGGTCGAATAAGCCTTGGCATAATCCGAAAAGCCCGTGGTGATGGCGTTGCCGACGCCTTTCGAGGTATCGACCACGTATTTCCGGCCGACCTGGGTATCGGCGTACTCGGCGATCACCTGGCTGGTCTTGCCGTCGATGAATTGCGCGGCGATACCGGTGCGGCCCAGATAGGGCGCGGACCCGACCGGTCCACCCGTCGCCGCTCCCGAGGCCACGTCGGCAACCGTGGCGTAGGGCACGACCAACGCGACCACGCTCATCTCCGGCTTGGTCGGCACCAGATCGACGACGGTGATCCGCACCCGCAGCACGCCTGGCCCAGGCTGGGTCACGACCGGGTAAGCGTCGCCCAGCGATTTCACGATGGACTGATGAAAGTAATCGGTCAGCGTCTTCAGTTCAGTTGGATCAATCGCCTTGTAGGCGGCGTCGCTGGCAAGTTGAACCTGGATGCGTTCGAGCAAAATCCGGTTGTATTGGGCCAGCTTGGCGTCGGACTCGCTCCAGCGGTAGGCGCCACTGTCGCCGGGTACGGGCTGAAGCCGGTCAGGATGACTTAGAAACCCGGCATACGCCGTCGGCGCCGGCGCCTGCTCGCTGATATGGGGGCTGGTCGCGCAAGCGGCAAGGAGCGTGAGCGATGCCAGGCCGGGAAAGAACAGTCGACGCATGATTCAGAACTCCATGGGTAAAAGTGTGGACGGAATCCAAACCTACTGCCGCCGTCGCCGGAGGCGGCGAGCAACCAGCCAGCGACAACGGCTTCTAGCTCCGACGGAACCCACGGCGCGGGCATGGCGAAATGGCGAGCGGCGTGGCGATGATCGAGAGTGCGCAGGGCATGAATGTTGGCTGGGGTCTCACCAGCGGAAGGTAGCGCCCAGCGCGGGACCCGCCAGGCGCAAATCCTCAACGGTCTCATCGCCGTCCGTCGAATAGGAAAGATTGCGGTACACCAGCACGACATCACCCCAGTCGAAGCGATAGCCGATCCCCGCCCATCCCTGCCAGGTCCAGTTTGAGTAGTTACCCGCGCCGATATCGAGATAATACGGCACGAACCAGTCGTTGCCGTCGCCAAGCCGCGCCGCGCCGCGCACGCCGACGATCCCGTCCCATACGTTGATCTTGTCGGAGGTACTGCCCGAACGTCCGATGATCCCGTCTGGCCCGGAAAAGCTTAAATCCGTGGAGGTTTTCAGGCCCAGGTAACGGACGCCGCCGAAAACATCCAGCGTCCCGGCCGAGCTTCGCGCCACGGTGTAGCCACCGATGCCCTCCCAGATCAGCACCTTGAGATCCACGCCCAAGCTGGTGTCGATGGGCAGCGACAGGTTGCCGCCCGGTCCCCGCACGGTCTTGATCTCTCCCTTCTGGTTACTGAAATCGTTATAGATCAAGTCCATCGCGAAGGCCCAGTCACCCTTGCGCGCCTCGAAGGTCCCCATCAGGGCGAAATCCAGGTTGCTGAGATAGCTGTCCGGCTCGACCTCGACCTCGACGGTTTTGCCTCTCCCCAGCGGCGTGTTGACCTGGAGCGTCTGAGAGATGTTCGGGAACCAGGCATACGGGGTGAAGCTGTAGTGCCACTGCCCATCGTACATGTTCACATCGGCGGCCGAGGCCGCGCCGGCCGACGCCAGAACGCCGATAACCATCACCCAAGGTCCAGCCCGCAATAGCTTTTTTCGAATCATTGTATCCCCCTCAGGATTGAGCCAAGGGGCTGACTCCTCGCGCAAAGGCCAGCCCCCACTGGTAGTTATCGAGCTATTTCTTCTTCAATTCCTCCAGGGCCTTGGCGCAACCGACCGACAACCCCATCTTTTGTTGTATCAGGCACTCCTTGATCTTGCCGCCGCCCGGCGGCACGTTCGGGCAAAGCCGTTCGATGTCGGGCTTGCAATAGGCGCGGAGCATCTCAAGTTCCTGGTCGAGTTGCGAGGGTTGCTGGGCGAAGGCCGGCACGGCGGCCGACATCAGAAGGGATAGGGCAATCTTGCGAACGGTCATTGGCGGATCTCCTCAAGGATGGTGGTAAGGGCGATTCAGGGGCGAGACTGGTCGAATGGTCAATTGGGGGAAAAGCGCCTCCTTGTCGGCGGTCTAGGCGCCGCCGGCGACGAGACCGGCCAGCAGGACCAAAGCTGAAATGACAGGTTCTTCATCATGCAATCACCCTCAAGATACGTAATTTTCCTGGGATAACCGCCTGAAAAACTGCTTCCACTCCTTCTCCCGCGCCGGGAGGAGGAGTGGGGGTACTACTGCCTCAGTTCTGCTTGCTTTCGAACGACGACGACCACGGCCGTGCGCCGGTCGGCTCGACGACCACGGCCAATTCCTGAGTATAGGTCGCCCGCACCTGATCGCCCGCCTTGAGATCCTTGACGTCCATGTCGGGCGGGATCTGCAGGGTCACGTGATGCACCGCGCCCTGGACCAGAACCGTGCGTTTCGCCTTGTCGACGGCCAGGATGGTGCCGATCATCTCTACCTTCTCCTCCACCGCGCCGGCCGGCATCGCGCCCACGGGCGCGCGGTTGGCGCTCACAGTGACGATCCGCTGGTTGACGCCCGTCCCCTGGACCATGTCGAGTGACAAGGCCAGGGCCTGGTGATAGGTCGCCTTGACCGTGTCGCCGGCCCGCACCTGGGCCAGGTTGCGCACTTCATCGCCGACCTTGATGGTGAAGACCTTGCCATCCTCGCCCTTCAGGGTGAGCGTCCGATTCTTCTGATCCACCGCTTGCACGATCGCGGTGGCGGTCACCTTTTCGCGGACCCCCATGGCGTCGGCAATCGCCGAGACGGTGGGCGCGGCGGCCGCGGCCGTGGCCGGGGCCTTGTCCTGCGCCAGCGCCGGCATCGCCAACAGGCTGGCGGCGGCCAGAGCGGTCAACGTCATCATTTTCTTCTTCATGCGGCTTGCTCTCCTCGTTGGGTTAGGTTGGATCAAGACAGGTTCGCGACAACGGTGGAATAGACGCCGTTGCCACCGAAGTGGGGCTGGTTGTAGGCGCTGCCGCGGTGGTAGCGGGTTCTCCAAGGTCGACAAGGGGGTTGAAAGGCCATAACGCTTTGATATCCGCTGGACTTTTCAAAAAGTCACTTCGGAAACAGGAGTTCACTTGCAGGCGCAGCGTCCAGTCGGGACCGTCGTCCGGCGTGACCACGTTGTAGAACGCCTGAATCTGGGTGTTCACCGGCAGCCTGCCCAAGTGAAAGATTTTCCCCACGCCGCCGCCGAGCGGGACGGTCCAGCGGTCGTCGCTGTCGGCCTTCCAGTCGGCGGTGATGATCGGCGAACTGGTCAGGTACAGTCCGTCCGGGAAGTTGTAGTTCAGGAAGGGCTGGAGCAGAAAGTTGTTGTAGCTCGGATCGTCGCCCGAGCCGACCGACCAGAGGTTGTTGACCAGCGCGCCGTAAACCCAGGGATCGCCCTTGTCCAGATGCAGCGCCACGAAGGAGGGTCCCAGCCCCCAGCGGTCGTTGCCCAACCGGTCGTTGCTGTTGGTGGGCAGTTGCGCGATGGCGCCCACGCCCCAGATCAACCCGCTGGGGTTAGCCGGCGACAGGAACGCGGTGAACTGGATGTCGCCCAGGCCATTGCTGCGGTCTTGCCCCGGCGCGAAGCCGGGCTGGGAGATCACCGGGATGATGGTGCGGGTGATGAGGTTCCAGTCCGCGTTCAGTTCGATCGGGATGACCGGCTGGATGTTCAACACGTTCTGAGTGCCGGTTTCCGGTCCGACGTTGAAGTTGACGTTGTCCTGCAACGGCAGGCTGATCAGGTTGCCGATGGGGTTCTGCGCCATCTTCGCCAGTTGCTCGGCGCTCAGTTCCGCCCGCACCGGCCCGGCGAGAGTCGCGCCGAGGGCGAGCAGGCCGATAGTTCTGCTCGTCGTCCAGCTTGCGGCTGTTGTTTTCATCGATTGTTTCCGGACAAGGCATTCAGTCAGGAATCCGTAAAGAACCTGGCGGTGATTCCGAGGTCTCGGCCAGTCCTTCAACGGAGTTGCAGTCCAGCTCCGCCGGCGGGTTCGCGTCATGGGCAAGACCCTGGGACGAATAGAGCGCGACCAGCCGGGCGATCAGCAGCGCCACATAGAGCAGGCCGGCCACCGATTCGGTCATCGCCAGCATCCGCGCCAGGCCCGATACCGGCACGATGTCGCCGTAACCCGAGGTGGCGAGCGTGGTGATGCTGAAGTACAGGCTGTTGAAACCCACCAGCGAACGGCTGGAAGAGGGGCCGACCGTGAAAGCAAAGGAATCGGGTACCAATCGGTCCACCAGTTGGTAAGCAAAAGCCCAGAGCAATCCCAACAGCAGGTAGGTCGCGACACCCGCGCACAGAATCTCGGAATTGACCCGGGGTGCCCGCAGGATAAAGTTCGACAGGCGTAGCACGATGAATCCGATGAACGCCAGGCCCGTCCACAGGGAAGCTTGTGGGGGCAGCAAATCCGGCCACCAATAATTCACCCATTTCTCCACCAGTGCCGGCACGGCCAACACCATCGCCCATGCCAGCATCCGCCGACGACCGCTCACGGCCAGCACCGCCGACAGCAGCACCAGCGTCATCAGCACCGCTTCGATCAGAATGCCGTTTCGGACGCTCTGCACGAACGGCGCCGTGACGTACAGCAATACCAGCGCGACCAGAAAATAGGCGACGGAGAAGCGGAAGACCCCGGAACTGGCGTCCGCCGCGGTAAGGGGTATCGCCATTCGGGACTTCGACGAAGCAAGTGGCGACATGGCCGGGGCGGTTTTCGAGCACGGTGGGGACGTATCGAACGCGGCTAGTTCAAATTGGGGTCCGGGTAGTACTTGGCGCCGGTGATGCTGACCCCGACGATGGCGCCCTGGTCGCTGAGCTGGTACATCAGCACGCCTGGCGAAACCGACACGCCCAACTGGCTGCCCATTTGCTGGGTGCGGGTTTGCGCCGACGCCATCACGTTGCCGCCGAACTCCCAGCCCGAATACACGAACTGGTCGAAGGCTTGGGGGTTCTCGAACACGAACACCAGCCGGAACCGCTGCGCGCCGAAGCCGTAGCCGGGTTGCAGCTCGACCATCCGCATGAAAGTCTCCCGCCGGGTGGCGTGGTTGACGGCCAGCCCTTTGCCGGTGGCGCTGCCCATGAAGAGCACCTTGAAGCCGAAGTTGCTGAAGACGGCGTAACCGGCCGACCGTTGCAGCAGCCGACGGGACTCAGGATATTGCTGGTGGAGCTGCGCAATAGTCTCGTTGGCCATCGCACGAATCTCGGCGCGCTGTTCATCGACCTGGGATTGGGACACGGGTGCCGGCGCGCAGGCTTGCAGGCCGAGTCCCAAGGTGGCGACCAGCAGGGACGCCAGGAAAAGCCGGAGTGGCGCGTTTAGCGTGACCACACTAGAAATTCGTTTTATTTTCAACATACTTCGATCGTCGGTGTGCAGGTTGAGGCTATGACAGAGGCGGACCCCGTGGTTCATAGCCGAAACGAGTTCATCAATTCGCCTGCACCACCGGCGGTGGACTCCAGGTGCCCTTGCCGGGCGGCAGGATCGAGGGGGGGGATTCCTTCGGCCAGTACAGGCGCATGACCAGGTAGATCGGGCCGTTCGGAGCCGGCAACCAGTTCGATTCCTTGTCCTTGCCCGGCGAGTCCTTCTGGATATAAAGGGTCAGCGAACCGTCGGCGTTTTTCTTCATGCCAGGCAGCATCGGTGAATTGACGAGGTAGCGGTTGATGGGATTCTCGATCAGCAACTGCGTCTTGCCGTCGTACATGGTCACCGACCAGAAGGCGTTGACCGGTGGAAGCTGGCCGGCGGCAAAGGTCAGCGTGTAGTTGTGTTGGCCGCCATCAAGGGGTTTGCCGGCAGCATCGTCGCGAGCCATCGGATACATGGCCTCCACCGCGTCGTTGCCGTAGATGCCGCCCTTGGCGGCAGCCGCGCGCATCAGCCAGTCGCCCTTGAAAAAGGCCTCGTCGCCAAACATCGCCCCGACCTTCCAGCCGTTGATGTTCTTCATTCCGGAGCTGAGGAACTTGTCCACCTTGTCGTCGCCTTCCTTCATGGCCACGAGCAGGGCGGCTTTGTGCTCCAGCGAGAGGTCCTTGAAGTTGAACTGCTTCCCGGGGCCGATGCCGATGCTCGCCAGCCGGTCGCGAATGGGCTTGTTCCGCGGGGTCACAGGGATGAACTCCAGCGCGGCATCGAGATACTCATAGAAGTTCTCCTTGATGCCCTTGGTGTTGGCCGGGACGAAGTCAATCTTCGGCGCGGCCGGCGGCGCGGGCTGCTTCAGATAAGCGGAAAGCGGCTGGGCCGTGTAGCCGGCCTGGACCTTCACGACGTTGGGCATGTCCTCGGGGTTGAAGAGTTGCGTGCGGAAGATGGTCAAACCGAACGGCGTCGTGGACCGGAAGACCTGTTTGATGCCGGCGGGTTTCTCACCCTTCCAATCCGGGCCGACGACCAGGTAATCGCCCGCGTCGCTGCCGGTGGCGCGGCTGCCGATGTAGCCGTAGTTGTAGGTGTTGCCGTCAATCAACTGCACCGAGTAATAGCGCTCCTTTTCGACGGCCGGAACGGAGATGACCATCGGTTCGGCCCGCAGGTCGAGCCACAGCATCGAGTACGGGGTGTCGCTGTTGGGCGTGACGACCGCGGTGTCCTTGTAGGTGAAGACGCGCGCCTCGTTGACGATGTGATTGAATGGCCCCTTGTACTGGCCGGAATTCTTGTCCACGGAGAACTCGTTCATCACGGCATAGTTCATCACGAGCGGCAGGCCGTAGATGAAGCCTTCCTCGGCGATGGCCTTGGTTTCGAGGATACCGGGCTTGCCCTTTTCGATCTTCTCGGCCTGGGAGATGGCGTCTTTCTCCGCTCCATGGCCGGTGAATGGCGCGGCGACAACGGCAACCGCCAGCGCGGCGCCAACTAACATGCGATTCATGGCTTTCGATCTCCTTGCAGAATTGGCATGCGCGGGTCGTTACAAGATGACCGGAACGGCCCGCGCGGTTCATGATTGAAAGTTACTCCACGGCCTTGACCTGCGGAATTTTCCATGAGCCATCGAGGATCGAGGGATCTTTCTCCTTCGGCCAATAGAGCCGCATCATCAGGATGAACTTGTCCTTGGGAGCCGGGAGCCAGTTCGATTCCTTGGCGGGGCCGGGGTTTTCGTTCTGGATGTAGAGGTCCACCGAACCATCGGCGTTGGCCTTGAGGTTCTGCCGGGGGCTGATGCTGTAACGGTTAAGGGGGTTGGAGACGAAGAAATAGTCCTTGTCGTACATCGTGAGCGACCAGAACCCGTTCGCGGGCGGCAGTTCGCCTTTGTTGAAGTGCATCACATATTTCTTCTCGCCGGTATACGAGCTGATCGCGGAGGGTCCTTCCGAGGTGGGATAGACGGCGTCCTGCGGACGATTCGCTCCCAACCCGATGGCGGTGATCAAGGCGCGCTGAAGGTAGTTCGTACCGTAGTTGCCGGTTTTGGTGGTGAACAGCCAGCCGTTCTCCAATTTCATGTCGCCCTCAAGGATACCTTCCTTCAGCCAAAGCATGATCTTTTCATTGGCGATCCTGGGCACGAGGGAGAACGCTTCGTGGGCCACGGGGGCGAGTTTGCCGCGATCGAACGGCTGACCGGGCACGATCCCGATCTTGGCCATCTTTTCCAGGATGGGCTTGTCCGCGGCGGCGGGCGGATTGTTCACCAGCAATTTGGCCAGCAGACTGAAATAGTCGTCGGCGCTGAGCGCGTTCACCTGATCCCGCACGGCGGTTTTCATGTCGATGGACGGATCGACCTTGCCGGGCGACGGGGTGTAAGGTTTGCCGTAGGCGCTGAGCGGGACGAGCGAAATCGCATCCTGCAGCTTGTGGACGGCAGCGTAATCTTCCGGTGTGCCGGTGCAGTAGATGCGGCCCAGTAGCCAGACCATGGCGGTGGGCGATTTATATTCCTTGACGCCCTCCGGTAGCGTCCCTTTCCAGCCGGGACCGGTAATCGCGTAGACCTGCGGGCCGGTGCCGGTCGTGCGTTTGCCCGGTACCTGGAACACTTCCGTCCAGCCATCGAGCATGGGGAAGAGATAATAACGGTCCTGTGCATCCGGCAGGCTCAACACCCACGGTTCTTGCCCCACGTCCAGCCAGGCGGTGGTGTACAGCGTGTCGGCGTTCGGGGCAGTAACGTCTCTGAACGTCGCGGAAGGATACTGGCGCATCCGGACAAACTGCCCCATCGGAGCGCGTGTGCCTTCCGGCTTCTCGACATTGGTCATCACGCGCCGGGTCATTTCCATGGTGACCAGCGGATAACCATAGATGTAGGCTTCAACGCCCAATGGCACGGCTTCAAAGGCGCTCTCCCTGGCTTGGCTGCTGGAAACGAACAAGGCAGCCGTCATCAAGCCGGCAGCCAGTATCGAATTGAACAGGACTCGCTTCATCGTTTCTTTCCTCTCATTGGTCTCACAACAGTTGATTGAATGCGCGGGCCGTCCCGGAATGGTCGGAACGGCCCGCGCGGTTCACGACTGAAAAAAATTACTTCGCATCGGCGGCGTTCGCCATCCCTTCTTCGAGTTTCTTGATGTCCTCGGGCGACAGTTGCGGCCGATTCACCTGGATCGTCAGCTTGTTCAGCTTGGCGGTCAGCGGGAACGGCGGCTTGTAGTCGGCGTCGTTCACGCCGGTCAGCGTGTCCGAGCCGATGTCGAAGCTCTCGTCCCATTGCAGGATCATCGGCAGCGTGTGCTCCATCGCGATGGTCTGCACCGCCTTGCCGTCGACCTTCAGCGTGCCGGTGCCGGGACGACCGACGCCGCTCATGTTGTTGAACGCGAGGGTTCCGATACCCAGGCCGTCGTACTTGAAGTCGAACTCCAGCGTGTGCTTGCCGGGTGCGAGGACTTCGGAACCCTCCCACTTCACCCGCTTCAGGTCCACCAGGTTCCACAGGAACACCGGCTTGCCCTTGAGCAGATAGAAGCCGTAGCCGGCGAAGCGCCCGCCCGAGGTCAGGATCATGCCCTCGGCGCCGCTTGCGGGTACCTCGATGTCAGCGGTGATCGTGTACGAGGCGTTCAGGATATTCGGCGAATCGCCCTGCGGCAGACCGACCATCGGCCGGGTGTAGACGAATTCGGTGCGCCCGGTGGTGATGTTCGGGCGTGGCGCGACGATGCGCCCCGCCACTGAGGCATCCATCGGGAACACCTGGTGCTTGCGAGCCTCGGCGATGAACTTCTCCTTAAGTTCCTTGACCTTGTCCGGGTACTTCGCCGCGACGTTCTCGGTTTGGCTGAAGTCCTTGTTCAGGTCGAACAGTTCGAGCACCTGGTTGTTCAACGGGTCCGGGTTGGCCGGGCCGAAGGCTTCCCAGGGCGCGCGGTTGACCTTGGTGCTCAGGAACCAGCCGTCGTCGTACAGCGCCCACTGGCCCATCATCTCGAAGTACTGCGTCTTGTGCCGCGACGGCGCCTTGGCGTTGGCCGCGTCGAAGGTGTAGGCGAAGCTGGTGCCCTCGATGGGCGCCTGCTTGATGCCGTCCACGACTTCGGGAGCGCGGATGCCGGCGGCTTCCAGGATCGTCGGCACGACATCGATCACATGCACGAACTGCTCGCGCAGCGCGCCCTGGTCCTTGATGCGCGCCGGCCACGACACCACCATGTTCTGGTTGATGCCGCCCAGCGCCGAGGCGTTTTGCTTGAACCACGAGAACGGCGTGTCGAAGGCCCACGACCAGCCGGCCGACATGTGGTTGTAGGTCTGCTCGGTGCCCCAAACGTCGTAGAACTTCAACTGCACTTCGGCGGGCAATTTGTTGAGGCCATTGAAGAACGCGACCTCGTTCGGCGTGCCCAGCGGGCCGCCCTCGGCGCTGGTACCGTTGTCGCCGTTGATGTAGATGACCAGCGTGTTGTCGAGTCGGCCGAGGTCCTGGAAGTGCTGGATCACGCGGCCGATCTCGTGGTCGTTGTAGGCGGCGTAGGCGGCGAAAACCTCCACCTGGCGGATGAACAGCTTCTTCTCGTCGGCGCTGAGCTGGTCCCAAGGCTTCAGCACGTCTTTCGGCCAGGGCGACAGCTTGGCGTCCTGTGAGATCACGCCCAGGCGCTTCTGGTTGGCGAAGATCCGCTCGCGCAATTTCTCGTAACCGTCGTCGAACAGCTTCATCGCACTGATCTTGTCCACCCACTCCTTGGTCGGGTGGTGCGGCGCGTGGGTGGCGCCGGGCGCGTACTTGATGAAGATCGGCTTGGACGGATCGGTCTGGTGCATCCGCGTCATGTAGTCGATGGCGTCGTCGGCCATGCCGGTGATGAGGTTCCAGCCCGGCTTGCCCTGGAACGGATAGATCTGTGTGGTGTTGCGGAACAGGTTCGGCTGCCACTGGTTGGCGTCGCCGCCGACGAAGCCGTAGAAGTACTCAAAGCCCATGCCAGTCGGCCACTGGTCGAACGGGCCGATCTGGCTGGCTTGGAACGCCGGTACGTTGTGATCCTTGCCGAACCACGACGTCGAGTAGCCGTTGTCCTTCAGGATGCGGCCGATGGTCGCCTTATCCTTGGCGATGATGCTGTTGTAACCGGGGAAGCCGGTGGATTGCTCGGAGATCACGCCGAAGCCGACCGAGTGGTGATTGCGGCCGGTGATCAGCGCGGCGCGCGTCGGCGAGCACAGCGCGGTGGAGAACACGCGGTTGTAGCGCAGACCCTGGTTCGCGATGCGGTCCATGGTCGGCGTCGGGATCACGCCGCCGAAGGTGCTGGGCACGCCGAAGCCGGCGTCGTCGGTGATGATCAGCAACACGTTGGGCGCACCCTTGGGCGGCACCACGCGCGGCGCCCACCAGGGTTTCGATTGCAGGGCATCGTCCTTGATCACCCCGCCGAATTTCGGATCAGGCGGCGGCAGTTGCTCGCCGCTGATGGTCGTCGTCGCGCTGGGCGAACCTGGAACGCCGGTAACGTGTGGGGTATCGGCGGCCTGGGCGCCGCCCAAAGCGAGACAGGCCACCAACGCCAAGGCTGAAATGATGGTTTTTTTCATCGATGCCAACCTCCTTCGGATTGGAGCAAGATTGCTAAAACGATGATGATGAGCAACGTTCGTTGCTGGTCATCCGGACCGTCCCGTCCGGTAGCGTGACGGTGTTTTCCTCCCTATGGCACTCGAATTTGGAATTATCCAAGCTGGTCGGCTTGTTGGACGTGGCCCAGGGGGTCGCAAACCCGGTGCGCCGGTCCCAGGCATCCTGGGTTACTCGGTCCCGGGCCTGGCGGGCTTGCGCGCTTTCCGCGTCCCGCGCGGTTCTCTGACTCAGGACAGCCGCCTGCTGCGCATCGCTTTGGTTCGCCATGCTGATCATGCAGTTGGCAAAAGCGCTGGTTCCCATGGTAAAGCCAAAACCGGAGCAACGCTGAGCGTCGGCCGCGCGTTGCTCTTCGGGAGAGACGCAGGCGGACACGAGCCAGGAGGCCAGGACAAGGACTACCAATCTTTCGAGCATCTTGGCCTCTTTCCAGCAGCGGGCGACGGGAGCAAGCGGTTGCGTTGGATCAAAACGGGTTCGCTACAACTACACGCCGTTGCCGCCAAAATGCGGCTGGTAGTAGGCACTGCCGCAATTGTAGTAGGTGATGCCATTGGCGGAGACGCTGTTGCAACCGCCAGGCAGCGCGACCACCTCGGTGCCGATCGCGGGCCCCGTGACATACACCGGCTGTTGCACCACCACCGTGGGGCTGGCCGCCGCCGCGCCGGCGGCCAAGCCCACGGCCCCGGCGGCGGCCACCGCGCCGGCGCGGTGGCCGGTCAGCCTGAGCGCCACTGGCGGCGAAACCGGCCACGATGATCAGGATCGAGCAGATGCCTCGCCCCAACCCGGGACAACGCTCCCGGTGAAGGCCGCTCAATGAACGTATCTGCATAGGTGGCTCCTCATTAACGTTATGGTTTTCCCGGTGGGACCGGGACTCGCACTGCTTTTCCCAGCAGGGGAGTTACCGAACGCTGCTGCGTTTTTTGACGCACTTCATGATGTTTCACCTCTCGCTGATGCGCCCGGCGGGCCGGCCCGCGTCGTCTCGAAGGGGTCGGACCCGCTGGTCCCGTTCGGTTGCGTGGGTTCAGTGCGCTAGTTGGACCAGAACCTCATCGCGCCCAAGCGAGAGCACGACGCCCTCGCTGGTGCCGGTCAGGTGCATGATCACGCCCGCCTGATTCCGCATCCACAATTCCGCCTTACCCGACGTAGCGAGTCCGGCATGCCCCGTTCCCTCCGAATAAGTCCCCTCGAAGTCGGACAGACGGTTCAGCCGGTAAACCTCGCCGCTGGCCTGGACCCGCGAAGCGCCGCCGGGTCCGACCACCGTACCGACGACCTTGAACGGATAGGTGCGCCCCTGGAACGTCAGCGCACCGGTTCCCCCCGTCATGCCCGCCGCGACGGTCTCGGTCAGGGTCACGGTGCCCGCGGGCGTCAGGCCGGCAATACTCTGCGCGGTGGGGGGTGGTTGCAGGCTACCGCAGGCGGAAAGGCCCAGAAGGCCCACCCCCGCTAGCCACGTGCGCATCGCGCGCCGATGATTGAAACGGGCGTTGGTCATGTTGGTGTCACTCCTCTTGAAAATGGCGACTGGAAAGCGGCGTTCCAGCGGTAAGGATAGGTAATTGAACCGCCCATCGCTTCGGCATATTGGGGCGCGGCCGGCGACCGGGCTCCAGGTCGGTTCGGTCCATTCGATACTGGGTCCGACCGGCCCGTCCGGGCGTCCGGCCCGAATTCGTTGCCAGCGGGGGAGCAGGACGCGGCGCGGGCGATTCCAAGCGAGTGGAATTCGATCGGTTCGATTCCTCCGATTTCAAGGGAATTAAACCGGAGCGCCGCATCACTCCAGCGCCAACACCAGGCGTTTGCCCAAGGCCGCCGCCGCCTTTTCCAGTTGGCGCAGCGTCGGGGAGTGGCGGGGATTTTCTAACCGCTGAGCCGAGGGCCAGGAGGTTTCCAGCGAGCGGGCCAGTTCCGCCAGCGACCGATCCCCCCGCGCCCGACGGATCAGCAGGGCCGCTTGGGTTCGGGCGTCCGGGGCGATCAAATACATCCCTTCGCCAGCGGGGGACGGGACGGGAACGGGTAGATCGTGATCCAGCCGGCACCCCAGCATGGCCGACAGCACTTCGGCGCCATTAAACAACGCTTCGTCCAGCGTTGCGCCTTCCGTAAAGGTGTCGTCCAAATCGACGAAGCGCACCAGGAGCGCGCCGTTCTCTTGAGTTTCCAGCACAGCGGGATAGCGAATATCCATAACGGCCTCTTTATTTCAGTTTGACGCCGGTTTGCCGGGCGATGGATGCCACCAAGCCAGGGCCGAGGTCGCGATTGCCGTGAACGGGGACCGGGACCATCTTGCCATCCTTCATCATGATGTGATGGCTGCCGTTAATTCGATCCAGCGTCCAGCCAGCGGCTTGCAGTTTTTTGATGACCTCGTTCCCGTTCATGGCAATCAACATATATCTATTTAGATATTTATCAATAGGTTATTTTATGGTCATAAACCTGTCGTTCCAGCTTGAACGGTCGTTATTTGGGAAACATCAATTGCACCTGCGCGCGAATCTGCCAGTTGGCGCCGTCATCGGGCGTGACCGCGTTGTAGTAGGCCGACAACTGCGTATTCACCGGCAACTTGCCGAGGTGGAAGATCTTGCCCACGCCGCCGCCCAAGGGCACGGTCCACTGCTGGCCGCTGTCAGCTTTCCAGTTGACGGTGAGGATCGGTGCGCTGGTGAGGTAGAAGCCGCCATCGAAGTTGTAGTTGACGAAGGGCTGGATCAGGCCATTGTTGTAGGAGCCGCCACGCTGGTCGCTGGTGAGCGACCAGATGTTGTTGACCAGCACGCCGTACACCCACGGATCGCCTTTGTCGAGATGCAGCACCACGAGCGACGGACCCATACCCCAGTTCTTGTTGCCGAGTTCCGCGTTGCGGTTGGTCGGTAACTGGACGACCGGCCCCGCGCCCCAAATCCAGTGACCGGGCTTGGCCGGAGACAGGAACGCGGTGATCTGCATGTCGCCGATGCCGTTGGTCCGATCATCGCCCGGATAGAGCGACGGCATCGAGATCACCGGGATGATCGTGCGGGTGATGATGTTCCAGTCGTCGTTCACCGAAATCGGAATCACCGGCTGGATATTGAGGATGTTCTGCGTCCCCTTCTCCGGCCCGAAATTGAGATTGGTGTTGTTCTGGAACGGCAGGCTGATCAGGTTGCCCACCGGGTTCTGCGCCAGCTTCGCCAGTTCCTCGGCGCTCATTTCGGCCCGCGCCAGGCCGGGAGCCACGATCAGCGACACCAACAACGCCGTGGCGGTCATCAGGGAACGTTGGTTCATCATGTGCGAATCCCCGGGTGGTTCGTTGGGGAAAGGTTAACTGTCCGGTACTGACTTCCACGACTGCGACGAAGGCGAGGATCTTTTCATCGATGCCAACCTCCTTCGGATTGGAGCAAGATTGCTAAAACGATGATGATGAGCAACGTTCGTTGCTGGTCATCCGGACCGTCCCGTCCGGTAGCGTGGTGGTGTTTTCATCCTTGTGACACTCGGATTTGGAATGATCGGAGCGGGTCGGCTCGTTGGGCATTACCGAGGGTGACGCATAGATCCCCTGCCCGGTTCGTCGATCCCAGGCATCCTGGTCTGCCCGGTCCCGGGCCTGGCGGGCTCGCGCTTCTTCAGCGTCCCGCGCGGTTCGCTGACTCAGGATGGCCGCCTGCTGCGCCTCACGTTGGTTCGCCGTGCTCATCATGCAGTTGGCAAAGGCGGTGGTTCCCATGGTAAAGCCGAAACCCGTGCAACGCTGGGCGTCGGCCGCGTGTTGCTCCTCGGGAGAGACGCAGGCGGACACAAGCCAGGATGCCAAGACAAGGATTGCAAATCTTTCGAGCATTATTGCCTCCTCTCCCAACCCCCTTCCGCCAGCGGGCGATGGGAGCAAACGGTTGCGTTGGATCAAAGCGGGCTTGCCACGACCGTGTAGTACACGCCGTTGCTGCCGAAGTGCGGCTGGTAGTAGGCGCTGCCACAGTTGTAGTAGGTGTTGCCGTTGGCGTCGACGCTGTTGCAGCCGCCGGGCAGGGCCACCACCTCGCTGCCGATGGTGGGTCCCGTGACATACACCGGTTGTTGCACCACCACCGTCGGGCTGGCCGCCGCCGAGCCGATGGCCGCGCCCGCCGCCAGCCCCACCGCGCCGGCCGCCGCGACCGCGCCGGCGCTGTAGCCGGTGGTGCAACCCCAGCAGCCGCCCGCCGCGTAAGCAGGATGGTAGTAGGCGCCGCCGCCATAACCAGCGTGATAGGCGTCGCCGTAGCCGACATGAGTGACGCCGCCGTAGCCGACATGGGTGACGCCGCCATAGCCGGCGTGATAGGCCCCGCCAAAGCCGCCGCCGCCCCAGCCCGCGCCGTGCCAGGCGGTGAAGCCACCCGCGCCGGCGTGAAACCCGCCTCCACCGTGGAAGCCGCCCCAGGCGTGAGCCTGCAACGGCAGAAGCGACAGTCCGGCCATTCCGAGCATCAATAGCTGTTTCCGCATGATGTCACCTCCAAAGGGTTACGGTTTCGTCCCGGTCAGGGCGCGGAAATCCATCGGCTTGGCGCCTTCGGGTTTGGTGAAGGTGAAGAGCTTGTCGGGAAGTTCCGGTTTCAACTTCCAGTCGTAGAACTCCACCGTGAAGCGCGGAGCGCCCCGTACATTGCGCAGGGTGCCGGCGATCAGGCAGGGCAAATCGGTCTTGGCATCGATCCAGATTTGCCCTTCGATCTCCGGCGTGGTCAGCGCCACATGCTCGCAGCGGGCGCCGCGAATGACCGAGAACCCGGCGTAGAACGCGCTGGTCAGATTCTTGGTTAGAACCGCGTAGGGATCGCTGTAGAGCACGTCCTCGAACGGCAGCAGGATGCCAGCGGTCTTGGCCGCGAACGGCACCAGTTCGTCCAGGGTCTTGGGCGCGTCCGCCGTGGCGTAGAGCTTGTGCGTGGGTTCGTAGGCGGTCATCTTGACGCCGTTGTAATGGAAATCGAACGGCGGAGCATCGCCACGAATCTCGGCGCTCAACTGGTTCGGGCGCTTGACCGCGACCGTGGATTCGGTGAAAAAGGTCAGGAGCTGGCCAGTGCCGCCCGGCGCTTCGAGGGAGCTACGGGTGCGGACCAGAAACGCCGGGGTCGCCGCCAGCTTGGCGCTCATCTTCTTCACCAGATCGAGCGCGCCCTGCTCCAGGACTTGATTGGACGCACCGGTCCGAGCCGGTGGTGGAACCGAAGTGGGCGTCGGGGCCTTGTCCTGGCCGATGGCCACACTGACGGTCAAGGGTGAAAGCAAGGCGAACATCAGGGTGGTTCGCCAGAATTTGGCCTGCATGATAATCCTCCTTAAAAAAGGATGTGTTACCTATTCAATATAGCCCTATCGAAGCGGGTCGGTGTTGGCATCGGTACGGAGACGGTTGGGTACCGCCCCTTTCAATCACCGGCATTCATTCGAACCGTTGCCATCCGATCGGCTTTTTCGCGGCTTTCCTGATCTTCGCTGCCACTTTCCCATTCGGATTCGCGCCGAGGTAGTAGCTGTCATGACCTCTCACCGGGCCGAAAAGCATTCTCCACCGCTCATGAAATCGTATTGGATTTGTAATTATCCTGGCGAAAAATGGAACGCTCTTGTCATTTCGCGTCATCAACGGAAACCGAACCCCCGATGAAATCGAACGCTTCCTCCCTCTTTACCCACGACCAGCCCGCCCGCGCCGGCATTCTGCTGGCCAATCTCGGTACGCCCGACGCGCCCACACCCACCGCGGTGCGCCGCTATCTGGCCGAGTTCCTCTGGGATTCACGGGTGGTGGAATTGCCCCGGCCGTTGTGGTGGCTGATTCTGCACGGGGTTATTCTGCGGGTTCGGCCAGCCCGCTCGGCGCGCAAATACCAGCTCATCTGGACTCAGGGCGGTTCGCCACTGCTGGCGATCAGCCAACGGCAGGCGGTCGCGGTCGCGGCGAAGTTGGCGGAACGCTATCCCGGTCCGATCCAGGTGGCGGTCGGAATGCGCTACGGCAACCCCTCCATCGCCGCCGCGCTGACGGAACTGCGGGCCGCCGACGTTCGGCGATTGCTGGTGCTGCCGCTGTACCCGCAATACTCCGCCGCCACGGTCGCCTCGACCTTCGACGCGGTCGCCGCCGAACTGCGGACCTGGCGCTGGTTGCCGGAATTGCGGTTCATCACCCAGTACCACGACGATGCCGGCTATCTGGACGCGTTGGCCGCCCACCTGCGCGCCGCGCGCGCCGACCAGCCCGGCGAGCGACTCCTGTTTTCCTTCCATGGTCTGCCCAAGCGAAACCTGTTGGCCGGCGACCCCTATCATTGCCAGTGTCATAAAACCGCCCGGCTGGTCGCGGAACGGCTGGATCTGCAACCGGATCAATGGGCGGTGGCGTTCCAGTCCCGTTTCGGCCGCGCCGAATGGCTGCAACCCTATACCAGCACCCTGCTGGCCACCTGGGCGAAGGCCGGGATCAAAAGCGTGGATGTGGCTTGCCCCGGTTTCGCCGCCGACTGCCTGGAGACGCTGGAGGAAATCGCCATCGAAAACCGTCGGGTGTTCCTGGCCGGCGGCGGCGAACGCTACCGCTACCTTCCAGCCCTGAACGACGATCCAGCCCATATCACGACCCTGGCCGCGCTGATCGGTCGTCATGCCGCCGGCTGGCCGGAATTCGCCGCCGACCATGATGCCGCTACCCTCGCCGCCGAACGCGCCGCCACTCGCCAGCGAGCCTTGGCCCTGGGCGCGGCGACTTGAATCCGGCAAACGGGACCACTTGAGTTCTCCTTAACTCAGCGCCTTCTATACTCACTGGAAACGACGGCCGCCCCGTCAGTGGCCCCAGTCGCGGTCCCAAATCCGATCCAGTGGGAATTTCATGATTCATGGCGTGTTGATTGACCTGGAAGGCGTGCTATACGTCGGCGGCTATCCCCTGCCCGGCGCCCGCGAGGCCTTGCTTAGCCTGCGCGCGGCCGGTATTCCGCTGCGCTTCGTAACCAATACCACCCGTCTGACCCGCGCCAGCCTGGTTAACCGACTGACGCGCATGGGCTTGGAAGTGTCGCTCCAGCACCTGTTCACGCCCGTGGTGGCGGCCCGCCAGTACCTGATCGCCCGCAACCTGACGCCACACCTGCTGGTCCATCCCGACATCAGGGGTGAGTTTGCCGACCTGACCGGGCCAGCGCCTGGCGCGGTGCTGCTCGGCGACGCTGGGCCCGAATTTACCTATGAATCGCTCAATCAGTGCTTCCGGCTGTTGTTGGATGGGTTGCCGCTGCTGGCGATGGGTTCCAACCGCTATTTTCGCAATGGCGGCGGCTGGAATCTGGACGTCGGGCCATTCATGGCGGCGTTGGAATACGCCGCCGAACTGGAAGCGGTGGTGCTCGGCAAACCCTCGGACGACTTTTTCCAGGCGGCGGTCGCCAGCCTCGACCTGCCGCCGCAGGATGTGGTGATGGTCGGCGACGACGCCGAAATGGACGTGTGCGGCGCGCTGGCGGCTGGCTTGCGCGGTGTTCTGGTGCGAACCGGCAAATATCGCCATGGCGACGAGGCCAAGGTCGAGCCACGGGGTGGTCGAGTATTCGACGATCTGGACGCGGTGGTGGATTACATCCTCTAGGCGCGGTGTCGGGTCCGAGCGGATTGCGGGTAAAATCGGCGACGACGAGATTCAACCGAAGCCCTTCCCTCCGCCTCGAATTGGAGCCCCCATGCGCGTCCTGTTTCCCGAGATCAAGCCCTACGCCAGCCAGCGTCTGGCCGTGGACAACCGGCACACCCTGCAGGTCGAGGAGTGCGGCATTCCGAACGGGTTGCCGGTCCTGTTTCTGCACGGCGGTCCCGGCGCCGGCTGCGAGCCGCTGCACCGGCGGTTCTTCGATCCCCAGCGCTACCGTATCGTGCTGTTCGATCAGCGCGGTTGCGGTCAGTCCAGTCCGCACGCCGAGTTGCGCGACAACACCACCTGGCATCTGGTGGCGGATATCGAAAAGCTGCGCGAGCACCTGGGCATCGATCGCTGGCTGGTGTTCGGCGGTTCCTGGGGGTCGACCCTGGCGCTGGCTTACGCCGAGACCCACCGGGAACGGGTGCTGGGACTGATCCTGCGCGGCATCTTCCTGTGCCGCGACCGGGACATTCACTGGTTCTATCAGGCCGGTGCCAACCGCTTGTTCCCCGACCTGTGGGAACACTTCCTGGCGCCGATCCCGGTGGCGGAACGGGATGATCTGGTTCGGGCCTATTATCGGCGGCTGACCAGCGACAACGAGTTGGAACGGCTGCGAGCGGCCAAGGTCTGGTCGGTATGGGAAGGCGCCACGCTGACGCTGGAGAGCAATCCGGCCCTGGTCGAACAGTTTGGCGAGGCCCGCCGGGCGCTGAGCCTGGCCCGCATCGAGTGCCACTACTTCATCAATCACTGTTTCATGGAACCGGATCAACTGCTGCGCGACGCGGGCCGCTTGCGCGGCATTCCCGGCATCATCATCCATGGTCGCTACGACGTGGTCTGTCCGCTGGACAACGCCTGGGCCCTGCTGCGGGCCTGGCCGGAGGCGGGATTGCGCATCGTCACCCCCGCTGGCCACGCCGCCAGCGAACCGGGCATCGTGGACGCGCTGATCACCGCAACCCAGGGCTTCGCGGATCGGCTGGCATGATCGGGTTGTTGCAACGGGTCACGGAGGCGCGGGTCGAGGTCGGCGGCGATCTCGTTGGCGCGATCGGGCCGGGACTGCTGGTGCTGGTCGGGGTGGAGCGCGGCGATGGCGAAACCCAGGCCGACCGCTTGTTGGAACGGTTGCTGGGTTATCGGGTATTCGCCGACGCCGAGGGTAAAATGAACCTGAGTGTGCGCGAGATCGGCGGCGGCCTGCTGCTGGTCCCCCAGTTCACCCTGGCGGCCGACACCGGCAAGGGGATGCGGCCCAGCTTCGCCCCGGCCGCGTCGCCCGCCGAGGGCGAACGACGGTTCGGCTATCTGGTCGAACAAGCCCAGCGTCGACACGCGCCGGTCGCGACCGGCCGGTTCGGCGCCCACATGCGGGTCAGCCTGACCAACGACGGCCCAGTCACCTTTTGGCTGCGAACCCCACCCCAGAACCTGGATGATTGACGGGTCCAACGCGAGCGCCGTCAGCGCCAAACCGGGCTTCGAGGGCAACGCCCGCTGGATTCCACCCTGACCAAGAACCGCCGAAAAAACTCGGCGCCATCACCCTTTGCACAAGCCATGAAAACTCTTGAAACCCTGCTCGAACGCACCATCCTGCTCAGCCGTTGGCTGCTGGCGCCGATCTACCTGGCGCTGATCGCCGTTCTGATCCTATTCACGGTCAAGGCCTTTCAGGAGGTCGCCCATCTGTTCGCCGTCATCGCCACCGTCACCGAGGTGAATTTGGTCTTGTCGGCGCTGGCCCTGATCGACATGGCGCTGGTCGCCAATCTGCTGGTGATGGTGATTCTCAGCAGCTACGAGACCTTCGTATCCAGTCTCGACGTGACCGAGGGCCAGGAAAAACCGTCCTGGTTGGGCAGGATCGACGCGGCGACCATCAAGATCAAGCTGGCGGTCGCCATCGTCGCCATTTCCTCCATTCACCTGCTCAAGGCATTCATGACCGCCGTGCAGGGACAAGAAGATGTATCGCTGTGGAATAACCAGTTGTTCTGGCTGGTGGTCATTCATCTGACCTTCGTGGTGTCGGCGCTGGTCATGGCGGTGATCGACCGGATCGCCTTCGCCCAGCATCGGACCCACTGAGGATCAGACGCTGCTCCGACCCACCCAGTCGCGGACGAACTGCCAGGCCACCCGGCCGCTGCGCGACCCGCGTTGCAAGGCCCAGCGCAACGCTGCCTCGCGTGCCGCGTGGTCCAGACCCGCCGGCCAGCCAAGCTGTTCCAGCCAGTAACCGACGATGGCCAGGTAATCATCCTGGTTGAACGGATGGAACGACAGCCACAAGCCGAAGCGTTCCGACAGCGAGATTTTTTCCTCCACCGCCTCGCCGTGGTGCAACTCGCCCTCGACGATCCGGGCATCCTGATTTTCCCGCATGTATTCGGGCAACAGGTGGCGGCGGTTGGAGGTGGCGCACAACAGCACATTGTCCGGCGCGGCGTTGATCGAACCGTCCAACATCGCCTTCAACGCCTTATAGCTGGGATCGTTGGCCTCGAACGACAGATCGTCGCAGTACAGCAGAAACCGCTCGGGTCGTTCGAACAAGGGCTCGACGATGTCCGGCAGATCGATCAGATCGTGCTTGTCCACTTCGATCAGCCGCAAGCCCCGGTCGGCGTATTCATTGAGCAGGGCCTTGACCAACGAGGATTTGCCGGTCCCGCGCGCGCCCCACAACAGCACGTCGTTGCACGGCCGCCCGGCCAGGAATTGCCGCGCGTTCAAATCCATGGCCGCCTTTTGCCGGTCGATCCGTTGCAGGTCGGCCAGCCGCAGCCGGTGGGGATGCCGCACCGGTTGCAGGTAGCCACGCGGGCCGGTTCGCCGCCAGCGAAAGGCCCGATAGCGCGCCCAGTCCGGCGGTTCCGGCGCGCTGGGCAAGGCGGTCGCCAATCGCTCGAGCGCGGTGGTCAGCCGCTCGGCCAGCGTTCCATCCAGCGTCAGCGCCACCGGCGCCATGCCGCTAGCGACTCATGACCAGCGCGTTGCCGGAACCGCTCAACACGATCAGATCGGCGACGATACGGGCGCTTTCCTCCAGCGCCATGTCCGGAATCGCGCTGTCCTTGCCTTCCGGGATTTCGTCGCCGGCCTTGAGCGGCGGCAGATCCTTGGCGACACGGTAGCGGTTCTCGCGTTCCCGCTGCCAGGCTTCAAGGCGCTCCCGTTCGAGCCGGCGCTGGCTCTCCAGCAGCGAGACCATGGTCTTGTCGCGCTGCTGCCGGGTGAATTCGAGATCGCGCAGGAACGCCTGATAGTCGGGATCGCCGCCGACCCGCGCCTGATGCCGCCGCGCCAGTTCGGGCGCCAGGGCCGGGACGCCACGGTCGCCGCGATAGCGAGCGGCGGCGATTTCGTCCCAGGGCAGCGCGTTCTTTTGCGCGCTTTCGCCGACCTCCTCGCTGTCCACCGCCGAGGGAATGGCGATATCCGGTCGAACGCCGCGATGCTGGGTGCTGCTGCCGCTGACCCGGTAGAATTTGGCGATGGTCAGCTTCAGTTGACCCTGTGGATCCTTGGCTCGGGTGAGCCGGTTCAGATCCACCAGGGTTTGCACCGTGCCCTTGCCAAAGGTGGGATCGCCCACGACCAGGCCGCGACCGTAATCCTGAATGGCGCCGGCGAAGATTTCCGAGGCCGAGGCGCTGGCATGGTCCACCAGCACCGCCAGCGGTCCGTCGTAAGCTTGGCCGGGTTCGCTGTCCTGTTCGACTTCCACGCCGCCGCTGGCGTCGCGCACCTGCACCACCGGCCCCTCGCCGATGAACAGCCCGGTCAGATCCACCGCCTCCTGCAGGGAACCGCCGCCGTTCTCGCGCAGATCCAACACCAGGCCGTCCACTTTGCCGTTCATCTCGTCCAGCAACCGTCGGACGTCGCGGGTGGTGCTGCGGTAGTTGGGATCGCGGCGGCGGGCGGCCTCGAAGTCGCTGTAAAAGGTCGGGATGGTGATCACCCCAATCCGCAACGCGCGGCCATCGGCGCCGCGCAGCGTCTTGACCTCGCTCTTGGCGGCCTGCTTCTCCAGCTTGATGGTGTCGCGCACCAGCCGAATGGTTTTCTCCGCCGCCGTCGCGCCGGCCTTGCCGGGTAGCACCTTCAAGCGCACCACCGTGCCGCGCTGACCGCGGATGCGCTCCACCACATCGTCCAATCGCCAGCCCACTACATCCAGCCAGGGTTCGCTGTCGCCCTGCGCCACCGCCACGATCCGGTCGCCGGCCTTGATCTGCTGGCTGAGATCGGCGGGACCACCAGCGACCAGTTCAACCACCGTCACCATTTCCTCATCCATCCGCAGGACGCAGCCGATGCCCTCCAGCGACAGCCGCATCTGGATGTTGAAGTTTTCGGTGTTGCGCGGCGAGAAATAGGCGGTATGCGGATCGAACGCCTGGGCGACCGCGTTCATGTACAACTGGAACACGTCACCACTGGCGGTTTGCTGGGCCTGTCGCAGGCGGTTGTCGTAACGCTTGACCAGCAACTCGCGGGCGGCGGCCCGATCCTTGCCGGACAGCAGCAGTGTCAGCAGCTCGTGCTTGAGCCGCTTGCGCCAGAAATCGTCCAGCTCGGCCGACGTCTTGGCCCAGGACGCGTTCTTGCGGTTCACGTCCAGCGACTCGTTCACGTCGAAGCGGAAATCCTGCCGGAGCAAAGCCTGAATCCGGGCGGTCCGCTCCGTCAGCCGGCGCAGATAGACGTTGAAGATGTCGTAGGCGGGCTGCAAATCGCCCTTTTTCAGCGCATCGTCCAGGGTGGCGCGGTACTTTTCGAAACCAGCGATGTCGCTGGCCAGGAAATAGGCGCGACTGAAGTCAAGATCGTCGAGATAGTTGGCCAGGATCAGAGCGGACAGCCGATCGTCCAGTTTGCTCTGGCGATAATGATGCTGAGACAACAGTTCGGCGATGGTTTTGTCGAGCGCGGCCTGCCGGTCGGTCGGGGTGAGGGTTGGAGCGGCGCCGGCGGCAAGCTCCGCGCCGGTCGGTTCGACCGGTTTGGCGAAAGCCCCCGTCAGGCTCAGCGCGAGAATCAGGGGGAACCAGGCCAGGGATTTCGGGATTCGGAAATTACGCATGATGGTTCTCGACGGAAATGAGCCTCGACACGCCGCTCCAGATATCCTTCTCCTCAGGGTGAAGTGGGATGGACCAGCAGGATATCGGTGGCGACCGGTTGCTTGCCGTTCGGTTCGGCCAGGGTAAATTCGAAGATATGGTTGCGGGACGGCAGTTTCATCACGTTGAATCCATCCGGCAGGCTGGAGTCGTGAAAGAACGCCGTCCGATACGGAGAGTCGGGATCGCGCGAGTCGGTCTTCCACAGATAGGGCGACAGCTTGACCAGAAACCGCATGAAGCCAAAGCTCTTGTTGTCGTCATGGTGGTAGCAGTAACCGCGCACCCGCGACCCCATCGCCCCCCAGGTCGGCGCGAAGTAGTCATCGCCCCGGGTCGGCAGCAGGCCCGGCACCAGATAGCCGGACACGAACATGTCCGACTCCCGGCGCAACTCCTCGGACACGTTGTCGAACGCCAGGGCTTCGACCCGGCAACCCTTGTTCTGCAGGGCGCGCACCACTTGCACGAAATCACCGTCGCCGGTCGCCAGCAGCACCCGATCCAGATTCTCCGATTGCAGCAGTACGTCCACGGCCATGTCGAGATCGGCGTTGGCCTTGCCGTAGCGGTTGCCGGCCTCGTCCTGAAACCATTTGACCCGTTTCTCGATGACTTTGTAGCCCAGTTCGCGCAAGGCCGACTGGTAAGCGCGGGCCTTGTCTCGATAGACCGCGTTGGTTTCGGCGCGTTCCTCGTCGTAGGTCAGGTAAACGTTCAACCGAAGCGGTTCGGCATGATCACGGCAGGCGAACTCGCGCAATACGTCATATTGCATGCGCTGCCCGCCATTACGGGAAATATTGGCGGCGTCCACGTAAACGCCAACCTTGGCATGAGATTTAAGCATAGCGGTCATAGTGGTTTTTCTAACGATGACTAATGAATGAAAATGTCTTGCACGCTCTAACCATCCGCGCGGATGGACTGGGTATTATGACAAAATCGCCGCTGCCGCATCGCGCTTTTTGGAAGTTGTTTCCATGGTTCGCCAAAGGAAACGGGCGGCCATGAGCCGCCCGTTGGGTGTCCGCCCAGCGCTCGTCGGAAATCAACCGTTGGCGCGCGCCTCCAAAATTTCGACGGCGGGCAGCACCTTGCCTTCCAGGAATTCCAGGAACGCGCCGCCGGCGGTGGAGATGTAGGACACCTTGTCGTAGATGTCGTACTTCTGAATGGCCGCGATGGTGTCGCCGCCGCCGGCCAGGGTAAACGCTTTGGTGTTGGCGATCGCCATGGCGACGGTCTTGGTGCCGTCGCCGAACTGGTCGAACTCGAACACGCCGACCGGGCCGTTCCACACCACGGTGCCGGCCTTCATGATGATGTCGGCCAGTTCCTGGGCGCTCTTCGGGCCGATGTCGAAGATCATGTCGTCGTCGCTGACCGCGCCGGCGTCCTTGAGCACCGCCGGTTCCGCCGCGTCGAACTTCTTGCCGCAGACCACGTCGACCGCGATCGGGATGTTCGCGCCGCGCGCCTTCATCTTTTCCAGCAGCGCCTGCGAGGTCGGCACCAGATCGTCCTCGCACAACGACTTGCCGACGTTCTTGCCGACCGCCTTGAGGAAGGTGTTGGCGATGCCGCCGCCGACCACCATTTGGTCGACCTTTTCCGACAGGCTTTCCAGAACGGTCAGCTTGGTCGAGACCTTGGAGCCGCCGACGATGGCGACCAGCGGCCGGGCCGGCTTGGCCAGCGCCTTGGTCAGCGCGTCCAGCTCCTCGGTCAACAGGATGCCGGCGCAGGCGACCGGCGCGTACTTGGCGACGCCGTGGGTGGAGGCCTCGGCGCGATGGGCGGTGCCGAAGGCGTCCATGACGAAGATGTCGCACAATGCGGCGTATTTCTTGGCGGTTTCCTCGTTGTTCTTCTTTTCGCCCTTGTTGGTGCGGCAGTTTTCCAGCAGCACCACTTCACCGTCGGCGACTTCGAAGCCGCCGTTGACCCAGTCGCGGATCACGCGCACCGGCTTGCCCAGCTTGGCGGCCATCACCTCGGCCACCGGATTGAGCGAGTCTTCTTCCTTGAATTCCCCTTCGGTTGGACGCCCCAAGTGCGAGGTTACCATCACCTTCGCCCCGGCCTTCATCGCGTGCTCGATAGTGGGCATCGAGGCGGTGATGCGGGCGTCGGAAGTGACTTTGCCATTCTTGACGGGCACGTTCAGGTCGGCGCGGATGAACACCCGCTTGCCGGCGAGCTCCAGGTCGGTCATGCGCTTGAAATTCATGGTCTTCAATCCTCCAAACAAAACCCCCGTCCGACTGGGCGCGAGGCGCGAGTCGGCGGGGGCGGGTTAAACTCTCAGTGGTTGCGAACCGCCACGGCGTGGCGACCGCTTACTTGGCCATCACCCGGACCATTTCCAGCACTTTGCAGGAGTAGCCCCACTCGTTGTCGTACCAGGCCACGACCTTGACGAAAGTTTTATCCAGAGCGATGCCGGCGTCTTTGTCGAAGGTGGAGGTGCAGCTCTCGCCGCGGAAGTCGGTGGCGACCACTTTGTCCTCGGTGTAGCCCAGCACGCCCTTCATCGGGCCTTCAGAGGCCGCTTTCATGGCGGCGCAAATGTCATCGTAACTGGCTTCCTTGTTCAGCTCCACAGTCAGGTCCACTACCGACACGTCGGAGGTGGGCACGCGGAAGGCCATGCCGGTGAGCTTCTTGTTCAGCTCGGGGATGACCTTGCCCACCGCCTTGGCAGCGCCGGTGGAGGAGGGGATGATGTTTTCCAGGATGCCGCGGCCACCGCGCCAGTCCTTGTTGGACGGGCCGTCCACGGTCTTCTGGGTGGCGGTGGCGGCGTGAACGGTGGTCATCAGGCCGCGCTTGATGCCCCAGGTATCGTTCAGAACCTTAGCAATGGGGGCCAGGCAGTTGGTGGTGCAGGACGCATTGGAGATGATGGTTTGGCCGGCGTACTTGTCGTGGTTCACGCCGTAGACGAACATCGGGGTGTCGTCCTTGCTGGGAGCGCTCTGGATGACTTTCTTGGCGCCGGCGGCGATATGCTTCTGGCAGGTTTCCTCGGTCAGGAACAGGCCGGTGGATTCGATCACGATGTCGGCGCCCACTTCGTTCCACTTCAGTTCGGCGGGATCCTTGACGGCG
>CALGOO010000198.1 GCA_937960715.1 uncultured Candidatus Competibacteraceae bacterium
ACGTCTTTGGTCAAATTGACAGCCATGCCGTTTGCCTCGCGCTTGGTGGCGCAGGTGCTCTGGCAAACAGCCTGACGGGTGGATCGTTCAAGAATGGGGATATCCGCCTCCGCCAGCGGTTCCGCACAAGCGTGGTTCTCCCTGGCTATACACCTCCGGGTGGCAACAACTTCGATACCGCTTCGGTGATTACCTTCTTGCAAGGCAATAATCCCGGCGCTACCGCTACCGCCACCACGAATAATGATCCGGCCTTCACAGGCGAAGGTTTCTTTGGTGGCGCGGCCTGCCCCTTACCCTAAGGAACTCGTGCTATCCGGAAAGGTTGAACGAGGCGAATGCGCATAATCTTGAGAGAAAACGGAGGAAAAAATGGCAGAACCCTTCTTGTCGGAAATACGGATCATGAGCTTCAATTTTGCGCCGAGAGGCTGGGCCTTATGCAATGGCCAACTCTTGCCCATCAACCAGAATCAGGGACTGTTCTCATTGCTGGGCACCACGTTCGGCGGCGATGGGCGGGTGAACTTCGCGCTGCCGAATTTGCAGGGCCGGGCGCCGATCCACGTCGGTGCTAGCCACACGCTCGGCGAGCGCGGCGGCGAACAAGCCCACACCCTCTCGATTGCCGAGATTCCTACCCATACCCACACCTTGTCGGGTTCGCCGTCGAATGCGAACGTCGCACCCGCCGTCAACAATGTCCTGGCCACCGCCAACAATGTTTACAGCATCCCGTCGAACTTGACGGCGCTTGGCCCAAGTTCCATCGCCAATGTTGGCGGTTCGCAAGCCCATCTCAACATGCAGCCCTTTCTGACCTTGAATTTCTCGATTGCCCTGCAAGGCATTTTCCCCAGCCCGACCTAAAGGAGTACGGCTATGGCACAACCTTATGTCGGTGAGATTAGGATGTTCGCCGGAAATTTCGCGCCGGCGGGCTGGATGTTCTGCGAAGGCCAACTGCTGCCAATTTCCGAAAACGAAACGCTTTTCCAGTTGATCGGCACCACTTATGGCGGCAATGGGCAGGATACTTTCGCCCTGCCGGATTTGCGCGGTCGCTTGCCTTTGCACATGGGCAACGGCTTTGTCTTGGCGGAAACAGGCGGGGTGGAAGAGGTCACACTGACGGTTAGCCAGATTCCGGCTCATGGCCATTCCTTGCTGGCGTCCACCTCGGCTGGAACTAACACGAGTCCGGTTATCAACGTCCTGGCCGAGTCGGTGGTGATTAATCCCTACATTGAAGATCAGGCCAACAGCAATATGAATCCGGACGCGGTGTCGGCGGTCGGCGGGAGCCAGCCGCATACCAATTTTCAGCCCTATCTCTGTATCAATTTCATCATTTCACTGTTCGGGATTTTCCCGTCGCCCACTTAGGAGGAAAGAGATGGCTGACCCATTCGTCGCCGAAATCCGAATTTTCCCCTTCAATTTCGCTCCCAAGGGCTGGGCTTGGTGCGACGGGCAACTCATGCCCTTGTCGCAGAACACGGCGCTGTTTTCGCTCCTGGGCACGACCTATGGCGGCAATGGCAAGAGCAACTTCGCCTTGCCAGATTTACAGGGTCGAGCCCCGATGCACCCCGGTCAGGGACCGGGTCTGTCGCTGCACGATCTTGGCGAGACGGGCGGGAGCGAGACGGTTACTCTGCTTGAGAGCGAAATCCCGTCCCATAGCCATACCCCGCGGGCCTCTTCCGACGATGGCGACCTGAAGGCTCCAACAAACACTCGCGTGTTGGCGCGATCCACCAGCGGTTTTTTGTACCAAAACTCGGACGCAGGCATACAGCCAATGTCCGCTCAAGCCTTAACCCCCGCCGGCGGCGACGCACCGCACAACAACATGCAGCCCTACCTGACCTTCTACTTTTGCATCGCGCTACAGGGAGTGTATCCGCCTCGGACTTGAAGAACCTGCCTGAAATAGCGCGATTTCGTTCGACCGAACCGAGGTTCGCGCGATACGCCGGATTCCAAAATCGTTTAAGTTCATCCACTTTCGAAGGATATTCCCATGGCTGACAATTCCGTTCCATTGTCCGTGGTCAGTTCACGCGACACCCAATTCCTGTGGGCCAGCATCGCCATCGGCAAGAACGTGCTTGTCCAACAATCGCCGTCCACCGGCCGCGCCTACTGGTTCGTGGTGATCGAACGCAGCTCGTTGAACGTCGTCTACAACCAGTTGCAGAAGGCGCCGAACGTGGCGCCCAATCTCGGTGCCTACAACACCAGTGATTACATCCTGATCGTCGCCACCCTCGGGCTGGGTCTGGACGTGACGCCGACGGGCGACTTGTTCCAATTCCTCGACGTCAACGGGGCTGGCCGTGAACTGCGCCGCATCGAGCAGATCGCCCAGCAGTTCGGCTGCGGTACCATGGGTACGTTCGGCTATGCGCTGGTGGGCGTGCTCGGCAATCAAAACCTGCCCGGCTTCGAAGCCAGCAACATCGCGGCCACGAGCGTGGGTCCGGTGCTGACCGTTCAATTGTTGCCGGTCGTCATTCAGGGCAAGACCATCTACACCCCCGTGCAACTGAGCGACGCTTGAGCCAGCCCGCGCATCTGGTGCTCTGCGGTTGGTATCGGCCGGGCACGGGCTTCACGCGCGTGCTGCAAGCCTTGCTGCCGTATTTGGTCCGCGAGTACCGCATCACCTGGGTCGGCGTCGGTTACCAGGGCCCGCCGACCGATCTTGCCGCCGGGGTCCGGCTGCTGCCCACCAACCTGACCGGCGGCGACCTGATGGGGGCCTACGCGCTGCGCTTGAACTGGGGCGCGCTGGCCGCCGACGCCATCCTGGCCCTGAACGACTTGTGGTATCTCAAGCACTATTCGCGCGAACTGACCGCGATCAAGGGCCAAGTCCCGATGCTCGGTTACCTGCCTCTGGATGGACGGTTGGAACGCGCCGAATGGGTCGACGAATTGGAGGGTTACCATACGCTCGTCACCTACACCGAAGGCGCCGCCCGCGATTTGCGGGACGCCCTCGCGAGCCAGCGATCTTCGATCAAGGTAGCGGTGGCGGGGCACGGCGTCGATCTGGGCCGCTTTCGTCCGCTGTTGCCCATCGAACAGGCGGACTCGATCACCGCGCGGATGCGGATGGCGCGGGACTATTTCGGGCTCGACCGGCCCAGCTTCGTGGTGCTCAACGCCAGCCGACCCGATCCGCGCAAGCGCATCGATCTCACGCTGGAAGCATTCGCGCGTTTCGCCCAAGGCCGCATCGACGACGTGCGCCTGTGCCTGCACCACGCTATTGCCCACTCGCCGTTCGTCGATGGACTCAAGCAACAGGCCGACGCGCTCGGCATTCGGGATCGAGTGATCTTCTGGCCACCGACGCCGGGTCCGGTCGACGACGAGGAACTCAACCGGCTGTACAACGCCTGCGCGCTTGGCGTCAACACCGCGCTCGGCGAGGGATTTGGCTTGGTGAGCTTCGAGCACGCGGCGACCGGCGTACCGCAAGTGGTGCCGGATCACGCCGCCATGGCCGAACTTTGGGGTGATGCCGCGATTCGGGTTCCAACCCAGCCGTGTTACACGGATTATTCGCCGCTGCGGATGGGCGAGGTCGACGTCATCGCGGTCGCGCGCGCGTTCGCCGACCTGCGCGACGATCCGGTTCGCTATGCCCGCGCGGCGCAAGCGGCGCGTCTGCACGCCAGTTCACCGGTCTTCGCCTGGCGAACCGTCGGCGAACGCTTGTGCAGGCTGCTCCGTGGTGGCCAAGGTGTTGAACCTGCGTAATACCCATTCCCGACAGATTTCGATTGTTGATCTGGTAGGCTGGGTATCGAGTAGGGCAATGCCCTTGCGGCGAATTCGAGGCGGTGATAGCATCAAGATGTCATAACAAAAGCATCAAGATCATGCGCACGACATTGACCCTGGACGACGACATCGCCGCCAAGCTGAAGGAAGAAATGGGGCGTAGCGGAAAGCCCTTTAAGGAGATGGTCAATTTTTACCTGCGGCTTGGCCTCAACACACCGCGAGAGGTGCGGGCGACCGAGCCATTCGTGGTTCGGGCGCGAGATCTGCGGCCACGCATCTCGATAGAGTACGACAACATCGGCGATTTGCTCGAACTGGTGGAAGGGGCTCTTCATAAATGAGGCTCATCGACGCCAACATTTTGCTTTATGCCTACGATGATTCCAGCACCCTGCACGATGCCGCGAAACAATGGCTGGAAAAAAACCTGTCGGAGGCGGAACCGATACGGCTCGCATGGGTGACGATACTCGCCTTTTTACGCATCGCCACCCATCGGAAAATTTATGCGAATCCCTACTCGATTGCCGAAGCCACCGCCATCATCGACGATTGGCTGGCTCGTCCTTGCGTGGATATCCTGCAACCGACCGCGAGGCACTGGTCCATTCTGACGGCGTTGTTGCGGAACGGTCAGGCAACCGGTCCGCTGGTGATGGACGCTCACTTGGCCGCACTGGCGATTGAACATGGTGCGACCCTGTGCAGCACCGACAAGGATTTCACCCGTTTCGACCGGCTCAAACTCGCCAATCCGCTTGCTGCCGCCAGCTAAACGAGGTGCAAGCGTTCGCCTCCCTCGCCCGCTGGCGACCGACCCCACTCCAGTGGGTGGACACTCTCAACTTCTACCTCCCCATCGCCCCATGAACAGACGCACATTTCTGGTTGCCATGACCTATGGCGCGGGCATCGCGCTGGGCGGTCGAGTCTCACTCGGGATGGCCGCCGGTCCGGCAACCAAGGGGCAGCCGCCCGCCCCGAAAAAAGCATTGCCGTCGTTGAGCGAGCGATTCAGCTACGACAACCTCAAGGCCCACGTCGGCGAGACGTTCTCCATTTATGGTGGTCCAGGCTTGCGCCGGGTCATCAACCTGAAGCTGGTGGCGGTGGAGGGCTTGCGCCGCGACAAGAAGACCGAGCAATTCGCGGCGCGCTTTCTCGGTCCCGCCGACGATCCCCTTCCGAGCGGGGTATACCAATTCCAGCACCTCACCTCCGGCGAGTTCCGCCTGTTGATCGGACCCACCGGCAAAGCCAGTCCCAAGGGTCGGTATTACCGGGCCGATTTCAACTTGTTGTTACCCTGATGTCGATACCACGACCGGCTTTGCGGACGATTCGCGCCGAGGACCGCGATTTTCTCTTTCGCGTCTATGCCAGCACCCGCCTGGAGGAACTGGCTCTCACCCACTGGGATGAGACGCAAAAACAGGCATTTCTCGTCCAGCAGTTCGAGGCGCAGGACCATCACTACCGAACCCATTATCCGGGCGCCCGGCTCGACCTCATCGTGTTGGGCGGCGAACCCGTCGGCCGGCTGTACGTGGCGCGCTGGAAAGAGGAGATGCGCATCATGGACATCGTGTTGTTGCCCGAGCACCGCGATCGAGGCGTCGGCGGCGGACTGTTGCGCGATCTGCTGGCGGAAGCCGCCGCCACCGGCCGGCGTCTGACCATTCACGTCGAACGCTACAATCCCGCGCTGCGGCTTTATCAACGTCTGGGGTTCGAGCCGGTCGGCGAGACCGGCGTCTATCTTCTGCTCGCGGTGGAGCCGCCGACCGACCGGCCAGCCGACCCGCTCAGGTGAAAATCGCCTCGTAACGCATGGCTTGGCCTTGCGGGCCGAGCGGGACCAGAAAAATCCCCAACTCGCCCATCGACTCGTTTTGCAGCGGATAGGTGGCTTGCGGCAACAACGGCGTCAGCGGACCGGCGAACAGCAGCGAATAGGGCTGCCGCTGGTAACCGCTTTCGGCGCCCAGCGGGGTGGCGGAGGTCAGTTTCAGGTCGAGCCCGGCCTCTGGGCCGAGACGGACGTGAAAATCCTGTCCCAGGCATTCGCGCCAGTGATCCAGGGTGAGGGTGTCGAGCATCGTGGTTGATCCCTTCAGGCGTGAGCGGTGAATTTTCCTTGATGAGGATATTCCGTGCTGGTGTGGCCGCCGATGATCCGGGTGGACTTCACCTGGCCAACGGTTTGGAGTCCAGGCCAGTCCGGTTTCACCTCCAGCCAATCCAGTTGACTACCGAGCGCATAACGCTGGATATCTCAACCCGGCCATGGTCTTTCTCGATGGTTTCCTGGGCCGCTCAACACCGCACAGAGGACAATTATCAGAATATCATGGAGTTTGTGGAGTTTGTGGAGTTTGTTGCGCGTCTCGCGATGCGGATCGGGCAAGTCGGCGAAATAGGTGCGCGGGTCGAGTAGCTGGGGCAGCATCTGGTTTCTCCATCCGATCAATCGCGTCCCCTTACCCCGGCAATCCTCCTCCTGTCAACCCCCCACATAGCGCGATAGCGCGATTGCCCTGGGTTCATTAACGAAATGCTTGGCAAGCGGGGCGGATTGAACTAGCATTACCTTTTCTTGCAGCAGCTAGCCTGCCGCTGTCGGGGCGTAGCGCAGCCTGGTAGCGCACCTGCATGGGGTGCAGGTGGTCGGAGGTTCAAATCCTCTCGCCCCGACCAAT
>CALGOO010000199.1 GCA_937960715.1 uncultured Candidatus Competibacteraceae bacterium
GGGTGGTCAGCCGCGCGCCCTTGGTGCCGATGGGGTCCTTGATGACCTGCACCACCAGTTCCTGGCCCTCGCGCGCCAGATCGGTGATGGCGAGCGCCGCGCGGTCGCCGCCCCCCGCGTCGCCGGCCGCCGTGGATTCAGGGCGGATGTCGGAGACATGCAGAAACGCGGCGCGATCCAGGCCAATGTCCACGAACGCCGCCTCCATGCCGGGCAATACCCGGGCGACCCGACCCTTGTAGATATTGCCGACCAGACCGCGCTTGCCGGCCCGCTCGATCAGAATTTCCTGGAGAACGCCGTTCTCGACCACGGCAACCCGAGTTTCGCGGGGCGTGACGTTGATCAGGATTTCGTCGCCCGTGCCGCCTTCGGCGCGTGTCACCATGATTTCAATCCGTCGGAAGGGGAAAGGATGCTAAAGGTCGATACCGAACGCCCGCAGCAGTTCGGCGGTTTCGAACAGCGGCAACCCCATCACGCCGGAGTAGCTGCCGCGCAATTCGACCACGAACGCCGCCGCCCGGCCCTGAATCGCGTAACCGCCGGCCTTGTCCAGCGGCTCGCCGCTGTCCCAATAGGCCACGCATTCGGCCGGGGTCAAGGCGCGGAAGCGAACCCGGCTTTCCTGAACCCTGACCGCGTCCCGCGTCGGGACGGCCACAGCCACCGCGCTCAGCACCCGATGCTCGCGGCCGGACAGGCGGGTCAACATCGCCAGCCCCTCGGCCCGGTCGCGGGGCTTGCCGAGAATCTCGCCGTCCACCACCACCGCCGTGTCCGCCCCCAGCACCGGGGCGGGGCGCCGGCGGCCCAGGGCCGCGCAACCGGTCCGCGCCTTGGCCAGCGCCAGCCGCGCCACGTAGCCGCCCGGCGTCTCGCCCAACCGGGGGGTTTCATCCACGTCCAGCCGCAATCGACGGTAGGACACGCCGATCTGGCGCAGGAGTTCGCGGCGACGCGGCGACGCGGAGGCGAGGTAAATCGAGGGAGCCAGCATGTCAGGCGCGGTGATACGGGTGGTTATGCAACACGCTCCAGGCCCGATAGATTTGCTCGGCGACCACCACGCGCACCAGCGGATGCGGCAGGGTCAACCGCGACAACGACCAAAGCGTGTCGGCGCGGGCGCGGCAATCGGCGTCCAGGCCATCCGGCCCGCCCACCAACAGGCTGACGTCGCGCCCTTCCCCCAACCAGCCCGACAACCGCCCGGCCAGTTCCATCGTGCTCCATTCCTGGCCCCGCTCATCGAGGGCAATCAGCCGCGAACCGGCCGGGACCGCCGCCAGCAGCCGTTCGCCCTCGGCGCGGACGAGGCGCGCCACGTCGGCATGGGAGCCGCGTTTGCCAGCGGAAAGCTCCACCAGGTTCAAAGCGCATTCCCGCGGCAGTCGTCCAGCGTACTCCGCGTAGCCCTTTTCGACCCATTCCGGCATCCGGACTCCGACGGCGAGCAGATGAATCTTCATCGTTCCCGCCCGTTGCCTTCAGCCGCCTGCTCCGCGATGCGCTCCGGCGCGATAGTCGACCGACCAAAGCTTTTCCAGGTTATAGAAATCCCGGGTCTGGGGCAGCATGACATGCACCACGATATCGCCCAGGTCCACCAGCACCCATTCGGCTTCCCGCTCTCCCTCGACCCCCAGCGGACGGACACCGGCCAGCCTGCATCTTTCGAGCACCTTGTCGGCCAGCGCCTTGACCTGACGGGTGGATGCACCGCTGGCCACCACCATCAAGTCGGTGAAGCTGGCGATGCCGCGCACGTCCAGGACCGTGAGGTTCTGGGCTTTCAGTTCTTCCAAAGCGTCGACGACGATGTTCCGCAGGGCTTCAAGTTGCATGGGTTCGGATCTGCCTCCTCAGGCGGAAATGGATGTTTCAACGGATGGCGGCCGGTACAGCGCCCAGTCGTGAATGGCGGTCAGCACCGCTTCCGGCAACAGGTAGCGGGGCGACTGGCCGCGCGCCAGCAGGGCACGGATTCGGGTGGCGGAAATATCGAGCTGGGTCACCGGCTGGAACAGGATGCCGCCGGCCGGGTCGTGGCGCAGCGCGAGCGGGTCGTGGATCGCGCGCGGGGCGACGAACTCCGCCAGCACCGGCGGCAAGGGTTGCGCCGCGCCGGGCCGCCGCATCACCACGAGATGCGCCCACCGGGTCAAGTCTTGCCAGCGCCGCCAGGTCGGTAAATCCCGGAAGGCGTCGGCGCCGAGAAGCAGGCATAGTGGCGTCTCGCCCAGCTCCTCGCGCAACGAAACCAGGGTATCCACCATGTAGGACGGCCCCTCGCGGCGCAATTCCCGGTCGTCGGCCACGAAGCCGGGTTGATCGACCATGGCCAGCCGCACCAGTGACAACCGCTGCTCGGCGGTCACCGCCGGCGCCGCGCGGTGCGCCGGAATCCGGCAGGGCACGAAACGAACCTCGGCCAGTTCCAGCGCCTCCAGCACTTCCAGCGCCGGCCGCAGATGGCCGTGATGAATCGGATCGAAGGTGCCGCCCAGAATGCCGATGGGATGGATCGCCATGGATCGTCAGGTTTTCCCGCTGGATCGAATGACGGTTCTATTGGCGGATATGACCGTCGCCCAGCACCACGAATTTCCGAGTGGTCAAGCCCTCCACCCCGACCGGGCCGCGGGCGTGCAGTTTGTCGGTGCTGATGCCGATCTCCGCGCCCAGCCCGTATTCGCCGCCGTCGGCGAAGCGAGTGGAGGCATTCACCATCACCGAACTGGAATCCACCTCGCGCAGGAACCGCCGCGCCCGGCCGTAATCCTCGGTCACGATGGCGTCGGTGTGGGCGGAACCATAGACGGCGATGTGGTTCATGGCCTCGTCCATGTCCTTTACCACGCGAACGGCCAGGATCGGCGCCAGATATTCGGCGGTCCAATCCTCCTCGGTGGCGACCTTGACGCCGGGCAGGATATCGCGGGTCCGGGCGCAGCCGCGCAGCTCCACGCCGGCCTCCCGGTACATCCGGCCCAGCACCGGCAGCACCCGGTCGGCGATGCCCTCCGCCACCAGCAGGGTTTCCATGGTGTTGCACGTGCCATAGCGCTGGGTCTTGGCGTTGTAAGCCACCGTCACCGCCTTGTCCGGATCGGCGCGGTCGTCGATGTAGACATGGCAAACCCCGTCCAGGTGCTTGATCACCGGCACCCGCGCCTCGCGGCTGATCCGCTCGATCAGGCCCTTGCCGCCGCGCGGCACGATCACGTCCACGTATTCGGCCATGCGAATCAGGGCGCCGACGGCGGCGCGGTCGGCGGTGTCGATCACTTGCACCGCGTCGGCGGGCAAACCGGCGGCGGCCAGCCCCTGCTGGATGCAGGCGGCGATGGCCCGGTTGGAATGGAGCGCCTCGGAACCGCCGCGCAGGATCGCGGCGTTACCGGCTTTCAGACACAGCGCGGCGGCGTCGGCGGTCACGTTCGGCCGCGATTCGTAGATGATGCCGATCACTCCCAGTGGCACGCGCATCTGTCCCACCTGGATTCCCGACGGGCGGTATTTGAGGCCGGTGATTTCGCCCACGGGATCGGGCTGGGCGGCGACTTCCCGCAACCCCTGGGCCATGGCCCGCACCCCCTTGGCTGTCAGTTCCAGCCGGTCGAGCAGGGCCGCATCCAGACCGGACGCGCGGCCCGCGTCCATATCCAGGCGATTTTCGGCGCGCAGGGTCTCCTCGGCGGCTTCCAGCGCGGCGGCGATGGCCAACAGGGCGGCATCCTTGATCCGGGTTTCGGCGCGACCGACGATGCGGGACGCGGCGCGGGCCCGCTGGCCGACTTCGGTCATGTACTGGTCGATGGCGTTGGCGGTATCCACATTCATGTTCATCGCTAATGCACCTTTAGCCGACGCCTTGCGCGCCAGGCCTGGATAGTGAAATCTCGTCGGACAGCAACTCCAATCCCGCCAACCGCAGACCATTCTCCAACAGGGCGTCCCATGGCGATCCAACAGCGGCGCCCTTGATCAAACAGTCGGTTTGGGCGCAGGCGCGCAACAGATTTCGACACTCATCCCCATTCAGTCGTTGCAGGGCCTGACGCAGCAGCGGCTTGCGCTTTTCCCAGACTTTCTGGCCGGCCAGCGCCGCTTCCAGCGCTTGGCCACGGTCCCGGGCGAACGCCAGCGCCACCAACCGGCGAATTTCCTGATGCAACGCCCAGTTGATCAGCACCGGTTCGATGCCTTCGTCGCGCAAGCCCTCCAGAATCCGTGCCACGCGATCGGGCTTACCCAACAGGGCCGCGTCCACGAAATCATAGATGCTGTAGCGGGCGCTGTCGCCCACCGCCGCCAGCACCGTCTCGACGGTCAAGGCCGAACCGTCGACCAGCAGCGCCAGCTTTTCGATCTCCTGGGCGGCGGCCAGCAGATTGCCCTCGACCCGCTCGCCGAGCAGGGCCACCGCGTCCGGCGTGGGATTCAGGCCCCGACCGCGCAACCGGCGTTCGATCCAGCCAGGCAGTTGACTGGGTTCCACCGGCGCGGCCTGGACGATCACGCCCGCGCCGTCCAGCGCGGCGAACCAATGGCTTTTCTGGGTTTGCCAGTCCAGTTTGCCAGTGGTGACCAGCAACACCGCATCGTCGGCCGGTCGCGCCGCGTACTCGGTCAGCGCCTTCGCGCCAGCATCGCCCGGCTTGGCGTTGCCCAACCGCAATTCCAATAGCCGCCGACCGGCGAACAGCGACCGGCTGGCCGCCCGTTGCCGCAGCATCGCCCAGTCGAAGCCAGTTTCCACCGTCAGGCACTCCCGCTCGTCGCAACCCCGCTCACGGGCGGCGGCGCGCAGGGCGTCGGCGGTTTCCCGCATTTGCAACGGCTCCTCACCGAACACCAGATACAGCGGCGCCAAGGTCTTGCGCAGATGCGCGGCCAACTGGTCGGGACGAATCCTCACGACCTGATGGCCTGCAAGCGGCGGATGATCTGCCAGGCCAGATCGTCGACCATGCTGTCCACCAGCGATTCCTGAGCGGCCTCGAACCCAAGGACCCGGTTCTCGTCGAACAACAACGCCCGGTTGGCGCCGAGGCCTTCCGCCGCGACCAGGGTCTTGCCATTGGCCAGCGTGACCTGATAGGAGACATCGTAGGCCAGGACGTATTGACGCTTGATGTCGAAGCGGTCGGCGGCCACCGCGCGCCGGCCGCTGGCCTCGCTCAGAATGGTGATGGTCGCGGTCGCCTGGGTTGGGTCGCGCGTGACGGTCACCCCATTGCCGGTCAACAGCAGCGGCAATCTTCGACTCAGGGCGCCGGGCGGCGCACCGATGGGCTGCTGGCTTTGCACGTAAACCACCGCCAGTTCCGGCGGCAATCGCGCCTGGCCGCGCAACTGGAAACCACAGCCGGCCAGGAACAGGGCGATCAACCCCCATCCGATCAAACCGATCCAGCGCATGAGCGGCGCCTCAGCACACCACGTTCACCAGCTTGCCGGGCACGATCACGAGTTTGCGGATCGGCTTGCCCTCGACGAAGCGCTGGACGTTGGGTTCGGTCAGGGCGGCCTGTTCGATGACGGTCCGCTCGGCATCCACCGGCACGTCGATCTGGCCGCGCAGCTTGCCGTTGACCTGCACCACCAATGTCACCAGCGACCGGGCCAGCGCCGCCGCGTCGGGCGCCGGCCAGGCGGCGTTCAACACGTCCTCGCCGTGACCCAGTTCCCGCCATAGGGAGTGGGTGATATGCGGGGCAATCGGCGACAGCAACCGCAGCAGGATGCTCATCCCCTCGCGGCGCACGGCGGCGGCCTGGGTCTCCGCGTCGGTCTCGACCCGCGCCAGCGCGTTCATGATCTTCATGCCGCCGGACACCACGGTGTTGAACTGGTGGCGACCAAAATCGAACAGCGCCTGCCGCAATGCCTCGTGTACCTCGCGGCGGATGGCGCGCAATGGCTCGGTCAGCGCGGCCGCGTCCACCTCGCCAGCGGCGCGGATCGCGTCTTGATGCTCGGCGGCGTAGGCCCACAGCCGGCGCAGGAACCGGTAGGCGCCGGCCACGCCGGAATCCGACCACTCCAGCGCCTGCTCGGGCGGCGCGGCGAACATCATGAACAGCCGGGCGGTATCGGCGCCGTACTGCTCGATCAGTGTCTGGGGATCCACGCCGTTGTTCTTGGACTTGGCCATCTTCTCGATGGCGCCGATCATCACC
Source organism: uncultured Candidatus Competibacteraceae bacterium (assembly GCA_937960715.1). Lineage (GTDB taxonomy): Bacteria > Pseudomonadota > Gammaproteobacteria > Competibacterales > Competibacteraceae > Contendibacter. Next base: position 6,189 of record CALGOO010000199.1, read on the forward strand.
GGCTGACCGTCGCTCCGCAACGTCGCGGCGACCGGCCGGCCCTTGTCGTCGGTTTGCACCGTCACGTCGGCGGGGTTGATCCACTGCTTGCGACCGTCCGCGCCCTCCCGGTGGAAGGTGGGCGCCACCACCATGCCCTGGGTCAGCAGATTGGCGAACGGCTCCTTGGCCGTGGTCAGACCCAGATCGCGCATGACCTTGGTCCAGAACCGGGAATAGAGCAGGTGCAGGATGGCGTGCTCGATCCCGCCGACGTACTGATCCACGGGCATCCAATAGTTGGCCCGCGCGTCCACCATCGCATTCGCGTCCGGCGCGCAATAGCGGAAGAAGTACCAGGACGAATCGACGAAGGTGTCCATGGTGTCAGTTTCGCGCCGGGCCGGTTTCCCGCATTGCGGACAGGCGCAATGAAGAAACTCCGGGTATTTGTTCAGCGGATTGCCGGAACCGTCCGGCACCAGGTGAGTTGGGAGCACAACCGGCAACTGGTCGTCCGGCACCGGCACCGCACCGCACGATTCACAATGAATGATCGGAATCGGCGTGCCCCAGTAGCGCTGGCGGGAAATGCCCCAGTCGCGCAGCCGCCAGGTCACCTTTTTCTCGCCCAAGCCCTGGACGCTCAGATCGGCGGCGATGGCATCCACCGCCTGCTCGAAATCCAGGCCATCGTACTGGCCGGAGTTGATGCAGATCCCGTAATCGGCGTAGGCGTCTCGCCACGGCGCGGGGGTTTCATCGCCGGCGCTGGTGCGGATCACCGGCTTGATCGGGAGACCGAAGCGGTGGGCGAATTCGAAATCGCGCTCGTCGTGGGCCGGCACCGCCATCACCGCGCCCTCGCCGTAACCCATCAGTACATAGTTCGCCACCCACAGCGGGAGTGGTTCGCCGGTCAGCGGGTGAGTGACGGTCAGGCCGGTGGGCATCCCCTTCTTTTCCTGGGTCGCCAGTTCGGCCTCGGTCACACCGCCGTGCCGGCATTCCTCGATAAAGGCGGCCAGCGCGGGATTGTTCCTGGCGGCGTGCAACGCCAGCGGATGCTCGGCGGCCACGGCGACGTAGGTCGCGCCCAGCAAGGTGTCGGCGCGGGTGGTGAAGACCCAGAGCGTGCCGGATTCGCCCTCGCCCTCCTCCCCTTTGCCGAGCCGATAGGGAAAACCGATCCGCACCCCATGGCTCTTGCCGACCCAGTTCTTCTGCATCAGCTTCACCTGCTCCGGCCAGCCGGGCAGGCGGTCGAGTTCCGCCAGCAGTTCCTCGGCGTAGCGGGTGATCGCCATGTAGTACATGGGAATTTCGCGCTTCTCGACCAGCGCGCCGGTGCGCCAGCCGCGCCCGTCGATCACCTGCTCGTTGGCCAGCACGGTCTGGTCCACCGGATCCCAGTTCACCACGCCGGTCTTGAGGTAAACGACGCCCTGCTCCAGCATCCGCAGGAACAGCCACTGGTTCCAGCGGTAATACTCCGGGGCGCAGGTCGCCACTTCGCGCTCCCAGTCCACCGCGAACCCCAGCGACCGCAGTTGCCGCTTCATGTAGGCGATGTTGTCGAGGGTCCACTGGGCCGGGGCGACCCCGCCCGCCATCGCGGCGTTTTCCGCCGGCAGACCGAAGGCGTCCCAGCCCATCGGCTGCAACACGTTCTTGCCCAACATGCGCTGATAGCGGGCGATCACGTCGCCAATGGTGTAGTTGCGCACATGACCCATGTGCAACCGCCCACTGGGATAGGGGAACATCGACAGGCAGTAGTATTTCTCGCGGCCCGGCTCCTCGCGCGCGGCAAAGGCGCGCTGCTCGTCCCAATGGCGCTGTGCTTCCGCTTCAATGACTTGCGGATTGTAAGACTCGGCGATCACGGCGATTCCCTGGCATTGGCTGGCTTTAAAACGAAGTGCGGTAAGATAGCACAACTTTAAATTCCGCTAGCGGGAACCCAACCGTCAAGAGGCGACTCTTCCGTGAACGACTCACATCCACACCCACCCGCCCTCAGCTACCGCGACGCCGGGGTGGACATCGACGCCGGCAACCGGCTGGTGGACCGCATCAAACCGCACGCCCGGCGCACCCTGCGACCCGGCGTGCTGGGCGGATTGGGCGGCTTCGGCGCCCTGTTCGAACTGCCGCTGGACCGCTACCGCCAGCCGGTGCTGGTGTCCGGCACCGATGGCGTCGGCACCAAGCTCAAGCTGGCGCTGGAGTTGAACCGGCACGACACCATCGGCATCGACCTGGTGGCGATGTGCGTCAACGACGTGCTGGTGGTCGGCGCGGAACCGCTGTTCTTCCTGGACTATTACGCGACCGGCAAGCTGGATGTGGACGTGGCGGCGGCCGTGATCAAGGGCATCGCCGACGGCTGCGCGCAGGCCGGCGCGGCACTGGTGGGCGGCGAAACCGCCGAAATGCCGGGAATGTACGGCGACGGCGATTACGACCTGGCCGGGTTCTGCGTCGGCGTGGTCGAGAAGGCGCGGATCATCGACGGTTCCAACGTCCAGCCCGGCGACGCGCTGCTGGGCCTGGCCTCTTCCGGGCCGCACTCCAACGGTTACTCGCTGATTCGCAAGATTCTCGCGGTCAGCGGCGCGACGCTGGACCAGCCCTTCGCCGATTCGACCCTGGGCGCGGCCTTGCTGGCCCCGACCCGCATCTACGTCAAACCGATCCTGCACCTGCTGGAACAAGTCGAGATTCGCGCCATCGCCCATATCACCGGCGGCGGTCTGACCGAAAACATCCCGCGCGTACTGCCAGCGAAGACGAAAGCGGTCATCGACCCGCAAGGCTGGCAACGACCGGCCATTTTCCAATGGCTCCAGCAACGGGGCGGCGTGGCCGAGGCGGAAATGCGGCGCACCTTCAATTGCGGGGTCGGGCTGGTGGTCTGCGTCGCGGCGCAAGACGCGGAGCGAGCGCAAGCGATCTTGCAAGAGGTGGGCGAAACCGTCTGGCGGCTGGGTCGGATCGCCGCTGGCGAAGGCAACCCATTCGTGGAGTTTCAGCCGTGAGCGGGGCGCGGAACATCCGGCTGGTGGTGTTGATTTCCGGGCGCGGCAGCAATTTGCAGGCGATTCTCGATCAGGCGGCGAGCGGGGAATTGCCGGTCGAGGTGGCGGCGGTGATCAGCAACCGACCCGGCGTCGCCGGTCTGGAGCGGGCGCGGCAAGCGGGCGTCCCGGCGCTGGAGCTGGATCATAAAAACTTCCCCGATCGGCCGACGTTCGAAGCGGCGCTGATCGAACTCATCGACCGCCATCGACCCGATTTGGTGGCGCTGGCGGGCTTCATGCGGTTGCTGACCGCCAGCTTCACCGAGCATTACCAGGGACGGTTGCTCAACATTCACCCCTCGCTGCTGCCCAAGTTTCGCGGCCTGCACACCCACGAACGGGCGCTGGCCGCCGGGGAAACCGAGCATGGGGCCAGCATCCACTTCGTCACCGCCGAACTGGACGGCGGGCCGGTCATCGTCCAGGCGCGGGTGCCGGTATTGTCAGGCGACGACCCCGACACCCTGGCGGCGCGGGTGTTGGAGCAGGAGCACCGGCTGTATCCGCTGGCGATTCGCTGGTTCGCGGAGGGCCGGTTGCGGCTGGATGGAGAACAGGTGCTGTTCGACGAGCAGTCGCTCGCGCAACCGTTATGGATGACGACCGACCGCTGAGCGGCCTACCGCTCCCATCTCAGGCGTCGTTATTACCCAACACCACCCGCCGGCGCTGCCTGGCGAATTCCAGCAGCCGACGAATCGGCAACGCCGCCCGCTCGCGCACCGCTTCGTCGATCATGATCTCGTTGTCGCCGGTTTCCAGCACTCGCGCCAGATTGCGCAAGCCATTCATCGCCATCCACGGACAGTGGGCGCAACTGACGCAGGTCGCGCCCTTGCCGGCGATGGGCGCTTCCAGCAGGATTTTGTCCGGCGCCGCCTGCCTCATCTTGTGGAACAGACCGTTGTCGGTGGCGACGATGAACTTCTTCGCCGCCAGCTTGCGCACCGCCTCGACCAGCGCCGTGGTCGAACCCACCACGTCGGCCTGGGCGATCACGTCCAGCGGCGATTCCGGGTGGACCAGCACCTTGGCGTCGGGATGCTCGGCGCGCAGTTGGCGCAGTCCGTCGGCCTTGAACGCCTCGTGCACCACGCAGGCGGCGCTCCACAGCAGCATGTCCACCCCGGTTTCGCGCTGGACATACGCGCCCAGATGTCGATCCGGCGCCCAGATCAATTTTTCGCCGCGCTCCGCCAGATGGCGCACCAACTCCAGGGCGATGCCGGACGTCACCACCCAGTCTGAGCGAGCCTTCACCGCCGCGCTGGTGTTGGCGTAGACCACCACCGTCCGGTCGGGATGCTGGTCGCAAAAGGCGGTGAATTCATCGACGGGACAACCCAAGTCCAGCGAGCATTCGGCGTGCAAATCGGGCATCAGCACCCGCTTTTCCGGGTTGAGAATCTTGGCGGTCTCGCCCATGAACCGCACGCCGGCCACCACCAGGGTGCTGGATTTACACTCCGTCCCGAAGCGGGCCATGTCGAGCGAATCGGATACATAGCCACCCGTCGCCTCGGCCAGTTCCTGCAATTCGGGCGAGGTGTAGTAATGCGCGACCAGGGTGGCGTCCCGCTCGACCAGCAACCGCTGGATGCGCGCGGTCAGCGCCGCCCGCTCGGTGGCGTCCAGCGACTCGACCACGGTGGGCGGCACCTGCGTCGGCGCCAGGCGGCGATCCCGGATGATGTTCTCGGCAATGACAGCGCTCATTTTATGGTGTGCTCCAGAGGCGGCGGCGAGGTCCGATGAACCAGCGTGTCTTTGAATTTCCATCTTAGTTTCATTTTGAAACTATTACAAGGCGATGACGGGATTTTGGCGGGCCATCGCGCCAAACCGGCGCTGGCGGCGAGCACGCAACGCAATCCGACGCGAACGCGGTCAAGCGCGCGTTGACTTGGCTGATGGGCGTCCAGTAAACCGACGGGCGCTGGGAACTGCCCAACGACGGCGATCTGCCGACCACGGCGTTGGCCAGCCGCGCCCTCTGGCTCCATCGCCAAGCGTTCCCGGTCGAGACCGCGCTGGACCGGGCCGAGGCTTTCCTGCAAGGCCGGCGAGTGGGGGGCACTTGGAACGCGACCTGGGAGACCGCGCAGATCCTGATTGCGCTCTTGCCGCGCCACGATGACGTAGCACCCTTCGCCGACCCCTTGACCGCGCTACGCGGCGCCCAACTCGCTATACTTCAAACGGGCACGAGTTGCGTTTTTTCGAAGAGTTGGAACCGCAGGGTTAGCAAGGAATCCAGCGCGGCTTTGCGGGTGGTGTGGGTCTGGCGTAAGCAGTCGGTGATCGCGGTTTTGAAGGCGGGAAAGTCGGCGTAGTAGTGGGAATAAAGCACTGTTGCTTGACGAACTTCCAGAGTCGTTCGATCCGGTTGAGATTGGGGGAGTAGGCGGGCAGGAAACACAGTTCGATCTGCAACTGGGCGGCGGTAGCTGGCGGCCCGCTGGCGCGCGGACGAAGAGGCGAGTCAGCGACCAGAGGAAGCCCAGAAAGGGCGCCAGCACAAAATGGGCGGCATCGACGAAAATTACGATTACTACTCATTATGGACAACATCGTGGGCCATAAGAGTGCATCGTTGGTGTGCTGGCCGATGGCGCACGGGATTATGCCGCTGTATACCCCCCGTGAGTGGCGGCTGGTTGAATATGGCTGAATCGATCCAGCGGATCCTGGTGGGCGCGCCCTGGCGGGGCGGAGCCCGACCCGACCTGAACAACTCATCCACTGGCTGGAAGCGGTCGCGCGCGGTTGGAATGTCGCACCAACACCCTTCGTCTGGGATGGAAAACGGGCGCTCCGTCGCCAACAGACACGCGAACGACGCTATCATCCAGGCCGTTCCGGAGCCGTGACTCACCTACCGATTCCACATTGAAGGATAGAGAGTAATGGCGCCAAGCAAAGCAAGTGGCCCACTAGACGACCAGGGCTAACCCTCGATCCGCCGGAACACCAGCGTGGCGTTGGTGCCGCCGAAGCCAAAGCTGTTCGACATCACCACCTTCAAGTCGGCGTTGTCCAGCCGCTCGCGCATGATGGGGAAACCCTCCGCCGCCGGGTCGAGGGTTTCGATGTTGGCCGAGGCGGCGATAAAACGATTATCCATCATCAGCAGCGAATAGATCGCCTCATGCACGCCCGCCGCGCCCAGCGCGTGGCCAGTTAGCGACTTGGTGGAACTGATCGGCGGAATCCGTTCGCCGAACACCTCGCGGATCGCCTCCAACTCCCGGATGTCGCCGGCCGGGGTGCTGGTGCCGTGGGTGTTGATGTAATCCACCGGCTCGTTCACCCCTTCCAGCGCCTGTTTCATGCAGCGCAGCGCGCCCTCGCCGGAGGGTTGCACCATGTCGAAACCGTCCGAAGTCGCGCCATAGCCGACCAGTTCGGCGTAAATCCGCGCCCCGCGCCGGCGGGCGTGTTCCAATTCCTCCAGCACGACGATCCCACCGCCGCCGGAGATCACGAACCCGTCGCGGTTGGCGTCATACGGGCGCGAGGCGGTTTGTGGGGTGGCGTTGTACTTGGTGGACAACGCGCCCATGGCGTCGAACAGATGAGTCAGGCTCCAATGCACTTCCTCGCCGCCACCGGCGAACACGAGGTCCTGCTTGCCCCACTGGATCAGCTCGGCACCGTGGCCGATGCAGTGCGCGCCGGTGGCGCAGGCGGAGCCGATGCTGTAATTGACGCCCTTGATCTTGAACGGCGTCGCCAGACAGGCGGTCGTGGTGCTGCTCATGGTGCGCGGCACCATGTACGGCCCGACCCGTTTCAGGCCCTTGTTGCGCAACAGATCGGCAGCCTCGACCATGTTCTGCGGACTGCCGCCGCCGGTGCCGGTCACCAACCCGGTGCGCGGGTTCGACACCATCTCCTCCGGCAATCCGGCGTCGGCGATGGCCTCGCGCAAGGCAACATAATTGAAGGCGGCGGCGTCGCCCATGAACCGCAGCATCTTGCGGTCGATCAGCGCCGCCAGATCCACCCGCAACGGCCCGCGCACGTGGGAACGCAGGCCCATGGTCTTGTAGTCTTCCGCGAATTCCAGGCCACTGCGACCCTGCCGCAGCGACTCCAGTACTTCCCAGCGGTCGTTGCCGATGCTGGACACGATACCGATACCGGTAATCACTACCCGTCTCATCGTCGCTACCCTCAAAAGCCGTCGGTCGAGGTGAACAATCCGACCCGCAAATCCTTGCCGGTGTAAATGGTCCGGCCATCCACCTCCAGGTTGGCGTCGGCGATGCCCATGACCAGTTTGCGCAGGATGACCCGCTTCATGTGAATGTGATAGGTAAGTTTTTTCGCTTCCGGGCGCACCTGGCCAGTGAACTTGACCTCGCCGCAACCCAGCGCTCGCCCTCGCCCCTGGCCGCCCATCCAGCCCAGGAAAAACCCGACCAGTTGCCACATGGCGTCCAGCCCCAGACAACCTGGCATGACCGGATCGCCGATGAAATGACATTGGAAAAACCACAGATCGGGATGAATATCCAGTTCCGCGACAATCTCGCCCTTGCCATACTGGCCACCCTCGGAACCAATATGAACGATGCGATCCATCATCAGCATGTTCGGCAAGGGCAACTGGGCGTTGCCGGGGCCGAACAGCTCGCCACGGGCGCAGGCCAGCAGTTCCTCGCGGTTGTAACTGGACTTTTTATTCACGACCTTGGATATCCTGTGGTGCAATGAGAAAAATTTAATGGGGAATTATAAAGGATTTTCATCGGCCAATGACCAAACGGCTCATCGACATTCCCCGCATGACCGCGGGGATCAAGATCGCTGCCTGGGATGCATTGTTCCAGGGCCGGACCCCGGAGCGGCTGTATCGGCGGTTCCAACGGGCGCTGGCGTAATTTCAGGAACGGGGCCAGGCGCTGGCTTGATCTTCCCCGATTCGCCCCCTCAATCCTCCGGCCGATCCGTGCCGATCTTGTCCTCGGCGCCGGCCAGCAGATTTCGGATGTTGGAACGGTGTCGCCAGACCAGGAGCGCCACCATGAACAGCAGGGCGACGAATGGAACGCTCCCCAGCCCGAATACCCAGCCGAACAGCGGGGTCAACGCGGCGGCGGCTAGCGCCGCCAGCGAGGAAACGCGCGCCACGAAGGCCATGAACAACCAAGTCGCCAACGCCGCCAGCGCCACCGGCCAGGACAGGCCAAGGATGACGCCAAAGGCGGTCGCCACACCCTTGCCGCCCTCGAAGCCGAAAAACACCGGGTACAGATGCCCCAGGAACGCCGCCAGCGCGGTCAGGGCCAGTCCGGTTTCGTCCAGGCCGGCCCACCGCGCCAGCAGCACCGGCAGCAGACCCTTGAGAAAATCACCGGCCAGGGTAATGGCGGCGGCCTTTTTGCCGCCAAAGCGCAATACGTTGGTGGCGCCCGGATTGCGTGAGCCTTCCTGTCGGGGGTCGGGTAGACCCATCGCCCGACACACCAGGATCGCGGTGGAAATGGAGCCTGCCAGATAGCCGAACACGACGAACGACAAGGTTACGAGCATGGGATGCGCTGCCAACCGATTGCGGCTGAAATAAAACCGCCGCACTGCTCGATGTCTCCCGTCACCGGGTCCCCGAGCCAAACGCCCAAAGCGTCGTGCGGCCTGATTTCAGTATATCACGCCTATAGGAATACCGGCGTAAGGGCCGGCTGGAGCCGGGACGGCAATTTTGCCCTAAGATAAACCACCACGCGGAGCCCCGCCATGGATATCATTTTCATTCGCGACCTGCGGGTCGAAACCCTCATCGGCGTTCATCCCTGGGAACGCCAGAAGCGCCGGACCCTGCTCCTCGACCTGGAACTGGGCGCCGACATTCGCCCGGCGGCCGCGACCGACCGCCTGGACGATACCCTGGATTATCAGGCCGTGGCGCGGCGACTGGTCGAGTTCGCCGCCGCCAGCGATTGCCAGTTGGTCGAAACCCTGGGTGAGCGCATCGCCGATCTCGTGTTGCGGGAATTCGCCGCGCCCTGGCTGCGGTTGACCGTGCGCAAGCCCGGCGCGGTGCGCGAGGCCGGCGAGGTCGGCGTCACGATCGAGCGCGGCCGCCACGATCTTGCCTGATGCATGACCCGCCTGCGCGCCAGCGGCGGCGACACGAATCACTACAATCGACTCCACTGCGCCCGCTTCTGCTCCCGAATGCGCGGCATCATCACGGCCACCAGCAGGCAAGCGCCCAGGATCATCACTCCCATCAAAAATCGAATGCTGTCGTTGTCGTTGCGCAACGCCCGATTTTCCTGCTGGGCGATTTGCAGTTCCCGCTCCAGGGTCACCGCCTGCTCCTGCAAGGTCTTGTTGCGCTCGTCGATCGCCACGGTGTCGGCCGCCACCTTGCGATAGTACGCCAGTTGCTGGCGCAGGCGCAGGGACTCTTCGTAAAGCTGGGGATAGCTCTTGGCTTCCGCGCCAGGTTTGCTGACCATGCTGTCCATATGCTGCTGGAGTTCAAAGTGTCGCGCCTTCAACTGCTCCAACTCCTGGCGCGTCTGGGCCAGTTGCTCCTGACTGCTGGGGGTGGAGCCGAGTTGGTCGCTGGGCAACCAACCCTTCGTGCCGGTGGGGGTGCGAATCTGGGTATAGCCCTTGGTCGCGTCCACCTTCAACACCTCGACCGGGGCACCGCTTCGCGCCGCGCCGATGATCCTATGGCGGTTGGAAGCGCCCGCGCGCAACGGTATTTCCACGGTATCGCTGACATAGACGGTGGCCGAGGGTTGGGCGGTGGAACCGGGTTGGGCCGGGGCCGAAACCAGGGCGCAGGGAAACAACAGCAACGACAGGGCGAACAATGGCGTTTTCATTCGAAGGCGGCGGCAAGCCCAAACGGGCGAGGAAGGGATCAAATGAACCTTGATTATTCTAACGGAATTGCGGCGCGAGTTGCATCCATGAACACTCTGATTGTGACGACGGGCAGCCCGGCGGCGTCTGTGATAAAACGCTATCTCGTTCTCCACCGTTCCCCATGCACCGCGCGCCCATGACTCTGCCCGTCGATCCGCTCAATACTTTGCCCGCGCCCGATCCCGCCGCCGCCGCGCACAGTGCTCGGCTGCTCGACGTTCTTCGCGCCGCCATCGCCGACGCGGGCGGCGCCCTCCCCTTCGCCCGATTCATGGATCTAGCTCTGTACGCGCCCGGTCTGGGCTATTACCGCGCCGGCGCTCGCAAGTTCGGTCCCGGCGGCGACTTTGTCACCGCACCGGAACTGTCACCCCTGTTCTCCCGCTGCCTGGCCCGCCAGTGCCAGGACATCCTGGGCGCGCTCGGCGGCGGCGAAATCCTCGAACTCGGCGCCGGCACCGGGGTCATGGCCGCCGATATCCTGCTGGAACTGCACGCCTTGGACGCCTTGCCGGACCGCTACGCCATTCTTGAACCGAGCGGCGAACTACGCCAGCGCCAGCGTCAAACCCTGGCCGACCGGACACCCGAGTTGCTGGACCGGGTGGTCTGGCTGGACGCACCGCCGGCATCCGGTTTTCGCGGCGTCGTGCTCGGCAACGAAGTACTGGACGCGCTGCCGGTCGAACGCTTCCGCGTCACCGCGCATGGCCCACGCCGCTTGACGGTCGTCTGGACCGAAACCGGTTTGGCCTGGGCCGAGGGCGAGGAGGACCCGGCGGTGACCGCCACGGTCGCCCGGATCGAAGCCGATCTGGGCTGGCGCTGGCCGGAGAGCTACTGCTCCGAATACGTTCCCCACCTGGAAGACTGGCTGCGAACCGTCGCCGAACCGCTGACGGTGGGCGCCCTGCTGTTCGTGGATTACGGCTATCCGCGCCGCGCGTATTACCACCCCGAACGCGCCGACGGTACCCTGCTCTGCCATTACCGTCACCGGGTTCACGCCGACCCGCTGATTTTGCCGGGTTTGCAGGACATCACCGCCAGCGTGGATTTCACCGCCGTGGCCGACGCCGCCCGCGCCGTCGGGTTGGAGATCGCGGGTTACGCCAACCAGAACTACTTCCTGTTCGGCTGTGGCCTGATGGAATTGCTGGCCGATCAAATCCCCCCTGACCCCCC
>CALGOO010000200.1 GCA_937960715.1 uncultured Candidatus Competibacteraceae bacterium
GTTCCATCGCCACCAAGATCGGCTGCACGGCCGAAACGCTACGGCGCTGGGTACGGCAGGCCGAGAGGGATAGCGGCGAGCGGGAGGGGGTTACGACCGCCGAGCGGGAACGGATCAAGGCGTTGGAGCAAGAGGTACGGGAACTGCGCCAGGCATCGGCTTATTTTGCGCAGGCGGAGCTCGACCGCCCGTTCAAGCGATGAAAGCGTTCATCGACCAGCATCGCGCTGTCTATGGGGTCGAGCCGATCGGCAAGGTGTTGCCGATCGGCCCGTCGACATACTACCTGCATGCGGCCCGACCGAGTTCGCCATGGCAGCGTGACTCACACCAAATAGCCTCCAAGATTCCCGGGGCGGTTCAGTATGCCAAAGACTCAAGCCTGTATGCCAAAGACTCAAGCCTGATGGTGCGCTTCGCCCTGTCCAATGCCACCAACATCCTGCGCGAAAAACGCCCGTACCCGTTCCAGCCGGCGCGTGCGCGGCATCGGTGGCAGGCTGTCCAGGAATGCCCGCCCATAGGATTTGGTCAGCAGGCGCGGGTCGCAGAGCATCAGTACCCCCCGGTCGCTCACATCCCGGATCAGCCGGCCCACGCCCTGCTTGAGCGCGATCACCGCCTGGGGCAACTGATAGCTTCGAAACGGATCCTCGCCCCGCTGGCGCAAGGATTCGATCCGCGCCTGCAACACCGGATCGCCGGGCGAAGCGAACGGCAGGCGGTCGATGATCACGCACGACAGCGCCTCGCCGCGCACGTCCACCCCCTCCCAAAAACTCGCGGTTCCCAGCAGCACCGCGTTGCCCAGGGCGCGGAATTCCCGCAGCAACGCCGCCTTCGGCGCCGCGCCCTGCACCAGCAGCGGATAATCCAGCCGCCCCGCCAGCCCTTCCTCCGCCTCGCGCAAAGCGCGGTAACTGGTAAACAGCAGAAACGCCCGTCCCCGGCTGGCTCGCAATACCGGCAACGCGGCTTCCAGCAATGCCGCCGTGTAATGAGGCGAGACCGGCTCCGGCAGTCCCGGCGGGTGATAAAGCAACGTATTGCGAGCAAAATCGAAGGGGCTGTCGAGGCGCAGCGCCGTGTAATCCCGCAACCCCAACCGGGCCGCGAAGTGTTCGAAGCTTTCCCCCACCGCCAACGTCGCCGAGGTAAAAATCCACGCGCCCGGTCCTGTCTCAATCCGGGTTTGGAACGTCGGGGCAATATCGAGCGGGGTCAGGCTCACAGTGAACCCGCGTCCTCGGACTTCGAACCAGCGCACGGTATCGGGATCGCGTTCTTCTCCGGTCGCCGCCGCCAGGCGTTGCCTCAGGTCCTCGGCGCGGCGGCGACAACTCTCCAAACCCTTGCCGCGCTGGGCTGCTTCCTTCAAGGCTTCCCCCAGCCGGTTCAGGGCTTCGGTCAACTGGCCGACGGCTTCCCGCACCGCCGCCTGGTCGGCGACCTCCCGCCACGGCGCCCGACGTTCCGTCGTCCCCAACGCCTCCCGCAGCACCGGCTCGACCGCCGCCAGCGCTTCGGCGCGGCTCCGTAGCTCGGGAAAATCCGCCGCGTCCCGCGCCTGCTCCACCACCGTGTCCCGCGCCAGTTCGGCCAATTGCCGGCCGCTCAGCGAGCGACCGAAAAAGTGCGTGGCGATATCCGGCAACTGGTGCGCCTCGTCGAGGATGACCGCTTCCGCGCCCGGCAGCAACTCGGCGAACCCGGTTTCCCGGAGCGCCAGATCGGCGCAAAACAGATGATGGTTGATCACCAGCACATCCGCCGCCAGCGCGTCGAGCCGCGCCTTGGCGAAAAAGCAGTCCTCCAGCCGGGGACAATCCTGCCCCAGGCAGTTATCCACGGTGGAGGTGACGCGCGGCCAGAGCGGCGAGGTCTCCGGTACGTCGGCGATATCGGCGATGTCGCCGCTTCGGGTGCGACCGGCCCAGCGCTGGATGCGCTGCAACTCAACGACTTGCGCGCGCGAAGGCAGCTTTCCCTCCCGCTCGACCAGTTGCAGGCGATACCGACACAAATAATTGCCGCGTCCCTTCAACAGCGCCACTCGCGCCGAACTCTTCAACGCCCGGCGCATCACGGGCAGGTCCTGGTGGTAAAGCTGATCCTGCAAATGGCGGGTGCCGGTGGAGATGAGAACCCGCGCCCCGGACAACAGCGCGGGCGTCAAATAGGCGAAGGTCTTGCCGGTGCCGGTGCCGGCCTCGACGATCAGCGAGCCGCCATCCTCCAGGACGGTATCGACCGCTTCCGCCATTCGCTGCTGCGGCGGGCGCGGGGCGAAGCCGGGTATGTGCCGGGCCAGGGGCCCTCCCGGCCCCAACAAGTCGGCCACGCCCACGACGATGTCCGGCGACCGCGACCGTCTCAGCGTCCGAACTGCGTGGCTCGAGCCTCGGCTTCCTCGGCGCCAGCGGCATTACCGGTGGCCTTGCGAGCGGACGCGATGACCTTCCAGTTGCGGGACTGCAAGCCCCGGTTGCCGCCGGCCAGGCTGTTGGACTTGCTGGCCAGCGATTCGGCCTGCTGGTATTGCCCCTGATGCAAGCGAATCTGGGCCAGGTCGTGCCAGATGCCGGCGTTGCGCGGCTCGATCCGCAACGCCCGCTCCAGCGCGGCGCCAGCCTTGTCCAACTGCTTGCTCTTGACGTACTTGTCGGCGCTTTCGAGCAACGCCGCCACCGCCTGATTGCCCTCGCGGGTGATCTCCGCCGGCGGCAACTCGGCTGGCGGCGCGGCCGGCGGCGGAGATGGACGGGCGGGCGGCTGAATCGGTTCCGGCTCCGGCTCCGGCGCGGCCGGCGGTGGGACCAGCGCAACCGCCGGCTTGCTGGGCGCGGGCGCGACGGGCGGCTTGCCGCTGGGCGCGGCGGCGGACGTCCGGGGCACCACCGGCTGCGGTTCGGGTAGCACACCCGGCGCGGGTCCGGTCGAGTATCGGTCATCCGCCGGTGGATAAGCCGGCGCCGGCCGACCGTATTCGTTCGCCGCGGCCGGATAGGATGAGGACGACGGCGGATAGGGCGCGGCGGCACCCGGTGGATAAGCGGGCTGTCGGTAGTCGCCACTGGCGCCCGGCGGATAGGCCGGTTGCCGATAGTCGTCGGCCGCGCTCGGCGGATAAGCCGGTCGCCGTTGAGGACCACTCGTCTCCGTCGGATAAGGTTGCGCCGGCGCGCCATAGGGATCGGAGGCGTATTCCCGCGGCAGGAGCGGATCTTCGTCAGGCAACTGTCCCGTATCCACCGGAGGCGCGGGCCGCCGCGTGGAATACGCGGGTGGACGACGCGCGCTGCGATCCACCACCGGCGCCTTGGCGGACGGCGTCCGGCTGGAGGGTTGCTGCGAATAAGGCGCCGTCGTGCAACCCGTCAGCGCCAGCATCAGCGTTAACAGGCCAAGACTCGGTTTGATCGGTTTAAACAGTGTCTTCATCACTTCTCCCACGGGGTTCGGCGTTGCCTTGGCGGCAGTCTCGAACCCCAATGCCATCGATCTCGTCGGTTGAACTTTACCCTTTCCCCCACCGGGCCGCCATGCCCAATCCGCGGCCAGACCTCCATCCGCGCCTGGCCGGCTCGCTCTGACAACCAGGTTGCTTCAATCCATCAGGCGCCGAAAGAACCCGTTCATCCCATCCACATCGTCGGCATCGTCGGCATCGGGCGGCCGGGGCTTGGGACGGCGCGGCGCGGGCGGCGCGCACGCGGTGGAGCCGCGCGGTTCGGAGCCGACCAGGAATGGCACCGGTTCACCGCGCCGACACCCCTCGCCAACCCGCAGGCCGCTGCGCGGCTCCACCCGGATTTCCTCGACATCGGCCGGCGGTGCCCCGTCCAGCGGCTCCAGCTTCAACCCCGCCATCAAATCCATCCATACGCGCAGCGCGCCGCTGGCGCCGCTCAGGCCGGTCGGCTTGTTATCGTCGCGACCCAGCCACACCACGGCGACCCGGTCGCCACTGAAGCCGGCGAACCAGCTATCGCGATAATCGTCGGTGGTGCCGGTCTTGCCGGCAATGTTCAGATCGGGCGACAGCTTGCTCTTCATGGCGCTGGCGGTGCCGGCTTTGACCACCTGCTGCATGGCCTCGGTGATCAGATAGGCCGGTCCAGGCTCGACCACCTTCACCACATCCATGGCGTAGTGCTGCAACGCCTGACCGCTGGCGTTGGTGACCTCGCGGATGGTGCGCAGGGGAATGCGGAAGCCGCCGCTGGCAATGGTCGCGTACACTTGGGCGATTTCGAAAGGGGACGCGTTCAGCGCGCCCAGCAATAATGCCGGATAGGGTTTGAGCGGGTGGTCGAAGCCCAGGCGCTGGAGCATCTCGACCACCTTGATCACGTCCATGTCCAGGCCCACCCGCACCGCCGGAATGTTGTAGGAACGGGCTAGCGCGTCGCGCAGGGTCACCCGGCCGTGATAGCGTTTGTCGTAGTTGGCCGGTGTCCAGCGCTTGCCGCCCGAGGTATGGATCAGCGGACTGTCGTTGATCAGGGTCATCAGGGTGTAGCGATCCGGCTGCTCCAACGCGGTCAGATACACCACCGGCTTGATCAGCGAACCGGCCAGGCGCTTGGCGTCGAGCGCCCGGTTGAAACCGACCGTCTTGGGCTCGCGGTCGCCGACCATCGCCAGCACCTCGCCGGTCTGGGTGTCGGCCACCACGGCCGCCCCTTGTAGCGGCCGGGCCTTGGGCTGGCTCTTTTCCAACGTTGGCAGACTGGTCGCCAAGGCATTTTCGGCAACCGCCTGCACCCGTGGATCGAGCGTGGTGAACACCCGCAACCCTTCCGACACCAGGTCTTCCGATTTGTAGTACTGCCGCAACTGACGCTGCACCAGTTCCAGGAAAGCCGGATAGGCGGTGATGCCGCTGGCGGCTTTGGGAGTCACGTCCAGCGGCATGTCCTTGGCGATGGCGGCGTCCTCGGCGCCGATCAGATTTTGCTCGACCATGACCTCCAGCACCAGGGCGCGACGCTCTTTCGCCGCATCGGGATGCTTGCGCGGGTCGTACAGGGAGGGGCCCTTGACCATCCCCACCAGCAGGGCCAACTGGTGTAAATCCAGATCCTCCAGCGCCCTGTCGAAAAAGAACTGGCTGGCCAGTCCGAAGCCGTGTATCGCCCGGCTGCCGTCCTGCCCCAGATAGACAGCGTTGCTATAGGCTTCCAGAATCTCTTCCTTGCCGTAGCGAGCGTCGATCAGGATCGCCATCAGGGCTTCGGTGACCTTACGCTTGATCGAACGCTCGTTGCTCAGAAACAGATTCTTCACCAACTGTTGCGTCAGCGTGCTGCCGCCCTGGACCGTCCGCCCGGCGCGCAGGTTGACCACCAGGGCGCGGAAGATGCTTTTGGGATTGACGCCGGCGTGCTCGAAAAACGAGCGGTCCTCGACCGCCAACAGGGTATCCACCAGCGCCGGCGGCAGCTCCTTGCCGTTGAGCAGGATGCGATCCTCGTAATGCGAGGGGTAAATGCCGGCGATCTCGGGGGGGTCCAGCCGCAACAGGCCGGGCGCCTCCTGGCCATCCAGCCCGACCACATCGACCAGGATGTCGCCGGCGAAGGTCAACCGAACCTTGCGCGCCGGCTCCGCGCCGTCCCAGAACGCGAAATCGCGGGTCATGACCTCAAAAATCTCGCCCCGGCGGGCGTAACCACCCGGCTTGTCCGGCGAATTTCCGCCACTGGTCGGCGGAGCGCAAGCTTCCGGCGTGGGGGGCTTGGGCTTGCGCTTGATCGTTCGTTTACCGGGCTCCGGCGGCGGCACGGCGGGTTCCACCGGGCAGTTCGCGTCGCGGTAACCCAACAGCTTGAGTTCCTGGGCGAAGGCGTCGGCGCTCAGCGGCATCCCGGCGAACAGTTCCAGCGGGCGGGCATAGACCTTGGCGGGCAGGGCCCAGCGTTTCCGATCGAATTCGGTGCGAATGACGCCATCCAGGTACAGCATATAGAGACCCAAACCGGCCGCGCCCAGCAGTACCCCGCCCAGCAGCAGCGAAAACAGCAGCGAGAACAGCGACCGCAGCAACGGCAACCGTTTTCTGGAACTGCGCGATGATCGAACCTTAGCCATGCCCGTTCCTGCCCAAGTCCGCCGTTTCCATCGACCGGCTTGGCGCGTTGTCGTCATTCTGCCTTATCCTACCGCCCCATCTTTCCCATCCGGAGCCCCGGCCGCGTGCCTTCCGCCCAGCACTCCCACGATCAGGCCGCGTTGGTCGCGGCGCTGCTGCAACCGGCGCGTTATCCGCACCCGGTCGCGACCGTCGAGCACCTCCAGACTCACATTTCGCATGTGCTGCTGGCCGGCGACTACGCCTACAAGATCAAGAAGCCCCTGAATCTGGGGTTTCTGGATTTTACCAGCCTGGAGCGGCGGAAATACTATTGCGAGGAAGAACTGCGCCTGAATGGGCGGCTGGCTCCAGAAATCTATCTCGATTGCCTGCCCATCGGCGGCGAACCGGCGAACCCGGTCCTGGGTGTCGGCGGCGGCGTGGCCATCGAATACGCGGTGCGGATGCGCCGCTTTCCCCAGGAGGCGTTGCTGGACCGGGCGCTGGCCGCCGGCCGGCTGGAACCGCGCCATATCGATGTGCTGGCCCGCCGGCTGGCCGAGTTTCATCGCGCCATTCCCGCCGCCGCGTCCACCGCGTCGTTCGGCGAACCGGAACGGGTTCGTCAGCCGATGCTGGACGATTTCACCTGCACCCGGCCGTTGCTGGTCGACCCGACCGACCACGAGATGCTGGCCGCCGTGGAACGCTGGACCCTGGCCGCCACCGAGCGGCTGTGGCCGCGCCTGGTCGAACGCAAGGCCGGCGGCTGGATTCGCGAATGTCACGGCGACTTGCATCTGGGCAATATGGTGCTGACCGACGCCGGGCGGATCGTGATTTTCGACTGCATCGAATTCAACGATGATTTCCGCTGGATCGACGTGATCAACGACCTGGCTTTTCTCACCATGGATTTGCGCTTCCGCGACGCTGGCGGTTTTGCTCAACGGCTGCTCAATACCTATCTGGAGTACAGTGGCGACTTCGCCGGCATGGCGCTGCTGTCCTACTACCAAGTCTATCGGGCGATGGTGCGCGCCAAGATCAACGCCATCCAGGTCAGCCAGGGCAGTATCCCGGAACCCGACCGCGCCGCCGCCCGCGCGGCGTGCCGCGATTATTTGCGGCTGGCCCTGGCGCTGACCCGGCAACCGGCGCCGTTCCTATTGATCGTTCACGGCGTCTCTGGTTCCGGCAAATCGCACTGGACCGGGCAATTGCTGGAGCGGTTTCCGGATGCCATCCGTATCCGTTCCGACGTGGAGCGCAAGCGACTGTTTGGCCTCGGCCCGCTGGACGACAGCGGCTCCACCCTGGGCGGGGGACTGTACACGCCGGAAGCCAGCGCCCGTACCTATCAGCGCCTGTACGATTTGGCGGATGGGTTGCTCGCCGCCGACTGTCCGGTGCTGGTGGACGCCACCTTCATGAAACGCGCGCACCGGCAACCCTTCCGCAAACTGGCCGATCGGCGGGGCGTGCCGTTCATTCTGCTCGACTGCGTCGCCGATCCCGATACGTTGCGGGCGCGGGTCGCGGCGCGGCGGGCACGCGGCGACGATGCCGCCGAGGCCGATGTCGAGGTGCTGGAGCGGCAACTTCAGTACGACGAGCCGCCAGGAGCCGACGAAAATCCGCTGACAACCGATGGCGACGGTGACATCGAACAACTGGGCACAGCGATTGCGGCGGCGGTCCACGGGAAACACGGAAAGAATCGCGAATTCGATTAATGATTAATACGGTTTGAATCACGGATTGTCACTGATGACGCGGATGGCACGGATTTTCCGTGGAATTCAGTGATCCGCTGAATCCGTGATTCAGAAAATTTCGTAACCGTTCAGATCCCCTGGCGGTTTCGCCCCGTATTGATGGGTTTCGCTACGCTCAACCCATCCTACAACTACAACTCATTTTTTTCGTAGGATGGGTTGAGCGTAGCGAAACCCATCGCCGTGCTGGGACCAGGGAGGGTCTGAACGCTTACACAATTTCTTGATCGCTCGATAGAAGGGGGCACGATGGCCAAATACGACGTTTACGGGATTGGCAATGCGCTGGTGGATATGGAGTACGAGGTCGAGGCCGCCGATTTGAAGGCGCTGGGCATCGAAAAGGGCGTAATGACCCTGGTGGACGAGGAATGCCAGTTGCGGATGATGGATCATCTGGCCGCGTATCCTCATCAGCGCGGTTCGGGTGGATCGGCGGCCAATTCAATGATCGCGGTTCGCCAGTTTGGCGGGAACAGCTTCTATTCCTGCAAGGTGGCGGGAGACGATCTCGGCCATTTTTACATGAAGGACCTGATCGAGGGCGGGGTGGACACCAATCACCATACCGAGAGGGAACCGGGCCACACCGGCCGGTGCGTGGTGCTGGTCACGCCGGACAGCGACCGCACCCTCTGCACCTTCCTGGGGATCAGTGGCGACCTGTCCACCAGGGAACTGGTCGAGGACGCCCTGCGCGACTCGGCCTATTTTTACATGGAAGGCTATCTGGTGACCTCGGACACCGCTCGCCAGGCGTGCATCGCGGCCAAGCGGATTGCCGAGGGGTCCGGGGTCAAGACCGCCATTTCCCTGTCCGACCCCAACATGGTTCGGCATTTCAAGGCGGGGTTGCTGGAGATGATCGGCTCGGGCGTGGACCTGCTGTTCGCCAACGAGGACGAGGCCAGGGATATGGCGGGCGCGGCGGATTTGGGCGGTACGGTCGCCTACCTGAAGACGGTCAGCCAGGAATTCGTGATCACGCGGGGTTCCAGGGGCGCGCTGATTTGGGATGGTCGGACGCTGATCGACATCGATCCGGTCCCGGTGGACGCCGTGGACACGGTCGGCGCCGGGGACATGTTCGCCGGGGCTTTCCTCTACGGTCGGGGACGGGGCTGGGACCACCGCCGCGCCGGGGTGCTGGCTTCGACGGCATCGGCCGAGCTGGTGACCCGCCTGGGGCCGCGGATGGCGGCGGCGGAAACCCAGGCGATTTTGCGAACTTTCCGGTAGCGGCGCTCGCCCAGCCATCGAACCGCCGCTACTCCAACCCGAGCAGGCGCCGGGCCTGATCCTCGGCAATTCCCGAAGCGGTCAACCGTTCGAGCGCCTGTTGCAGACCCTCCTCGCGGCCACGCTGGCGTTCGGTTTCGGCCCGCTGGCGTTCGGTTTCGGCTCGCTGGCGTTCGGCCTCGGCGCGTTGTTCCAGTTCCACGAAGTTCTCGAAACGCCGGCCATCGGGCCGGTAGAGCACCAAATCCACGCCTTCCAGGGTGAAACGGACGCCCAGCTTCGGGCTGACCCAGTTCTCCATCCTGGCAATGGGTTCCAGCCGATCCTTCCGACGCAGCCAACCTCGCAACTGGCCCCGATCCGGGTCGTATTCGTAGTATTCCTCGACGCCGTATCGCTCGTAAAACTGACGCTTGCGGGTCATTTCGGCGCGGGTGTTGCCGGGCGACAACACTTCGAACGCCACCTGGGGCGCCAGGCCGTCTTCGCACCATTGCTTGTAGGAACCCCGATAACCGGGCGGGCGGCCAAAGACCGCCATCGCATCCGGCGCGGCCCGAATCGTGTTGCTCCCCTCGACCGGATACCACAATAGATCACCCGCCACGAACACGTCGGGCCGGCCGGCGAACAGCGCGGCCAGTCCACCCTGAATCATGACGATGTAGTCAAATTGCCGGGTGTTGTCGGCCATGGGCTGTCCGTCGCTGTCGGGATAAACGATCTCGGGGGAAGAGTTTGACAAAGGCGCGCTGGCGGCTCTCGGCGCCGTGGGCGCTGGCGGGACGGAAACGATGGGCACGGTCATGATCTGCCTCCTCCTGGCAAGATTCCCGGCCAGGGCGGGATTCGGCAACTCAATGGTAAGCTTACCATCTCCATGTCTTAAAAAGCGGCATGGGATCGTTTATCTTTACCCTTGTTCTCTATAGGTTTTCTGCCGTGAAAATGCCATGGGATGTGGATAATGACAATTGATGGGGAGTGTGTTGGATGACCGAACCACCGGAAGAAACCCGCGCCCAGCCGGTCGAGGTGACCTGTCCGGGCTGTTTTCACCC
>CALGOO010000201.1 GCA_937960715.1 uncultured Candidatus Competibacteraceae bacterium
GGTCGGCGGGCATCAGCCGGACCTCGGCGTAAGCGCCGACCGGCGGGCTGGCGTAGGCCACCCGGTCGCCGACCTTGAATTCGGTCACGCCCTCGCCCACTGCCTCGACCCGGCCCGCCCCTTCCATGCCCAGGGTCCAGGGCAGCGCCGGCAACGGATACAGGCCGGTGCGATGATAGACGTCAATGTAGTTCAGTCCGACGGCGCCATGACGAACCCGGAGCTGACCGGGACCGGGATCGCCAACCTCGATTTCTTCCCAGCGCAGCGCCTCGGGACCGCCGTATTGGTGGATGCGGATGGCTTTGGACATGCTGTTCTCCTTCAAGCTTTGGGTAGTGACCTTCCAAGTTTAGGCCACCGTCCACGCTGACGGCAGGGCAATCGGCTCAACCCACCCACCGCCGGGCGTTGCGGAACAAGCGCGGCCAGTGGCCACTGGCCGCATGGGTTATTGGGTACCGCTATTTGTGTGTTCCATAGGACCACCCATATCTTCCGACCGAAGGGCTTCAACCTGGCGAGGGCAGCGTCCTCGACGATGAATTCGGCAAAGGACGTCACGCGACCGCTTCCGCAAGCGCCTGTTGGAACACCGCGAAACTGCGCGAGCGACTTCGTGCCGGATCGACGCAAGCACCAATGGTACGCGCCGCCTCGATCTTGGCAAGTCGGCCCTTAAAGTACCCGTACTTCCGCATCACCCGCTCGAAGGCCTCCCAGGTGCCGCCCGCAATGGCATCGGGGTCACGGAAACCCTGACGATGGGGGATACCCGCCGGCACACGTGGATAAGCCGCCCTCACAGCCTCCCAATCAGCGAAGTACCAAGCCTCCAGCTCTTCGACGGCGATGCGGTTGACGAGCTGCCATGGCAAGCCGCCCGCGCGGCTTCTGGATCGCAGTCCCGCTCGGTGCGCTATGTCTTCCAAACGCAGCTTGAGATCCCGGCAGTCGTCATCATCGCGATCCACGACGACCACAATGCGCCAGTCCGCAGGCAGCCAAGTGGCGTAAGCACGAAGTCGCGCTTCGAGTTTGCCCAGCAGATCGCTCTTGCCCTGGAAGACATGCATTTCGAAAGTCCTGCCCCGCGGCAATAGTCGGGGCAGCAACGCGCGCAGGAACGCCTCCATGGACGGCTCTTCGACCAGCAACTCCAGATGGCTCGCTGCCATGATCAGCGATCCTCCTTCCTTGGCCGCGTTGGTGCGCCCTGGTTGACCAGAGGATCACCCACGCCGAGTTGCCCCTCCATCCACAGGTGTCCGAGTAGCGCCCCATGCGCGACGAACTCGGGCACCCCCGGCAGATCGCACGCGCGCTGCGTCTGAGTGTAGCCCTGCTCGTCGCGCCACAACACGCGAACCTCTTTCGGCCGCAGACCATTGAGGAAGAATGGCGAGTGCGTCGTAACCAGCAGTTGCGTGCCATCGACCGCGGCGCGGCATTCTTCGGTCAGCTCGGGCAACAGGCGCGGATGCAGGAAGTTTTCCGGCTCCTCAATGCCGATAAAAGGCGGCGGGTCGGGGTCGTGGAGCAGCACCAGGTAAGCGAGCATCTTCAACGTGCCATCCGAGGCGAAACGCGCCAGCACCGGATGACTGAAAGGTGCGTCCTTGATTTGCAGCAGCAGCCGACCGTCGGGCATCGTATCGGCCAGCACCCGCTCGATGCGCGGCACGCGGCGTCTGAGCACCTCGAAGATGCGCTCCAGCCGCTCCCCATGCTGCTCGGCAAGGTACTGGATCACGTTGGCCAGGTTGTCGCCGCTCTTGGACAGGCGCTCCTGTGGCCCAGCCTCGGGCTGGCCGCGCGCGCCATCGGCCGACAGGTACGACACATACCAACCGGTAATAAAGTCACGCAGGGCGGCCACGCGCGGATGCTCGGCAAATTGACCCAAGGCGTTCACCGCAAGGAGGTCCGGTGACTTCAGCGGGGTTTCGATGCGCCGATCCTTCTCATCGGGCAAGTCGCCACTGACGGCACGGCCCTGCCCCTCCCGATAGTCCAGGAAGCGGAATGGCTTACCCCGCTGTCCACGACGCCATTGGAGCCACTCCTCAATGACAACCGGCCCGCCTCGGCGCTCGTCGACCGCCAAGTGGTACGTGATCAGCGGGTATCGCGGCTCTTTGTACTTGATCTCGACGACCACTGGCCCGTCGCCACCTCGCGTTTTCAATTCCTTTGCTCGCCCGCGCTTGTCCCACGCGCGCCGTAGCCCCAGTTCGAAACACTCCGCCAGGAACGCGAACACGTCGAACACGGTAGACTTGCCACTGCCGTTAGGCCCGAGCAGCACGGTGATTGGCGTCAGGTCCTTGAACTCCACCTCGCGCAGCGCACGGAAGTTCCGCACCCTTAGAGACTCGATGCGCGCGGGGGCGTGCGGTTGTACATCGGATGATTTCATGCGGTTCCCTCGGTTTCTCGGCATTTTTTACCCGCGGCTCGCCAATCACCCCAACCACCGCCGGGCGTTGCGGAACAGCCGCAGCCACGGTCCATCCTCGCCCCAGCCGTCGGGATGCCAGGAGTGTTGCACCGTGCGGAACATCCGCTCCGGATGCGGCATCAGGATGGTGAAGCGCCCGTCGCGGCTGCACAAGCCGGTAATGCCGCCCGGCGAGCCGTTGGGATTGGCCGGATAGGTTTCCGCCGGCCGCCCGAAGTGGTCCACGAAACGCAGCGCCACCAGTCCAGCCGCCAGCGCCGCGCCCGGTCCGCTGTCATCGCGAAATTCCGCCCGACCCTCGCCGTGCGCGACCGCGATGGGCAGGCGTGAGCCTTCCATGCCGCGCAGGAACAGCGATGGCGACGGCAGCACTTCCACCAGGCTCAACCGCGCCTCGAACTGCTCCACCCGATTACGCACGAAACGCGGCCACAACTCCGTCCCGGCAATCAGTTCGTGCAAGTTGGACAGCATTTGGCAGCCATTACAGACGCCCAACCCAAAACTGTCCGGGCGGGCGAAGAAGGCGGCGAATTCGTCGCGGGCGCGGGGATTGAATAGAACGGACTTGGCCCAGCCCTCGCCGGCACCCAGCACGTCACCGTAGGAAAAGCCGCCGCAGGCGGCGACGCCGTGAAAGTCGGCCAGCGAAATCCGCCCGGCGATGAGGTCGCTCATGTGGACATCCACCGCCGCGAAGCCGGCCCGGTCGAACGCCGCCGCCATTTCCACCTGGCCATTGACGCCCTGCTCGCGCAGGATCGCGACCCGGGGCCGGGCGCAGGTGGCCAGGAACGGCGCGGCGATATCCTCGGCGGGATCGAAGGTCAGCCGGACGTTCAGCCCCGGATCGGCCGGATCGCACGCCGCCTCGAACGCTTCGCGGGCGCAATCTGGGTGATCACGCAACGCCTGCATTCGATAACTGGTTTCCGACCACAGCCGCCGCAATTCAACGCGGCTGGCGGCGAACACGACCTCGCCGGCATAGCGCAAAATCAGTCGATCCTCGCCATTCGGAGCGCCGATCACATGGTTGCACTCGCCCAACCCGGCGGCGGCCAACCGAGCCAGCACGGCGGGACGGTCCAGCGCCCGCACTTGCAGCACCGCACCCAGTTCCTCGGCGAATAGCGCCGCCAGCGGACCCTCATCGTCCAGATCATCCAGCAGCGCCGTCACGCCGCAGCCGCCGGCGAACATCATTTCCACCAGCGTCGCCAGCAGACCGCCATCGGAACGGTCGTGGTAGGCCAGCAGCCGGCCAGCCAAGTTAAGCTCCTGAATCACGGCGAAGAACGCCTTCAGGTCGTCCGGCGCGTCCACGTCGGGAACGGCGTCGCCCCATTGGTTATGCACCTGGGCCAAGGCCGAACCGCCCAGGCGATTCCTGCCGCGCCCGAGATCGATGAGAATCAGGTCGGTGTCGCCCCGGTCGGTACGCAATTGCGGGGTCAAAGTCCGGCGCGCATCCTGAACCGGCGCGAAGGCGGACACGATCAGCGACAGCGGCGCCACCACGCTCTTGCCGGCCCCGTCCTGCTCCCAAACCGTTTTCATCGACAGCGAATCCTTGCCAACGGGGATGGCGATACCCAGTGCCGGGCACAATTCCATTCCCACGGCTTTGACAGTATCGAACAGCCGGGCATCCTCGCCGGGATGACCGGCCGCCGCCATCCAGTTGGCCGACAGCTTGACATCGCCCAGCTTCTCGATCCGGGCGGCGGCGATGTTGGTGATCGCCTCGCCGACCGCCATCCGCCCCGAAGCCGGCGCGTTCAATACCGCCAGCGGCGTGCGTTCGCCCATGGCCATGGCTTCGCCGGTATAGGTGTCGAAGCTGGTGATGGTGACCGCGACATCGCTGACCGGGACCTGCCAGGGTCCCACCATCTGATCGCGGCAGACCAGCCCGGTCACGGTGCGGTCGCCGATGGTGATGAGGAAACTCTTGTCGGCCACCGCCGGGAACCGCAGCACCCGCGCCACGGCGTCGGTGAGACTGATACCGTTCAAGTCGAGTGGCCGATGATCGACGGCTTCATGGCAGACATCGCGCCGCATTTTCGGCGGCTTGCCGAACAGCACGCTCATCGGCAAATCCACCGGCCGATTGGCAAATTGCCGATCGGTCACCGTCACTGCCGGTTCATTGGTTGCAACGCCGATGACCGCGCAGGGGCAACGCTCCCGTTCACACAGCGTTTTGAAAACCTCCAACCCCTCGGCGGCGATCGCCAGCACATAGCGTTCCTGCGCCTCGTTGCACCAGATTTGCATCGGCGACATGCCGGGATCGTCGTTCGGCACTTCGCGCAGTTCGAACCGACCACCCCGGTTGGCGCCGTGGACGATCTCCGGCACGGCGTTGGACAGGCCGCCCGCACCCACGTCGTGAATCGACAAAACGGGATTGTTCGCGCCCAGCGCCACGCAGCGGTCGATCACTTCCTGGGCGCGGCGCTGGATTTCCGGGTTGCCGCGCTGCACCGAGGCAAAATCCAATTCTTCGTGGGAACTGCCCGCCGCCATGCTGGACGCCGCGCCGCCGCCCAGACCGATCAGCATCGCCGGCCCGCCCAGCACCACGATGGCCGTTCCCGGCGGCAATTCGGCCTTGTGAACGTGCAGTTCGCGAATGTTGCCCAAGCCGCCCGCGATCATGATCGGCTTGTGGTAGCCGCGCCGCTGGCCGTCGGGACCGTTCTGCTCGAAGGCGCGGAAATAGCCCGCCAGATTCGGGCGGCCAAATTCGTTGTTGAAGGCCGCCGCGCCGATGGGACCTTCCAGCATGATGTCCAGCGCCGCCGCGATGCGGCCCGGCTTGCCATAGTCCAGCTCCCAGGGCTGGACGAAATCGGGAATGCGCAGGTTGGACACGGAAAAGCCGCACAGCCCAGCCTTGGGCTTGGCGCCCCGTCCGGTCGCCCCCTCGTCGCGGATCTCGCCTCCGGAGCCGGTCGCCGCACCGGGAAAGGGCGAAATCGCGGTCGGGTGGTTGTGCGTCTCCACCTTCATCAGGATGTGAACATCCTCCGGGTGGTAGCGATACTGGCCATCGACCGGGTCGGGGAAAAAGCGCCCGGCGGCAAAGCCGGTCATCACCGCCGCGTTGTCGCTGTAGGCCGAGAGCACGCCGTCGGGATGGCGGGCGTGCGTGTGGCGGATCATGGCGAACAGCGAGTGGTCTTGCTTCGCGCCGTCCACGATCCAATCGGCGTTGAAGATCTTGTGCCGGCAGTGCTCGGAATTGGCCTGCGCGAACATCATCA
>CALGOO010000202.1 GCA_937960715.1 uncultured Candidatus Competibacteraceae bacterium
TGTGCGGCGTCTGTTCGCCGGCCAAGGCGGTGCGCTGGGAGGAAACGCCGCGCGGGCTGGAAACTCGGCTGGGCGGATTGCTGATCGACCGCTACGCGCCGGGCGAGCCGGCCGGTTATCCGACCCTGTGCAAGGGCCGGTTCGAGGTGGCCGATCAGATTTATTACGCCATCGAGGAACCGACCAGTTTGAACACGCTGGAGTTGTTGCCGGAGTTGCAGGAGATGGGTATCGCGGCGATCAAGATCGAGGGTCGCCAGCGCAGTCCGGCCTATGTCACCCAAGTGACCAAGGTTTGGCGCGCGGCCATCGACGCCTGCCGGCGCAATCCAGCCGCCTACGTCCCCAAGGCCGAATGGCAGCGGGAATTGGGCAAGGTGTCGGAAGGCCATCAGACCACCTTGGGCGCTTATCACCGGACGTGGCAGTGAGGGCGGCGATCATGACCGAACATCAGCCGAAACTGGCGCTGGGGCCGGTGCTGTACTACTGGCCGAAGGAAAAGCTGCTCGATTTCTACGAGCGGACGAGCGCCGTGCCGGTGGACGTCGTTTATCTCGGCGAAACGGTCTGCTCCAAACGCCGCGCTTTCAATACCGATGAGTGGCTGGAACTGGCCGAACGACTGATCGCCGCCGGCAAGGAAGTCATCTTGTCCACGATGGCGTTGCTGGAGGCGGAATCGGAACTGAAGGCGCTGCGTCGCTTGTGCGAGAACGGCCGTTTTACCGTGGAAGCCAACGACATGGGCGCGGTGCGGCTGCTGTCCGAAAGGGGCGCCGCTTTCGTGCTGGGGACCGGTATCAACGTCTACAGCGGTCGAACCCTGCGCTTTCTGGCTGGGTTGGGCGCCAAGCGGTGGGTGATGCCGGTGGAGTTGTCGCGGACGACGCTGGCCGCGATTCAGGCCGAGCGGCCGGATCAGGTGGAAACCGAGGTGTTCGTTTACGGCCGCCTGCCGCTGGCTTATTCCGCCCGCTGCTTCACCGCCCGGCATCACAACCTGCCCAAGGACGATTGCCAGTATCGTTGTCTCGATTACCCGGAAGGTTTGACCTTGAGCACGCGCGAGGGGCAGGCATTCCTGGCGATCAACGGGATCCAGACCCAATCGGCGCAGACCTGCAACCTGTTGCCGGAGTTGGCGGAATTGCGGGAATTGAAAGTGGATGTGCTGCGCGTCAGCCCACAACCGGAAGGTACGGAAACGGTGATCGAAGCGTTCGCCGCCTGTCTGCGCGGGGAACGCGATCCGGTGGAAGCGGCGCGGGCGCTCAATGCCGACTTGCCGCATGGCGCTTGCGATGGCTATTGGCGGGGGCAGCCGGGATTGAGGCAGGTGGCGTCAGTCACCTAGGGCTGGGCGGCATATAGCGTCCTTTGGCTTAGCACGATAAACTCACATTTGGTTCGATTTTATGGCAATATGGCTTCGATAATCATAAATACGCCTCTGTTCCGCGAGCAACAATATTTGAGCCGCCTGATCCTTATTTGGATATAACAAATCATTCTTGTTACCATCGTTGAATTCCGCAATACTGGCAACTCGTTGATTCTTCATGCTCAAGAAGTAATGATTGCGCTCGATAAGAAAAAAACTGGTGCCCCAAAAAAGTACCGCGCCCACCACGACGCCAAACAATACACTCCTAAAGATACTGGTCATCCTGGGCATTTTCGAAGAGATGGCTAAAACATATATGGATATCAGGACGAGAAGAGGAAATAATGAATACCTTGAGGCTGCCGCTTGTTCGACCCCAAAGCCACTGCGCGTGATGGTCGTTAACGAAGCGATCATGATGACAAAACATATGATTAATTTCCAAAAAAGATGATCGTGCCTTTTAAGGACAAGATAAGCGGCTAGTGAACATAATAGGAAACCGATGGGCAAGGCTGAGTATTTGGTTTGCAGCGGAACGACATTTCCCAGAAATATCAGAAAGTAGGTCATTGCCCTAAATGGGTTCAACGCTACTTCCAGTATGCCGGGATGATAGGGTGGCTTGTAATAGCCATGAAAATAAAAAATAATGCAACAAGTCGATACCGTGAAAAAAAATAAGAAGAATTTCCATTTTTTTCGCAGAATCAGGAAGAGGTTTCCAAGAGGATATAAAACGACTCCACCACCTGAAGTGAAAAGCGCCATTAGAAAAAACACACAAGACAAGATCACCTTGTCTTTCGATAAGGAAATTAGGAACGCGATGGTAAAAAAAATAAACCAGTAATTTTGAATAGCCGCCATCGCGAAGAACATGTTTTCCCAGTGGCTGAATGATAGTAGAAAATAAGGTATTGGAATTAAGTAATACAATGAATTTAAATTTTTTTTTAGGCACACCATCAGCATTGACACGGTAAGCGCCCATCCAAGGTTTCCAAATACTATGAGCGATTTAAAATCAACCTCACCGAACAGATAATAATAACATATCGTGATAATGCGATCAAAAACTATACGGTGTTCATTGTGCTGAAGAAACAATAGCGAAGCTTTCTCCATCGGTGTCTCGGTTTGGACAAATGTATTCATGAAATTCAAAATGACATCGTAATCGTCGTAATAAGGAATATTGACCGAGTATCGAAAAACAAATAGACCGTTGATAAAGAATGGAATCAATAAAATTATCCATAATGAAACCGTTTCGGGACGCGCGCGGCTAATCCAATCGTTTTTTGAGCAAGGCGACAATTTCATCATTTTTATCCCAGTACATGATCCATTCCTCCATGAATTTTTGAGACCGGATACTGATTGAAAGTAATCAGACTTGTTTTTTATGTCGAAGAATACACAGGCAAAAATCCGATTCCACCCCTCCTGGTAGACTCATCAAGATTGCCTCAAATTCAAGTAGCAACCTGATTATCGCTTCACTCTTTGGCTCTCTCTTGGCTAGCTCATCGTGATTCAACAGTGGATACAGTGGATGGAGTATTCCTCCTCCATAAGGTCGATACACTTCAAAATCGAAAAATGCTTCCAGCAGTGGAAGAATGAGCTTTGAGCGGACAGACTCGGATGGATCGGTAGCGAATACTTGCTGTATCGTTGGGTTAATCAGCTTCTCCATCAAGCCTGACCTGAGACTATCGGGGAAACACTCATACAGGCGATTGATCAATTGAACTTGACGCCGGTTATAGATATTATAACAATCGCCCACGTATTCATTCACAATGAAGTAACCCTCTGGCGCCAAGTTCTCTCGGACGATTGACAATAAACGCTCTATCTCCTTAACATGATGGAGAGATCCGGAGCAAAATATCAAATCATATTTTTGATGCTTATCCAAACTGAACTCATTAAAATTGTCCTGATAAAAATTAATCTTTACCCCAGCAATATCAGCCTCTTCCCTGGCTATTCTCAAGGAGGCTTCCGAAAAATCGAAAGCATCGATTCGATTGGCCAATCCCAATCTGGCCATCAATATTTCATGGTTACCAATCCCGCAGCCAATTGAAAGCATTCTTTCAAATTTACGATTGGCAAAAAAATCATCGACCAGCCATGCCAGCCAATGTCTTGTCGTCTGGCCATCAGACATTTTCTTATAAATCGCTTCGGCAATGACAGGATTCTTTACCCACTGGCTAGCGGTACCCGCTCTAGGATTATTTTCCCAGTAATTTTTTGCTTGAGAGTTTTCTTGCATCATTATGAATCCGTCGATACTTTTCGAAAAGCTTACATCGTAAGCCGACCATCACCGGCGCAATTCGATCCGGTAAATACGATATTCACCCGGTATCTCACCTGGATCAAGGCGCAATCGTCCAGCCACACCCGTTGGTAGTTCTACCAAAAGCAGATTGCGACCGCGATAAATCGGCACGCGAACTGAGCGTTCTTCCGCATAGTCGTGTTGCTCGCTGGTCGTATGGAAAACCTGCAAGACGGAATGACCCGGTGCGTCGATATCGATCTTCATGATCGCTCTTGGCAGTGGCGAATCGACTAGCGGTAAATACAGATAAGGATCGTGACCGGTCGCCTGAAGTTGAAGATGATCGGCTCCAGGAGCAATACTGAGCTGGTTCGCGAGCGCCAGCGAATCGGCATCGCTACCCGAGATAACCCATTCCGCCCTTCCAAGACGCTCGAATTCCTGTAACAACCGGGCGCGCCGCATCGGCGAATCCACCTTGACATCCGCATAGTTGACGAGAAACTCCGTTCGGGATGCCAGCGGGATCAGCGGCTCGGTCGGCAGAGCGCCGGCAGGCTTGCGCAAGATCACATTCAGCACGAATCGGGCGAAGCCAATCGGAGCTGGAACGTCGCGCGCCAGGAAAAAGGTCTGTAGCAAGCGCTCCTCGAGCGTGATCGGGAACCAGGCCAACATCTCGGGCTCGTAACCGTCAGCCGCGACCACCGCTCCAAGATCCTCGATTCCAAGCCCGATTTGAAATTCATGGAAACTGATTCCCGTGCCGAGTCGAATGCGAGCCAGTTCGGCTTCCTGCTCGGAGCGGCGGGCGGCGTCATCGAGGGTGGTGACGACGCGCCGACGTTGGGTTCGGTGGTAATACCGCAGCGCGATGGGACCGGGTAGCAAATGAAAAAACGGCAGAAAGGTGGTGTGAACGTCCATGTAGCCAAATCGATTGGGGGTTTCGATGACCACGAGATGGCCACCGGGACGCAGCAGATCCCAACCTGTTCGGATCGTCTCCAAACATTCGGCGGGCGTGCAATGCTCGAGAACCGCGTAGAGCAACACCAGATCGACCTGCCCCTCGCCGTGGCGGCGGCGGATTTCGCTCAACAATCGATCGGGAGCGACGGCATGGCACGCAACATTCGTCAGTCCGAGCAGCCGGGCGCGAATGCGCGCACCTTCCACCGAAGCCGGTTCGATATCGTAGCCATCGACCCACCCAGCCAGGCGGGCGAACGCGGCGGTACTGGAGCCGGGTCCGCAACCGATCTCGACCATCCGGGAACCCGCCAGCGGCGCGGCGCGGTTGACCCATGGCGCCGCATACTCCATCGCCTGGTTATAGCGGCGAAACACCGCGTTCTCAACGGCAAGCCGACCCTCGGCGGATTCGCGTTCCAGCTTGCCCAAATGAGCAATCAGGTAAGGCTCGTTCAAGGCTGCTTCGATTCGATGGAGCAAATTCGCATCTTTTTGTGGATCCAGGAGCATGTTTCGTCCACCGAAATGAAAATAGTTCTATATCCATCAAGTTATTTATGCATCGGGCACGCTGGCCACGGCGGCTTCGTAAAACAGCCTGGCATAGCTGGCTCCCATTTCCTCATGGTCGGTCAATCCCCGAAGCACCACCGGCGACGCCGTGCGATAAATTTCCCGGCGCTGGCGATCCTCAATCAGGGTGGTCAAGCGCGCGGTCAACTGGCGAATATCGCCAACCGGGAAATAATCCGCGTTGATTCCCTCGCGCACCTGTTCGACTACGCCATTCACGGACGTGGTGAGAATCGCCAGTCCAGCCGACATCGCCTCCAAAATCACCCGCGGGTAACTTTCCATGCCGGAAGTCAGTACGAAAATATCGCAAGCATGGTAAAAACCGACGACATCCGGCGTTTCCAGCAGGACGGTTAGCCGTTCACGGCGTTCTGGCGATAACGTCTCCATCACCTTATGCATCCGACTGCTGTATTCATTATCCCGATCCCCGACGATAAAGAAACGCACCGCGCAAGATTTGAATACATCCTCATGTAACCGGGCGACGGCTTCGATCAAATCCACTTGCCGCTTGCGCTCGCAAACGGTCCCCACCGACAACACTCCGATATCATTTTCACCCAGCCCCAAGGCACGGCGGGCAGCTCGTCTTTGCGCTTCGCTCGGCAAATCCACCGAACCCGGCTCCAGGCCGTTGGGAATAACCGTAAAGTTGTGATACCAGTCAAGTTCGCGGTAAATTTGTCGGGTTTGCTTGGCGACAAATATGACCCGATAGGGATAAGTAAAACACTCGATGGGACGCGATCG
This sequence comes from uncultured Candidatus Competibacteraceae bacterium, assembly GCA_937960715.1. Taxonomy (GTDB): domain Bacteria; phylum Pseudomonadota; class Gammaproteobacteria; order Competibacterales; family Competibacteraceae; genus Contendibacter. The sequence goes on from CALGOO010000202.1 coordinate 5,994, forward strand.
AAGGGCGGGTGGCACGAAATCAAAGTAATGCCGCCAACCTTCGCTCTCGTGAATGGCCCATAGGCATGGTAGCCGCGCTTCGCGAGCCACATCGACCGCAACGAAGCCATGCAATGTATTGGCGTAAACCACATCCACGGCTTCATCAGCCAATAGTTCACCGACTTGGCCAAGTGCTTCCAGATAGCCGGGTAAGGTATGATGTTTGATCAACGGGTGCGCGAATATTCGCACCTTGATCCCCAGCTTTTCATATTGATCCCGCAACGGTCCATCCTTTGGGGAGAAAATCAACGGTTTAATCATACCCTGTCGGTGGAGATATCCCGCGATCTCCTGCATTTGCTTGGGTGCGCCTTCCCAGTTCAGGTTATGGGTAAACATCGCTACCCGTAACGCCTGGCCAAAATCTCGCCGCATTCGACGCGGTGCGATTTCAAAGCACGGGTTTTCCCGCGATAGATTGGGATTCAGGTAAGGGTCCTCAAATGTCTTGAATCGCTTGCGATAAGCCGCGATTTCTCGCGGTTCGTCGCTGAAGCCACGGGTCTGCCCTTCAAAATGAAAAAGCTCGGCGTCGGGCGTATAAACCACTCGGTAGCCGCGCTCGCGCAACCGATAACAATAATCTGGATCATTGTAGGCAACCGCGAATTGATCGGTGTCAAATCCACCCATTTCCAAAAAAAGCTGGCGGCGCGTCAACATGCAAGCCGCGGTTACCGCCGAGCAGTTGCGCGCCATGGCGATGTAGGACAAGTAGCCATTGTCTCCCCGCCGGGTCAGTTTGAACGCATGATCGCACAGCCCATCCATGCCATGCACGACACCGGCATGTTGAACCTTGCCATCCTTATAGCGCAACAAGGCGCCCACGGCCCCCACCCCAGGAAGCTCCGCATAACCCACCATGCTGGACAGCCATTCCGGGGTAATCACTTCCGTGTCGTCGTTCAAAAAAAGGACGTAGTCGGTCCTGGCCTGGCGCACGGCCTCGTTCATCACGTAACTGAAACTGAATCCTTTACCGCGCTGATTAGGGATACGAACCACTTCATGATTGAGCTGCCGCAAATACCGCTGTGCTTTGACCTGATCGCTTTCGTTATCGACCACCATGATCTGGTAATTGCGATAGGTCGTCCGCCGCAACGATTGCAGGCACTGCCGCAGCAAATCGATTCGGTTATGCGTCGGAATAATCAGGGTGACGGACGGACCCGTATCCGGGAACCGGATATGATAGATGCCGTTACCATTCCGCTTCGCCCAATCCGGTTGATAAGCCTGGCCCTGGCTGCCCCGACGATCGAGCGCCGACTGAACCGCCTTCAGGCCCGCCGTAAAACTGTAAGGCTTTTCATGGCCAGAAAAGGCTGTCGATCCGCGAAAGCAGCGCCAATGATAGAGAACGGCGGGAATATGACCCACCTGGCGGGCCGCTTCTCCCGCCCGCAGGGCAAGATCGTGGTCCTGCGATCCTTCGAAACCTTGTCGCATCCCACCTATCCGTTCGAACAAACTTCGGCGGATCACCAGCACCTGTCCAGCATACATGTAGGACAACAGCAGTTCCGGCGACCAGTCCGGCTTGAAATGCGGATCGTAACGATTTCCTTCAGCGTCAATCTTGTCGCAGTCGGAATAAAGCAGGTCGATTTCCGGATTAGCGGCGATCGCCAGCGCCACTTCCGCCAAGGCGTTGATCGCCAGTTCGTCATCCTGATCCATGAGCAGAATGAAGTCGCCCGTCGCCAGGGCTGCCGCGCTATTGGTCGCCGCGCTGATATGGCCGTTTTTCTCACGGAAACAAACGGTGATGCGAGAATCCCGCACAAGCTCTTCCAGATAAGGTCGGACCTGCTCATCGCGGCTGGCGTCATCGGCGATGCAAAGCTCCCAGTGGGTATAGATTTGACGGCGCAAGGATTGAACGGCGCGCGTGAGGAAGCGAATGGGAGGATTGTAAACCGGCATGACGACCGAAATCTTCGGCAGCCGTGAATGGTCTATCGCCAGGCGGCGATAAAGCTCGTTTTCCGAGCGTGGATTCCAATGATTGACTCGCAGCCACGCCACATAGGGATCCACCGGAGTCGATGGGCGCGATGGCGATGATTTGGCGTCTGGATCAAGCACCCGCGAGCGATTGGGCCGATCCGCTCCACCCCACCGAAAAGATTTTAGCCGTTCCATCCATTCCTGGGCTTGGTGTATTTGACGATCCAGCCAGGGAAACTGGAAGCCGATCGCGCGTACTGGCGCGGTCATTCGCCAGGAGAGGCTGCTCCGCACATCATCGATTTCCCGAGTCAACACGACGGTCTGCTGACGCACGCTTTCCAAATCATCTCGCAATCGCGCTGCTTCGGCTGTTCTTTCCTTCAATGCCTCCATGGATTCCTCTCCCCATCGCCGCGTTTCCCCCAGATCAATTTCAAGACGCGCCGACGCTGTACCTAAATCCGCCACCCGTTGCCGCGCTTCAGCTAAATCGCTTTCCAGTCGGGCTACTTCAGCGATTCGTTCTTGTAATGCCGTATCCAATTCGATGATTTTCTCGCGCCGCTGTTCGGCTTCCCGCTCCTCCCTACGCATCGCGACGCCAAGCGTGGCGCAATCGTCATCAAAACTTTCCCTGATTTTATCCAAATCTTGTTGCGCAACCGCATCGTTTGGGTCCGTATACAGTGTATTAACTAGCCGGCAGGTTTCTCGAATCCAATTTCCAATGTCTTTTTCCACACTCAAATCTTGACTTGAGAAAACATGATGCCGTATCTTGCTCGAAAGAAAATCCTCGATTTCGATTCGGCTATCCATCGATAGCCGAGTCCAAGCTACTCCCATTTGCGTTCCCATCCGCTCCATGGTCCCATGCCAGTCGCTCAACAGATGTTCATAGGCGCAAAAGGCGCGCGGCAGGTTGCGGGAAAATCTTTCGGCGTCGAGAACATGCCGTAACCATAACAGTAATGATTTCTGATCGGTAAAGTGATCCCGTTTCCGTAGCGAATGCACGACCTCCAGTGGGTGACGGATCGGAATCACCGCGTAGGGCTGGATTTGCAGCGATTGCAGGGCATCCACCCAAAGAGGGACAAATCGACAAATTCGTGGGTCCTTGACGACGAAAGCATCATTCATTCCAAATTCGGACTCAATGATCCGCTGCAATCTCTCCCGAAATGGATTCGATACCAACGAACCGTACCAATTGGCATTGAATTTCGACCAGTCGTGCCAACAGGAACCCACCGATTCCAGGACTTTGTCGTGGAAGTCAGCCAAGGCCTGCGTTTCCCAAAAACCACGCTCGTTATATTGGCTGGGGGGAATCAGCGTTCTCGGCAATCCAAAACCCAGCAAGTTGATGACCCGGGTCAACGCCGATGTTCCACTACGATGCATACCAAGAACCAGGATGGCCTGACGATTTACAGACAAATTGGACATAAGGAAAAACCTGTCGAAATTCTTAATCCGAGCCGAATGGTTAAAAGTATTTTTATACCACTTTTGGCCGAGCGGGTCTCCAATTTCCCTTTCCCGTGATGCAAACGTTCACACTCCCAACCCGCCTCAAAAGCGTTTTTACAGAGCAAGCACGCCAACTCATTGAAAAAATTCATTTTCCATACCTCTTTTCCTTGATGAAGAGGGGCGTTACACAATCCTCAAAATCGTGAAACCGCGTTCCTATACTATAATTAAATGAGTGTCCAACCGCTTGCACCCCGCCCGCCCAGCACGGTGACGTGGAAGATGAATATGGCCTGTTCCCCTCCGTTCGCGCTCCGTGAACCCGGCGAACCCTAGGTGGAGAAGCGTCATATAAAAGTCAATTGTTTTAAAATCAAATAGTTAATTTAAAAAGTGGTTCGGCGATGAGCCGGGAAGCGTGCTGATGCCAAGGTGAAATGTGGTCACTTTCCAATGTTTGTTGTAAATTTGAAAAGAGTTGTAAATTTGAAAAGATTGTTGTAGATTGAAGCCAAGGTTCTGTATGAGCCCAAGGAGTGTGTAGTGAATCTGTTACGTTTTCTAGGCATGATGTTGTTGGCGTATCTGGCGATGGGTAATGCGTCCGCCTTGGCCGCTGATGTCGTCCAGGCCGCTCCAACCGCCGAGGCGGCTCAAACGCAGCGGGCCTTGCTGGAGCAGCGTGTCACCGCCAAGTGGGATGCGTTGATTCGCAAGGATTTCGCGACGGCTTACTCCTTCACATCTCCAAGCTACCGCAAGCTGTTCTCGCTGGATGCCTTCCGGAGCAGTTTTGGCAATAAGGTCGCTTGGCGGCGCGTCGAAGTGGTTGATGTGGAATTCAAGGGTGGCGACGCCGCGACGGTCGGTATCAACATCCATTTCGTGTATCATCAGCCGCAAGCCGAGAAGCCCCTTGACATGCAGACCTATGTCCAGGAACCTTGGGTATTTGTGGACGGGCAATGGTGGTATCTGGTGAAAAGCTGATTTTAGGGCTTGCAGTGGGCTCGAACTATCCGAGTCGTTCCGTTTCTTTCGTTTGGTTCGCTTAGGAGCTGTTGACATGATGAATCGCAAGATGAAACAACTGGCGTTGGCGGTGGGGGTGGCGCTGGGCGGCCTGAGCCTGGTGCCGTCGGCCCAGGCGGTCAGCGTGGCCAAGAACAACCTGGGGCAGGCGTTGATCTTCCCCTACTACACGGTGCGGGGGGGCTGGACCACGCTGTTTGGGGTGACCAACACCAGCAACCAGGTGGTGGCGGTGAAGGTGCGGTTCCGCGAGGCCTACAACTCGCGCGACGTGTTCGACTTCAACCTCATCCTGTCGCCGCATGACCTGTGGACGGCGTGGGTGACGGACAGCCCGAACGGGCCGGTGATTCGGACCGAGGACAGCAGTTGCACGGTGGGCAACATCGTGGGGACGGGCGCGACCGGAGTGACGTTCCCGGCGCCGGTGTCGTATGTCGGTTCGGCGGCGGACGGCGGGCCGACCGACGTGGACCGGATGCGCGAGGGCTACGTCGAGATGATCATGATGGGGGCCTCGCCGGGCACGCCGGCGGCGGTCTACCCACTGGCCGCCGGCGCGATCCACGGCGCCGCCACCGGCACGCCGCCGGGCTGCGCCGCGCTGGTGTCGGCGTTCCAGAACCCGGCCGCGCTGGGCAGTTACGGCCCCTGCCCGACCGGGACCAGCGCGAATGCCGGGGTTTCGAACACCCTGCGCGGGGAATTCTGCAACTACGCGCAGATTCCCGCGACCGGTACGCAGGCGGCGCCGTTGCCGCTGCAACCGCTCAAGGGCACCTACGCGCTGGTCAACGGCGCCAAGGGCTTCAACGCGGTGGGGCTGCCAGTGGCGTTGCAGAACTTCCGCAACACCGGCGCGATGACCTTGCAGTTGGACAGCGTCGGCCCCGTGCCCTTCAACAACTCCTGGCACGAGCCGTCTCTGAACTCGACGACTTCAACGGGTTTCCAGTTCATTCCGACCCCCACCGCGACCGATCCAGGGGCGCTGTCGATCATTATCGGCGGTGTCACCGGGGTCACTGGGGCCCTCATGCGCACCAACGTGATCAACGAATGGTCGCGGCGTTCGAATCCGGCGGCCGGCTGGGTGACGGCCACCGACTGGGTGCTGACCTTCCCGACCAAGAACTTCTTCGTCGACAACGACGCTGGCAACCGCTACGCCGGGCGTAACAACGTCTCATGCCCTGGCCCCACCGGACGCTGCAACGCGACACCTGTGGGCACCGCCGCCGTGGCTGTACCCTTCACCCAGATGTTCGTGGACACGAGCGCAACCACGCCTGTCCGGCGCGGTTCGTCCTGCGACGCGATCACCCTGACCCTGCGCGATCGCGAGGAACGGGCGTCCACCGGACTGGGCTTCTCGCCGGGCGCCTCGCCCCAGTTGTGCTATGAAACCAACGTGCTGACCTTCAACCAGGGTCTGATCCTGAACTCGCCGATCGCCGCCAGCGTCAACTACTCCGATCCCTTCCTGTTCGGGTGGATGAATGTCGGCTTGAACTCGATACCCGCCGGTGCATCGAATTTTGGTCTACCGGTGGTGGGTTTTGCGATCACCTCGCGAGACGACTCCGCCACGGCGCTGCTGAGCGAGGCGGCCTTGTACGATCATTCGTATGTTAGCCCCTCCACCATGACTATCGGCAACCCTGGTTATCCCACCAATGGTCCAGTGTCGCCGCCTTAAGGTGCGTTGCTTGGCGGATATCCCACGCTGATTTAACCAGCGTTGTCGTTTGACTCCAGGCCCGCGTTTCGGCGCGGGCCTTTTCGTTGTCGCCGAAAAACCCAACTTCAATCTCCTCTCCCACTCGTGGATTGCCGCATAAATTTTGACAGGTCATGCCTGGCTCCCACGCTCCAGCACGGGAGCCTCGCTCCCGGCGATGCTCCGGCGTCGCGGGCCGCTGGAACGGCCCAACTGGCATTCCACGCTGGAGCGTGGGAACAAGACAGTCAAGACTTTTGGCGCAGTCCACCAGCGGATGAGAGATTCCCCACCGCTTTCAAGAGTCTTTTGCCATGACGACCGTGCGTTTTTTCATGATCGGGATATTGTTTTCGCTGCTGGCCGCGCCGTCGGCATGGGCCGCGGGCGAAGACCAACGAATTTTACTGAGTGCTGAAGGCATCGTGGTCACCGGCCAGGACCTGCAACAGGAATTGCTGTTGCTGACCGGTTCCGAACGGATGGAGGCGCTGGCCACGCCGGACCGGCTCAAGAACCTGCTACGCCAGATTTATCTGGGCAAGCGCCTGGTCGCCGAAGCCGAACGGCTGGGTTTGGATCGGACGCCCCTGACCCAGGCCCGCCTGATGGCGGTACAGCGGCGGACGTTGTCCGAAGCCGTGCGCGAACAAGCCGAGAAGCAGATCGAACCGCCCGATATCACGGCGCTGGCGCGCGAACACTACGCCACCCGCCGCGACGAGTTTCAATTGCCGGACCGGTATAGGGTCGCGCACATCCTGAAGAAAGTCAGTTGCGACTGCGAACGGGACCCCCAACGGCAACGGATCGAGCAATTGCAGGCTCGCATCAAGGCCGGTGAGGATTTCGCGGCTTTGGCCAAGGTTGAGTCCGAGGATACCGCAAGCGCCGCTCAGGGCGGCGAACTGGAGGGTTGGTTGAGGCGCGAGCAACTGGTCGCGCCGTTCGCCGACGCCCTGCTCGCCCTGGAACCGGGCCAAGTGAGCGGCGAGGTGAAGACCCAGTACGGGTTTCACCTCATCAAGCTGCTGGGTCGAGAGCCGGCGCGACCGCAAAGCTTCGAGGAAGTGCAGGCCGGTCTCGAAGAGCGCCTGCGCCAGACCTACAACCAAGAGCGGTTGCGTAAACAAGCCACCAGCTACATGCCCGGCGCCGATGCGAAATTCGACGAATCCGCTGTGCAGGCCGTGTTGCAGGGCCGTTAAAGGTTCAGAGAATCTGGGATATACTGGATGGCAGGTTTGATGATCCGATGATACTGGAGCTTACCTGTCCGATTGACTAGAGGGGGAATGACCCGATGACTGGCACGATGAAGCGAGTGGCGTTGGCGGTGGGCGTGGGGCTGGGCGGGCTGAGCCTGGCGCCGACGGCGGGGGCGGTGAGCGTGGCCGCCAACAACCTGGGGCAGGCGCTGATCTTCCCCTACTACACGGTGCGGGGGGGCTGGGCCACCCTGCTGGGGGTGACCAACACCAGCAACCAGGTGGTGGCGGTGAAGGTGCG
>CALGOO010000203.1 GCA_937960715.1 uncultured Candidatus Competibacteraceae bacterium
TCAAAAGTCTCTTCAGTTTGACTTCTTATGGAAGAATTTCTTGGGGCACTACCCAGCAAGTCCGGCCGTCGTTAATCCGGCGATGGGTGAGCGGGCGCCGCTAAGGAGGATTGAAGAGGATTGAGGAGGCTCGTCTGTCAATCACCACGCAAAATTTTCCAGGCGTCACCATCGAAAATTTGCCAGTTGAGAGGCTGGATTAGGGCTGTTGGCCGAGCTGTTTACGCCGCCGAGAAGTGGACGAAGCAGCCCCAGACCGGACGCCGCCCCGGCGGCAGGTGCGTCTGGCCGGGTTTGAGCGAGCCCAGGAGCGCGTCAATACGCATCATTCGATTCCAATGGTTGGGGACGAGGGTGTCGCATGTGATCCGTTGGTGGAAGGAAATGCGTTGGGCTTGCAGCCACCGCAACCCCGTCTCGCCCACGAATTCGCGGTCGGCCAGCAGCACGGCGACCCGCCCGACGCCCAAGACGGCGAGGAATCGCTCCATCAAGGCGATGCGCTCGGCGGTGCTGGAGTGGCCCGCCTTGCCCAGGACGCTCCAAAACAGCGGGAGGGCGATACCCCGCTAGGCGATGCCGAGCACCAGGAAGTGGATGTCCACCGGGCCAAACTTCCAGTGGGTGCGATCCATTGTCAGCCGCCACGGGCCATCGCCGACCGGGACCAGGCGCACCAACAGCTGCGCCCAGTGGTCTGGGTTTAGCTCGACAGAACGGAAGAAGCCTTGCAAACGCTTGTAGTGAGAAGCCACGTGGGCCTGTCCCCCGAAACCGGTGGCCAGCTCGGCCAGGTTGACGCTGCGCCCCTTGAGCAGGGCCAGCAGGCACTGCGCGAGAACACCGATCCGGGCGCCGTGCCAAGGCCAATGTGCGGCCAGCACCGCTTTGAGTTTGTGGATGGGGTCGTTGGCGGTGGCCTTCATGGGAGTACCTGCAAATAACGCCTGTCTTAACGTTTTTATAGCATTACCCATTAAGATTAGGACTTTTCAATAAAAGCAGCATCAATGGCTTCCTGCAAGGAAGGATAGCGAGGGATATTTTTGCGGATGGTATTTTTAAGCGAGGCCCAGCGGTGTTCGATAGGGTTCAGATCAGGCGAGTAGGCGGGCAGATAGCGCAAATGACAACCGGCGGTGCTGAGGCTAGCGGTGATCTGGGGGGATTGATGAAATCGGGCATTATCGAGGGTGACGGTTTGGCCGGGTTGTAGCTGAGGGATCAGCATGTGTTGGAGCCAGGCGATGAAGACCGTGTGGTCGCCAGTGCCTTCAAAGGTCATGGGGGCTATCAAGTCCCGATCACGCAACGCGGCGATGAAGCTGATCCGTTGTCGACGATGCCCCGATTTGAGGGCCAGGAATCGCTGGCCTCTGGCCGACCAGCCCCACGGGTAGTCTGCGCGGTTATCAATGCCCGCTTCGTCCACGTAGATCAGGGCAGCGGGATTGAGCGCGGCGGTGTCGGTGCGAAAGACTTCGCGCGCCGCCTCGTCGCGCTCGCGATAGCCATAGCTCTTTTTTTACGGGTGAAGCCGAGCTTGTTGAGGCCCCGCTGAATCGTCGTTCGTCCCACCCCGCGTAGCGCTGCCATCTCCGCCAGCGTTTGACCACCGTGCGCCTCCGCAAAACACCGAAACGCCTCCCAGTCGGTGATCTTGGCCCCGTGGCCTTGCTGGTAGCCGCGTTTGGCCGCGCACGATCCCGTTTGAGCCTGCCGTTGCCGCCAGAGGTTGAGCGTGTTGCGGCTGATCCCCAAAAACCGCGCCACCCGGCTCGGCCGTTCCCCCCGCGCGAGCGCTTCCATCGCCTTTCCTCGTAAATCCTCGCTGTAAGCCATCGCCATTCCCCGTGCCTCGTAACCGTTTAAACTCAATTGTAAAACGTCCTAAATATAATGGGTAGTGCTATAATTATAAGGTTATAAGTCTTGTCCTGTATTGAGGACAATGTGTTAGCCGCTTCATCCGGTTTGGGCAAGGAGCGGGGTGGCGCCACGTCCGGCGCATCATGCGCCATCGGCGGGTACGGCGTGGGGTTCCAGCGTGTCCGCTGCCTGCGCGCCGCGCGCCTCGGCCGCGATCCAGTCATGTACCGCGGCTACGCGCGGATCGGCGAGCGAGCCGGCGAAATACACCAGGCAGTAGCGCTTGCCGGTGTGCACCGCCTGGTGGAAGGGCGCCACCAGCCGGCCGCTGTCGAGTTCGTCGGTGATCAGCGTGCGGCGCGCGATCGCCACGCCCATGCCGGCGATCGCGCACTGCATCGTGATGTGGTTGCGGTTGAGCATGTAGCCGCGTCGCACCTCGACCTGCGGGGCGCCGATCGCCTTCAGGTAACGTTCCCATTCCGCGTAGGGCGCGCTACCGCGCCAGGCGGTCATGTCGTGCAGCAGCGGGTAGTGGCACAGGTCATCCGGCGAATCGAGCGGTGGGCGACCTTCGAGCAGGCGCGGCGAGCACACCGGAAAGATCTCCTCCTCCAGCAACACCGTGCTCTGGAAACCGGGGTAGCTGCCGTCGTTGAGATCGATGGCGAGGTCGAACTCGCCTTCGCGCAGCGAACGCGCGCTGTCCTCCGCCTCCAACTGCAGTTCGAGCTGCGGGAACCGCCGCATCAGCTTGGGCAGCCGTGGCACCAGCCAGGTCGCGAGGAACGACGGCAGGGTGCGCACGCGCACCACGCCGCTCAGCGCACCGCTGCGCAGGTGGCCGATCATCAGGTCCACCGCCGCATAGGCGGGGTCGGCCGCGGCGAGCAGGCGGTTGCCCGCGTCGGTGAGTTCGATGCGGCGCGGCAGGCGGCGAAAGAGGCGTTGTCCGAGCCAGTTCTCCAGCAGCTTCATCTGCTGGCTCACGGCGCCGGTGGTGATGTGCAGCTCCTCACCCGCGCGGGTGAAGGAAAGATGATGGGCGGCGGCGAGGAACACTCTCAGCCGAGCATGGGCCTGCGAGGGCGCGACGGGACTCATGATTTAGTGATTCTAAAGTCTTGGTGAAAAACTATCGATTGATCGGCGTTATCCGCCACTGGAAAATGCAACGATGCAGCGATCAGTATTTTCACAGTTAGATTCATTAAATCAACACCCGATCTCAACCGGAGCCACCCATGGCCATCAGCGTCCTCGATTTGTTCAAGATCGGCATCGGGCCTTCCAGCTCGCATACCGTCGGGCCGATGCGCGCCGCCCATGATTTTGCCGCCACGTTGCGGCAGCAGGGGCTGCTGTCGAAGGTGCGCCGCATCGAAGTGAAACTGTACGGTTCGCTGTCAGCGACCGGCATTGGCCACGGTACCGACCGCGCGGTGGTCGCGGGGCTGATGGGCGCGCGGCCGGATGAGGTGGACCCGGATTTTCTCGTGGGCGCAGTGGATGCGGTGCGGGGCGACGGTAGCCTGCCGCTGGCCGGTGCGGTGGCCGTGCTCTTCGACTGGGCGCGCGACCTCCGTCTGCTGCCGTTGAGCCTGCCCTACCATCCCAATGCGATGCGCCTGACCGCCCATGGCGAGGCGGGCGTGGTGTACGAGAATACCTACTACTCGGTCGGCGGCGGCTTCGTCGTGGACGAGGCGCAGGCCCAGTCGGGCGCGACCGCCGAGGCCGAGGTCGTGCTGCCCTATCCCTTCGAGACCGGCGCTGAACTGCTCGATCGGTGCCGCCGCCACGACCTGCGCATCAGCGAGCTGATGTTGGCCAACGAAAGCGTCTGGCGCAGCGAGGCGGACACGCGGGCGGCGCTGCAGCGCATCTGGGACGTGATGCGCGGCTGCGTCGAGCGCGGCATCACCCAGGAAGGCGTGTTGCCCGGCGGACTGAGCGTGCGCCGCCGCGCGCCGGCGCTGTACCGCAAGCTCAGTGAACGCGCCGCTGGCCGCAATCTGATCAGCGCCACGATGGTGGCGCTCGACTGGGTCAACCTGTACGCGCTCGCCGTCAACGAGGAAAACGCCGGCGGCGGCCGGGTCGTCACCGCGCCGACCAACGGCGCGGCGGGCATCATCCCGGCGGTGCTGCACTATTACATGGAGTTCATGCCCGGCAGCAGCGCGCGCGACGTGGACAGCTTCCTGCTGGCTGCGGCAGCGGTCGGCGTGCTGTGCAAGAAGAACGCCTCGATTTCCGGGGCCGAGGTCGGTTGCCAGGGTGAGGTCGGTTCCGCCTGCGCGATGGCCGCCGCCGGTCTCGCCGAAGTGCTGGGCGGCACGCCGGAGCAAGTCGAGAATGCGTCCGAGATCGGCCTCGAGCACAACCTCGGCCTGACCTGCGACCCGGTCGGCGGCCTGGTGCAGGTGCCCTGCATCGAGCGCAACGCGATGGCTTCGGTCAAGGCGATCAACGCCGCCCAGCTCGCTCTGCACGGCGACGGCGCCCACGCGATCTCGCTCGACCAGGTGATCCGCACCATGCGCGACACCGGCCGTGACATGCTCGACAAGTACAAGGAAACCTCGCGTGGCGGCCTCGCCGTCAGCTTCCCCGAATGCTGAACGCGCTACCGGTGCGCTCTGCTGAAGCCCCTGACGGGTACCCCTTGATCCAACCCACCAACCCCAAAGGAGACACACTGATGACCACTGAAACGACCATTGAAGCTCCCACGGTTCTCCAGCGCCTGATGCGCCTGAGCCTCATTTCCCAGATCGCGATCGGCCTCGTCCTGGGCATCATCCTAGCCATGGCCGCACCCGAGGCGACCAAAGCGGTCGCGATACTGGGCGATCTATTCATCGCTGGCCTCAAGTCCGTCGCGCCGATCCTGGTCTTCGTACTGGTGATGGCTTCCATCGCCAGCCACCAGCATGGCCAGCCCACCCACATCCGCCCCATCCTGATTCTCTATGTGATCAGCACGCTGGCCGCCGCGCTGGTGGCCGTCATCGCCAGTTTCACCTTTCCCACGACGCTGGTGCTCAACGCCCCCGAGGTCGCCGGCACCCCGCCGGGCGGCATCCTCGTGGTGCTCAAGAATCTGCTGCTGAGCGCTGTCACCAACCCGGTCAAGGCCCTGATGGAAGCCAACTTCATCGGCATCCTGGCCTGGGCGATCGGCCTCGGCCTGGTCCTGCGCCACGCCAATGCCGCAACGCGGGCCATGCTGAACGACCTGGCCGATGCGGTCACCAGCATCGTCCATGCCGTCATCCGCTTCGCGCCGCTGGGCATCTTCGGCCTGGTGGCCGGCACGCTGGGCGACTCCGGCCTCGATGCGCTGCTCGGCTACGGCCGCCTGCTGCTCGTCATCGTCGGCTGCATGCTGTTCGTCGCGCTGGTGGTGAACCCGCTGATCGTGTTCTGGAAGATCCGCAGCAACCCCTATCCGCTGGTGTTCACCTGCCTGCGCGAAAGTGCGGTGACCGCCTTCTTCACCCGCAGCTCGGCGGCCAACATCCCCGTCAACATGGCACTGTGCAAGCGCATGGGCCTGCACGAGGACACCTACTCGATTTCCATCCCGCTGGGCGCCACGGTCAACATGGCCGGCGCGGCGATCACGATCTCGGTGATGACGCTTGCCGCCGCCCACACCCTCGGCATCCAGGTGGACATCCCGACCGCGCTGCTGCTGTGCATCGTCTCCGCGTTCGCCGCCGCCGGCGTGTCGGGCGTGGCCGGCGGCTCGCTGCTGCTGATCCCGATGGCTACGGCGCTGTTTGGCATCGCGACCGACGTGGCGATGCAGGTCGTGGCGATCGGCTTCGTCATCAGCGTCGTACAGGACTCGGCTGAAACCGCGCTGAACTCCTCCACCGATGTGGTGCTCACCGCCGCCGGCTGCGCCGCTGCAACCGGCGAACCCCTGAACCTGGAGCTTGCTTGATTACATGCAACATTTTGCCAGCGACAACTACGCCGGCATCTGCCCGGAGGCCATGACGGCCTTCGTGGCGGCCAACGCTGGCCACGCCCCCGCCTACGGCGAGGACGACTGGACGCGCCGGGTATCAGACCGTCTGCGCGCGCTGTTCGAGACCGACTGTGATGTCTATTTTGTGTTCAACGGCACCGCCGCCAACTCGCTCGCGCTCGCCGCACTGTGCCAGAGCTACCACAGCGTGGTGTGTCATGAACTGGCCCACGTCGAGACCGACGAATGCGGCGGGCCGGAGTTCTTCTCCAACGGTTCCAAGCTGCTGCCGGCGCCGGGCGTCGGCGGCAAGCTCACCCCGGCGGCGGTGCTGGAAGTGATCTCCCGCCGCAGCGACATTCACTACCCCAAGCCGCGCGTGGTGACGCTGACGCAGAGCACCGAGGTCGGCACCGTTTACCGGCCGGAAGAGGTGGCGGCGATTTCTACCTGCGCGTGCGAACACGGCCTGCGGGTGCACATGGATGGCGCGCGTTTCGCCCACGCGGTGGCCTCGCTCGACGTGGCGCCGGCGGAGCTCACCTGGAAGGTCGGAGTGGATGTGCTGTGCTTCGGCGGCGCCAAGATGGGCCTGCCGGTGGGCGAGGCGGTGGTGTTCTTCGACCGCCGCCTGTCCGAGGACTTCGCCTACCGCTGCAAGCAGGCCGGCCAGCTCGCCTCGAAGATGCGCTTCCTGTCGGCGCCCTGGCTCGGCATCCTCGAAGACGGCGCCTGGCTGCGCCACGCCCGCCACGCCAACGCGATGGCGCAGCGCCTGGCGGTCGGGCTGCAGGCCGTGCCGGGGGCGCGGCTGATGTTCCCGGTCGAGGCCAACGGCGTGTTCTGCGAGTTGCCGCCTGCAGCGCTCGCTGGCCTGCGCGAACGCGGCTGGCGTTTCTACACCTTCATCGGCGCTGGCGGCGCGCGCTTCATGTGCGGCTGGGACACCCTGCACGCCAGCGTGGACGCCCTGCTCGCGGACGTGCGCGCGCTCGTGGCGGGCTGACGGGGGGCGCGCAAACGAGGGGCGCGCAAACGAGGGGAGATGGCGGCGCTGCTCCCGGCGGCGTGCGTATGATACGAGTCTTGATGATCGCCCGACTCTTCGCGCGCTGGAAACCGGGCGGGCATTCGTGCATCCAATAAGGATCTACCCATACGACTCGTCGCCATGTCCTACGAGAACCATTGTTGCACAGAGGTGAGCGATCTTGACCAGGGCCGTTGCCGGTTCCGAGCGGGGAAAGACACGAATCTTATGAAAGCAGGCTGTTTCCCGTTATTCCTGTGTCTCTGGTTCCTGGCGCTGGCAGCCCCGTCCGCCCACGGTGCGGCGACGGTTTCGACCGCACACGCCACGGTGATGCTGCTGAGCGAGCGGTCCCAGGCCACGCCGGGGCAAACCCTGTGGCTCGGGCTGCGCTTCGAATTGATTCCGCATTGGCATGTGTACTGGCGCAATCCCGGCGCCTCGGGCGCGGCCCCGGTCATCCGCTGGACGCTGCCCGAAGGCTGGGCCGCCGGCGACCTTCACTGGCCGGTTCCCCAACGCATCCCGGTCGGGCCGCTGACCAACTACGGTTATGAAGGGGCTGTGATGTTGCTCGCGCCGGTCCGGGTACCCGAAGGCCCGCTGCCCGCCGGCCCGGTCACGCTCGCCGCCGATGCCGAATGGCTGGTTTGCCGGGTGGAGTGCATTCCCGAATCTGGGCGTTTCACTGTCGAACTGCCTCATCCCGGCAGCCCCACGGTCGAGGATCCCGCAACGCAACGCCTGTTCGCCGCCGCCCGAGCGCAATGGCCCGAAGCCGACCGCGTAACGGGCCGCTATCGCCTGGCGGGTGATGCCCGGACAATCACCCTGGAAGCGCCCGGTTTGGCGGTGGACGACCGCGCCGAGGTCTGGTTTGCCGCCTACGAGTGGGGGCCGGTGGACCCCAGCGGCGCGCAAAGCCGGCAAACCGCCGCCGGTCTGACACTCCGCGTGCCCGCCGGCGATCTGCTTCCCGCCGGCGCTGCCCCGCTGGACGGGTTGGTGGTGGTGGAAACACGGGACGGCGGCGCGCCGGCCCGTCGGGGCTATGCGGTACGGCTGGAAGCGCAGCCGGCGGCGACCGGGGCCAGCGAACCCTTGGGCTTGATGGCGGCGCTGGGCTTCGCTTTCCTGGGCGGCCTGATTCTGAACGCGATGCCCTGCGTTCTGCCCGTGCTGGGCATCAAGGTGCTGGGCTTCGTCCGCGAAGCCGGGGCGAATCACCGGCGCCGGGCCGGGCACGGCCTGAGCTATGGCGCGGGCATCCTGCTCAGTTTCCTGGCCCTGGCGGCGGTCCTGCTGCTGTTGCGGGCGGGCGGCGCTTCCCTGGGCTGGGGCTTCCAACTCCAGTCCCCCGTCCTGGTCGCGCTGCTGGCCTACCTCATGCTGCTGGTGGGCCTCAACCTGTCGGGGGTGTTCGCGGTGGGGGCGGGGCTGATGGCAGCAGGCCAATCCCTGACCGCCGGCAGCGGATTGTTCAATACCTTCGCCACCGGCGTTTTGGCCGCCGTGGTGGCCAGTCCGTGCACCGCCCCCTTCATGGGGACGGCCCTGGGCTTCGCCATCACCCGCCCGGCCGGGGAGGCGCTCGCGGTGTTCCTGGCGCTCGGGGTCGGCTTCGCGCTGCCCGTGGTGCTGCTGAGCCTCTGGCCGGCCCAGGTCCGGTGGCTGCCCAAACCGGGACCCTGGATGAAAACCTTCCAGCAGGCGCTGGCGTTCCCGCTGTACGCCACCGCCGCCTGGCTGCTGTGGGTGCTGAGCCAGCAGACCGACGCCCGCACCTACGGGGCGGCCCTGGCCGGTCTGGTGGCGGTGGCCCTAGCCGCCTGGCTGTACGGGCAGTGGCCGCTCCGGGGCTGGCGTCTCGGCCTGCTGGGGGCTGCCCTGACCGTCGTTGTGCTGCTGCTCCTGCGCCCTGTCGCCGGGCCGGAGGCCGCCGCGCCCGCCCGCGCCGACCCGGAGCGCCTGGCCTGGTCCGAACCGCGAGTGCGGGAACTCACGGCGGCGGGACGCCCGGTGTTCGTCAACTTCACCGCGGCCTGGTGCATCACCTGCCAGGTCAACGAGCGGGTGGCTCTGGCCACCGAAAACACCCGGCGATTGTTCGCCGACCGGGCCGTGGCCTACCTCGTGGCGGACTGGACACGGCGCGACCCGGTTATCGCCCGCCAACTGGAACGCCACGGGCGGAGCGGCGTTCCGCTGTATCTGTGGTATGCGCCGGGGAGCGAAACACCGGTCGTGCTGCCCCAGTTGCTCACCGAAGGCATCGTCGCCCAAGCCCTGCAATCACTTTGAAACCGTGGAGAAAAACCATGTTGCAACCCTTCCTGCGTTTCGTCCTGATCGCTTTCGTCCTCGATGCCGGCAGTGCGGTGGCCGCGCCGCGCGCGGGCGAGCCAGCGCCCGACTTCACGGGGGTGGATACCCAGGGCCAGACCCATCGGCTGGCGGATTACCGGGGTAAAACCGTGGTGCTGGAATGGACCAACCACGACTGCCCCTACGTCCGCAAGCACTACGGCGCCGGCAACATGCA
>CALGOO010000204.1 GCA_937960715.1 uncultured Candidatus Competibacteraceae bacterium
GGAGAGGGGAGCGCGGAGCGCGGGGTGAGGGTCTGCGAACAAAACTCGCCGCCAAGCTCGCCATCAAGGAAAAAACCGCAGGCAAGAAAGCCGTCACCGAAGCCGACCGCCGCCGCTGGCTGCTGCCGCCCGCCCACCGCGATCCCAAAGTCAAACTGACCGTCGATGCTCGCTTTGTCGGCTGGTACGAATGGGAAGTGCCGTTCGACGCCGATCCCGACTGGCCGGAAGCATTGCAAACCGCACTGACCGATTACCGCGCTGCGTGGCGGGCCAAGATGGACGAAATCAACGCCGCCATCGCCGCCAATGCCGACAACGAAGAACTTGTAGACAAACCGGGCATTCGGCGCAACGTGGTGCGGGTGTCCGGCCCGTTCACGGTCGAAGCGGTGATGCCCGCCGAGCAAAACTTGCACGACGATTCGCCCATCGACAGCGTGGCGGATGAGCTGGAAGGGTTCGATAGCGGGAGAAGGGAGGAAGCGGCCAACACCGAAGCCTTTCTCGACCGCATGATCCGTCTGCTGGCGCAGGACGGCGTGCGTTTCCCCAACAACAAAACCGCCGCGTTCGCCCGCCTGTCGCCCATCGGCGAGGACTTCCTGCACGCCGAGGGCGAATGGTCCAACGACGGCGGCCCGCCGCGCCAGGTCGCCGTCACTATCGGCCCGGAATTCGGCCCCGTGACGGCGTGGCAGGTAGAAAACGCCCTGACCCAGGCCCATCGCCGGCGGGTGTACGAAGATTTGGTCGTCGCCGGCTTTTCCTTCGACGCCGCCGCGCAAGCGCTGGTGCAGGACGACCCCAACCCGCAAGTGCGTTGCCACCTCGCCCACATTCGCCCCGACGTGAACATGGGCGGACTGCTCAAGGACACGCCCAACGCTCAACTGTTCACCGTGTTCGGCAGCCCGCGCACCCGGCTTGAGCAAACGCCCGACGGTCTGTTCACCGTCACCCTGGAAGGCGTGGACATCTACAACCCGGTAGACAACGCCATTCTCGCCACCCGCATCGACAAGGTCGCGGCCTGGTTCGTCGATTCCGACTACGACGGCCGGACCTTCTGCATCACCCAAGCCTTCTTCCCCGACAAAAGCGCCTGGGACAAACTCGCCCGCGCCCTCAAAACCGTGGTGGACGAATCCGCCTTCGCCGCGTTGTCCGGCGCCGTGTCGCTGCCCTTCGCCGCCGGCCCGAACCGAAGGGTGGCAATCAAGGTCATCGACCCGCGCGGCAACGAGGTCATGCGGGTGCATCGGCTGGATGAAGCCGGACAATATTGAAACGGTTACGGAGAGAAACATGCGTCCGTCATTGTTGCTGCAATCTCATCGGGAAGCCATCAAAGCCATTCTCGCCCGCCATCGAGTGCGCAATGTCCGAGTGTTTGGATCGGTGCTACGTGGGGAAGATCGAGAAGATAGCGATCTGGACCTGCTGGTAGACCCCACGCCGGAAACGACTTTGCTCGACATCGGTGGTGTCCAAGTGGAAGTCAGCGAACTGCTCGGCGTTCGGGTCGATGTGGTCACGCCGGCGGCGCTACCGGAATCCTGGCGGAGCCGAATCATCGCCGAGGCGCGTCCGCTATGAGTCCGGCGGAACTGCGCTTACAAGACTATCTTGCTCATGTACTGAAAGCCATCGAAAGAATTGAAAGGTATTTGGCAGAGGTTGATGAAGCGGCTTTTTTCGATAACCCGGAAAAACAAGACGCAGTAATTCGTAATCTGGAAATCATCGGCGAGGCGGCGCAAAGTGTGCGACGACGTTTTCCCGAATTTGCCGCAACTCGTCCCGATATTCCCTGGGCGGGTATCTACGGGATGCGCAATGCACTGACTCACGGTTATTTTCAGGTCGATTTGGCGATTGTCTGGAAGACCGTGCGCGAGGATTTGCCAGCACTGGCGGCGATGGTTCGCGGTGCTTTGGAAGAATCGGTTGGAAGTCCGAAGCTGCCTCAAAATCCAAGTCATTGAAAAGACAGTATCGAATAATACGACCGAAATTGAATGAGGTAAGAGCAATGCTTGCGCAGCGGGTTATTTTGAAGACCGATCAAACGGGCAAACTGTCCGAGTTGCCGCAACTTCCGCCTAACCGGCAAGTGGAAGTTATCTTACTCCTGCTCGACGACGCGACGGAAAAACCGCAACATCGGCGACCACACCCGGATATCGCCGGAAAAGCACAAATCCTGGGTGAAGTGTTCTCCAGCGTCCCGGAAACCGATTGGTTCCCACAACCATGATGATTCCGAACTTTTGTTAAACTGACATGCGACATTTACATCGCGCTTCCAACACGCCCAATCAAACCGAAATCCCCATCCAGCCGGTCGCCAAACCGATCCTGTGCAGTCCGTTCGCGGAACCCGACCGGCACTGGGTCTACGACACGCAAACCGGCGATGCGCGCCAGGAAGCCGGCCGCCGCCCGGCGTCGTACTGGTACAAAACCCAGCGCACCGGCTCGGCGCAACTGGCGCTATTGGCCGAGGAGGAGCGCGACGATCTGCCGCTGGTCAACCTGCTGCGCGAGGACGTGAAGCGCTGGCGCGAGACGAACTACCGCAACGCTACGCCCGTCACCCGGCAACTGCTGGCGCACTGGTCCCGCGTCGACCGACCCCGCCGCCTGTTCTTCTGCCAGCGCGAAGCGGTGGAAACGGTCATCTACCTCAACGAAGTTCTCGCCGCCGGCAAGAACCCCGGCTTCAAGCCCAAACTGTCGCCGGACGATTTCATGGCGCTGACCGAAGGCGGCAAACCCTCGTTCGTGCGGGAGCGGGAACCCAAGGTGTTCCCGACGCTGGTGGATTTACCGAACGAAGCCGGTCTGCTCCCACTGCGGCGCTACGGCTGCAAGATGGCGACTGGCAGCGGCAAGACCGTGGTCATGGCGATGCTGATCGCCTGGGCCTTCTGCAACCGGGGCCGCGCGCCCGGCGACGACCGTTTTCCCCACGCCGCGCTGGTGGTCTGCCCCAATCTGACCATCCACGAACGCTTGCAGGTGTTGCGCACCGACCGCGAGGACAGCTACTACCAGATCTTCGACTTGGTGCCCACGCCGCTCGTGCCGGAGTTGAAGAAGGGCAGGGTATTGATCGGCAATTGGCACAAGTTCGCCCCGGAAGGTCCGCACGTCGAAAGCGGCAAGAGCTACGCGGTGGTGGGCAAGGGCGAAGAGAGCGTCGACGCCTTCGCCCGGCGGGTGCTGGGCGATTTGTACGACCGCGCGCCGCTCATGGTGCTCAACGACGAAGCGCACCACGCCTATCGCCCGAAGCTG
Organism: uncultured Candidatus Competibacteraceae bacterium; assembly: GCA_937960715.1. Classification (GTDB taxonomy): domain Bacteria; phylum Pseudomonadota; class Gammaproteobacteria; order Competibacterales; family Competibacteraceae; genus Contendibacter. The sequence goes on from CALGOO010000204.1 coordinate 3,304, forward strand.
CTGGCGGGAAACGAAAAACTGTCCGCCGAGGAAAAAGCCGAGCGCGAGGAAGCCACCGTCTGGATCGCCGGGCTGGATCGGATCAACCGGGCGTGCGGCATCCGGTTCGTGGTCGATCTGTCCGCCACGCCGTTCTATCTGGCCGGCAGCGGCGCCATCGAAGGCTCGCCCTTTCCCTGGCTGGTGGCCGATTTCGGGCTGGTGGACGCCATTGAATCGGGCATCGTCAAGATTCCCCGCTTGCCGGTTTCCGACACCACCGGTCGGCCCGAGCCGAAATTTTTCCGCCTGTGGCAAGCCATCGTCGCCAATCTCCAGCCGGGCGAAAAGCTGCCAGGCGGCAAGCCCAAGCCCGACGTAGTGTGGCGCGAAGCTCAAGACGCATTGATCACGCTGGCGAGCCAGTGGAAGGAGCGCTTCGAGTACCTGCAAGCCGCCAGGCCGGGACAGGAGCACATTCCGCCGGTTCTCATCATCGTCGCCGACAACACCGCCATCGCCGAATTGTTCTACCGGAACCTCTCCGGCGAGGAAACGATGGAGGTCGTCGACCAGAACGACGACGACGAGGAAACCGGAAAGAAGAAATCCAAGGCCCGAACCACCTTCGGCGCCGGCCAACTGTTCCCCGAACTGTTTGCCAACCGCGAGGGTTTCCGGCCGACGCTGCGCATCGATTCCAAGCTGCTGGCCGAGGCCGAGTCGGAAGACGCCAAAACCTCCCGCCAGGACGCGGCGGAGACGCTGCGGCGGATCGTGGACACGGTCGGCAAGCCGGGCCAGCCGGGCGAGCAGGTGCGCTGCGTGGTGTCGGTGCAGATGCTCACCGAGGGCTGGGACGCCAGCAACGTCACCCACATTCTGGGTCTGCGCGCCTTCGGCAGCCAGTTGCTGTGCGAGCAGGTGGTCGGGCGCGGCTTGCGGCGGATGGATTACGCCGTCGATCCCGCCACCGGCTTGCTGACCGAGGAATACGTGGACGTTTACGGCGTGCCGTTCTCGGTGATTCCGTTTCGGGGCCGTTCCACGTCCGCCGCCGCGCCGGAGGACAAGCCGAAGAACCATGTCCACGCCGACGACGCCCGCCGACATTACGAAATCCGCTTTCCCATCGTCGAAGGTTACGCCTTCGCGCTGCGCCAGAACGCGATCCGGGCCGATGTCGCGAGCATCGAAAAACTGGTGCTGGCGCCCGACGCGACGCCCACGGCGGTTTTCGTCAAACCGCAGGTCGGCTATCAGGTCGGCGCTCCGTCCGTGGCTGGCGGCTTCGACACCGCGACCCAGGATCGGGAAGCCTATTACGCCAACAACCACCCGCAGACGATCCAGTTCGAAATCGCCCGGCTGGTGACCGCCGCCCTGACCGAAGGCATCGAAGGCGCGACGCCGAAGCTCAAGCTGCAAGGGCGGCATCAACTCTTTCCGCAGGTCTACCGCATCGTGGATGCATACATCGCCCGCAAGGTGGATTTCCGGGGTTGCCATCCCTGCGAACTGGGCCTGGAAATCTACGTGCGGCGGATCGTCGAGCGGCTGACCGCCGCCATCGAACCGGACGCGGCCAGCGGCGAACCGCCGTTATTGCCCCGGTTGAATCGTTACAAACCCATCGGTTCGACCGCCGAGGTGAATTTCAAGACCACCCGGCCGTGCGTGCCGACCATTCGCAGCCACGTCAATCAGGTGGTCGCCGACACCGATTCCTGGGAACAAGCGGCGGTGTTTCGGCTGGAGCAGGCGCGCGATCTCGTCGCCGGTTACGCCCGCAACGACCATCTGGAACTCTCGATTCCCTACGAATATCTCGGCGTCGTCCACGCCTATTTTCCCGATTTCGTCGTGCGCTTGAGCAACGAGGTGACGCTGTTGCTGGAAATCAAGGGCGAGGAACGCGAGCGGGACCGGGCCAAGCATCAGGCGGCGCGGCGCTGGGTCAGCGCGGTGAATTACTGGGGCCAGCTCGGACGGTGGGCGTTCCATGCCTGCCAGGACCCGCAGCGGCTGAGCGACGAGATTCGTTTTTTCGCGCGCCCCGCGCCCGCCGCCCGCTGTTGAGGCGGGTTTCAGCCCGTCGTCGACGGTGGGGGACCGGTCTTGCCCTTGAGCCGTTCCAGCCGTTGCCAGGCTTCCAGCACGCAGGCCACCGACCAGGCCTGCGCCGGCGTGCCACGGGGAAGATGCGGCGGCGCACCGTCGAAAATCTCGCTGACCGTGCCCAGACCGGCATCCAGCAGATGATCGCGGATCGGTTCCAGCCAGGCTTGCGCCGCCGCCGCCTGACCGTGAACCCGATAGTCGGCCAAGGCGTAATGGCCCAGCAGCCAGGCCCAGACCGGCCCCTGATGATAGCCGCCGTCCCGTTCCCGGACATCGCCATGGTAGTAGGGCCGAAATTCGGGATGGCGCGGCGCCAGCGAACGCAGGCCGTAGGAAGTCAGCAGTTCCCGCCCGCACACCTGTACCACCGCCCGCTGGGTCGCGGGGTCGAGCGGGCTGTGGCGCAAACTGATGGCGAGAATCTGGTTCGGCCGGATGCGGGCGTCGTCACCGTCGGGGCCGTCCAGCACGTCGAACAATCCCTCGCCGTCCGGTTTGACGAAGCGATGAAAACCCTGCCGGGCCCGGTCGGCCAGATCGTCGTAAAACGCCGGGGACCGACCGAGTTGGCGGGCGAATCCGGCCACGCTCCGCAGCGCGTTGTACCAGAGTGCGTTGATCTCGACCGGCTTGCCGACGCGCGGCGTCACCACCCAGTCGTCGACCTTGGCGTCCATCCAGGTCAGTTGGGTTCCAGGTTCGCCGGCGCGCAGCAAACCGTCGGCCTCGTCCAATCCGATGCCGTAGCGGGTTCCGGCGGTGTGCCAGGCGATGATTTCCTGCAAGACCGCGAATACCTCGGCCAGGGTTTCGGTATCGGCGCTGGCCTCCACGTAGGCCCGCCACGCCTCGACGTACCACAGCGCGGCGTCGGCGGTGTTGTAGGCCAGCGGTTCGTCGGCGGCGGGAAACAGGTTGGGCAACATGCCCCGGTCGGCGAAGCGGGCGAAAGTCAGCAGGATGCGGCGGGCGGTCTCGCTGCGCCCGGTGGCCAGGGTCAGTCCCGGCAGGGCGATCATGGTGTCGCGGCCCCAGTCGCCGAACCAGGGGTAACCAGCGATCACCGACTCGCCCTCCGGCAGGTCGGGCAGCGGCCGGGCAAACAGGAAGCTGTCGGCCGCCAGCGCCAGTTGCCGCACCCAGTCCGGCGCGGCCCGCAGTTCCGGCACATGCGCCTCGGCTTGGGTCAATAGTTCCGCGTCGCGATCCAGAAACCGCCGTAGCGCCGCCGCGAAATCCAGGGAAACGTCCTCGTGCAAGCTGGCGACCACGCCGGTCCAGACGCCGGGTTGCAGCGTCAGCACCGCTTTGCCCAGGCTGAGATGATGGTCACGGTGCGCCAGGCCGCGCTCGTGCTCCACCGGCAGGTCGAAATTTTCGAACCAGCTCACGTCGTCCGCGATGGCGCCGCCCACCGCCCACAAGCGCAGGGTAAAGTCCGGGGTCCGAACCCGCCGCAGCGCCGGATCGGGCGCCTCCAGCACCGGCTGGAAGTCGTCCATCCGGGTACGGGCATGATGATCGCGGTCGTTCACCAGCAAACGGACTTGCAAGCGCAGGTCGTGGCCCGCGCTCGCCGTCATCAGCCGCCAGGCGACGTAGGTGGTATTCGCGCCCGGTTCCAGCCAGATGCGTTGTTCCAGCGCGATGTCGCCCACCGCGAAACGCCAGACCGGCATCCGTCCATCCAGCCGGAACGACTCCAGATGGACATGCCCCGCCGGATGCACCACGCCGCCGGCCCAGCGGTTGCTGAACAGCGGAATGTCCCGCTCGTCGTCGTCCACCAGGGTGGCGTCGGCCTTGGCGAAGATCAGCCGGCGCTCCAGCGGTGGCCGCGTCGGCGCGATCAGCAGACCGTGATAACGCCGGGTCAGGGCGCCGGCCACGGTGCCGGCGGCGTAACCGCCCAGCCCGTTCGCCAACCACCATTCGCGCCGTTCCGCCTGGGCCAGGTCGCCGCACAGCGCCCGGCCACAGCGAATGAAATCCGGTAATTCGCTCCGCATTCGGTTTCTCCGCGAGAGACTTTGCTGATCAGGGTGGGGAGGAATGACGAACATGATCATTCCCCTCGTTCGTTCTGTCCAGACTACCGGATTCCAACCCAGGAGGAGAACGCGGGTTGGAAACCCGCGCCACGGGTACGCTTATACTGTTTCCCGATAGGTTTTATCTTTTTCAGATCAAAAACCACACTGTTCGTCATACCCGCGAAAGCGGGTATCCAGTTTTTCAGCGGCTGCCTGGATTCCCGCATTCGCGGGAATGACGAAAACCTATTCAGAATTGGTATTAACCTTTCGCCTTCGCCATCTCCGCCAGCACCATCTGCGTCCACGCCCCGGAGCCGGGCAGATTCTGGCCGCCGTCGGCGACGATCAGCGTCCCGGTGACGTAGGCCGCCAGCGGCGAGGCCAGGAACACGCTGAGCTGCCCGATGTCGTCCGGCGTGCCGAAGCGGCCCAGCGGGATCATCCGCTTCAGCTTGTCGGCGCTACCCGCCGGCACCAACCGGCGCACGCCCTCGGTGCCCTCGATCGGGCCGGGCGCGATGCTGTTGCAACGAATGCCGAATCGGCCCCATTCCAGCGCCAGATTGCGCATCATGTTGTCGATGCCGGCCTTGGCCGCGCCGACGTGCGCCTGGAACGCATACGGCATGAACGCTTGGCCCGCCGAGATGAAGATGATGTTGCCCTGGGTTTCCTTCAGTTGCGCGAACGCCGCCCGGCAGGTGTGGAAGCTGCCGAGCAGGTCGATGTCGAGCACCGACTTGAAGCCGTTGGGGCTGATCTGTTCGGCGGCGAGAGGGAAATTGCCCGCCGCGCCACACACCAGGGTGTGAATCGGCCCCAGTTCCTCGCGGCAGCGTTGCATCGCGCCTTCCAGCGCCGGATAGTCGCGCACGTCGGCGGAATGAGTCGAGACCCGCGCGCCAAGCGCCCGCAGTTCCGTGCCCGCCGCGTCCAGTTTTTCCTGCGACCGGCCGACGATGCCCAGATTGGCGCCGACCGCCGCGAAATTGCGGGCGATGCCGAGATTGATGCCGCTGCTGCCGCCGGTGATGAAGACGGTCTTGCCCTGGAACAGGTCCTTGGCGAAATAGGAGGTGATGTTCATGGCGCTTCCTTTGAGGTTGGAGTAGTAAGCCCTTCAAGCCTAGGCAAAATCGGGCCGGCGAACCTAGCACGGTTTGGCTGACTTGACCGTTCCGCCGCCCTTGTCGAGAATCGCCGCCTGTCGTCACTCCAAGGGATTCGTCATGGCCGACCACGATCTGTTGATTATCGGCGCCGGCATCAGCGGCCTGAGCATGGCTCATGACGCCGCCCGCGCGGGCTGGCGCGTTCTGGTCCTGGAGGGAGACCACCAGCCGGGCGGTTGTCTGTGCTCGCATCGCTTCGGTGGAGCGCTGGACGGGTTCTGGCTGGAACTGGGCGCGCACAGTGGCTTCAACTCCTACGGCAACCTGTTGGCCATTCTGGAGTCGGTTCGGGCGCTCGACCGGCTGCAACCTCGCGCCAAGGTTGGCTTTCGGCTGTTCGCCGACGGGGCGGTCAGGAGCATTCCTTCCCAATTGTATTTTTCGGAACTGCTGCTGGCGCCGTTCCGGCTGTTGGGGCTGCAAAAAGCCGGGCGCGGCGTCGCCGAGTACTACGGCCGCCTCGTTGGCCCGCGCAATTACGCGGCGGTGTTCGAGCCAGCCTTCGACGCGGTGATTTGCCAGCCGGCCGCCGAGTTTCCCGCCGACTGCCTGTTTCGGCCCCGGCCCCGCCGCAAGGACGTGCCGCGCGGCTTTACCCTGCCCGGTGGGTTGCAAACCGTCGCGGATATTCTGGCCGGGCAATCGGATATTCCCGTCGAATTTGATCAGGCGGCGCGGGAGGTCTGGCGCGCGGGCGAGGATTTCCGGGTCCGCACCGATCAGGGCGAGTACGTCGCCCGCGCTCTGTGCCTGGCGACGCCGGCGGCGGTCGCGGCCGAGTTGTTGCGGGCGGAGTTCCCGGAACTGGCCGCCGCTCTGGCGCGGATTCGAACCGCCACGGTGGAATCGGTCGGCGTGGCGCTGCCCGCCGATCGAGTGTCGTTGCCGCTCGTGGCGGGATTGATCGGCCGGAACGAAACGTTCTATTCGGTGGTGTCGCGCGATACCGCGCCGGACGCCCGCCATCGGGGATTTACCTTCCATTTCCGGTCCGGCGCGTTGGACGAGGAGGGAAAACTGAACCGCATCGCCCAGGTGTTGAACGCGCCGCGCGACGCCTTCGACGCCAGGAACGTGGCGAGTCGGATCAACCGATTACCCGCGTTGCGGGTCGGGCATGACGACTGGGTGAACGCCGTGGATCGGGCGCTGGCTGGGAATCGCCTGGCGCTGACCGGCAATTACTTCGCCGGCGTGGCCATTGAGGATTGCGTGACCCGCTCGCGGCGGGAGTTCGAGCGGTTGCGGCGGGAAAGCGCGTAGCGGGCCGGGCGACGCCTGACCATCGGTTTTTCGATGGCTGGCGCCCCCCGGTCAGCATGGGTCAAAAAGCGGGATAGAGCGTGGTGGTTTCGCCCGCCGGGGCGGCCATGTTGTCGCCGGCGGACCAACCCACGTCGTTGATCAGGAACTTGAACGACACGGCGCCTTCCTTCAGTTCGTTCGTCGTCCACACCCACACGTCGTTGCCGGCGTTTTCCATCTGGATGCCGGATTCCCAATTGAGGCTGGCGCCTTCGCCGCGAATGAACATGTTGTTACCATGGCCGACGTCGTATTTGGCGACCACGACGGTGACCACCGATTCGGACCCGGCGGGTTTCTCGGCCTTGGCGGGCGCGGCGGGTTTCTCGGCCTTGGCGGGCGCGGCGGGCTTTTCGACCTTGGCCGGCGCGGCGGGTTTCTCGGCCTTGGCGGGCGCCGGCGCGGCGGGTTTTTCAGCCTTGACGGGCGCCGGCGCGGGTTCTGCCTTGATGGGCGCCGGCGCGGGTTCTGCCTTGGCGGGGGCGGGCGCGACAGGTTTTTCGGCCTTGGCGGGCGCCGGCGCGGGCTTGGCGGGTTCCACCGGCAGCGACATTGTCTTTTGCGCCGGGGCCGCGCCTTCAACCTTCTTGGTGGTCTTGCTGGGTGCTTTCTTGACCGAGGTTTCGGTCGGCTCTTTTTTCTTCGGCATGAATCACTCCTCGTGAATGCTTAGTGAATTCCAACATACGACGTTACATCTTGCCGGGACTGCTACTTTTTGAGTCTAACCCAAGCTTGAAGCAGTCTCCAAGCCGCGAACGACATAAAATGCCTGTTATCACACTGTGACCCAAGTTTAGCTCCCGATCGCGTCATGTTCCTCCACGATTATCCATTCGATCCCTGCCACGGCCACGATCTCGATGCGCTGTTGGCGGTCGCCGCGCCGGAAGAGCCGGAAGATTTCGCGCCGTTCTGGCGTGATCTCCACGCCCAGGCCCGCCAGATAACGGCTGCGCCGATAGTGCGAGAAATCGCCAGTCCGCAACCGCGAACCCAGGTATTCGAGATGGCGTTCACTTCGGTGGATGGGGCCCGGATCGGCGGCTGGCTGACCCGGCCTCGCGATCGGCCCATCGAGCGCGGTGTGATCGTCGGCCACGGTTACGGCGGACGGGAGGGGCCGGATTTTCATCTGCCGTTTGAGCGCGCGGCGCTGTTGTTTCCCTGCGCGCGCGGTATCTCCCGCAGCGCCCGTCAGGACCTTTCCAGTAATCCCCTCCGCCATGTGCTGCACGGAATTCGCCAGCGCGAGACTTACATCCTTGGCGGCTGCGCGGCGGATACCGTGTGGTGCGCCGCCTCGGCCTTGCTGGAGCTGTTTCCGATGGCGGCGCGGCGGTTGGAGTATCTGGGCATCAGCTTCGGCGGCGGGGTAGGGGCATTGGCCCTGCCGTGGGACGAACGCTTTCACCGCGCCCATTTGAACGTGCCCAGCTTCGGCCATCATCCCTTGCGGCTGAACTGTCCCTGCGTCGGCAGCGGCGAGGCGGTGCGGGCCTATCAGCGGCGGACCGGACGGGCATTGGAGACGCTGCGCTATTTCGACGCGGCGGTCGCGGTCCGGCATCTGCGCATCCCGATGCACGTCGCCGCCGCCCGCTTCGACCCGGCGGTGCCGACGCCCGGCCAGTTCGCCATTTACAACGCGCTGGCCGGTCACCGGGAACTGTTCGTGCTGCAAGCCGGCCATTTCGAACACGCCGGTCTGGCCGCCGAGGAGGCGCGGTTGCGGGATGCGCTGGCGTATTTTTTCAACCGCGCCTGAAGGCGCATTCGAAAACCGGGCAAGCGCGCCCTGGTGGAAAACATTCGTTCAATCCAGCGCATCCTCGCCAAGCTCCACCTTGTCGTAGACCTCCGCCAGCGCCAGATCGCAGTCGATGGATTGCAACCGCAGCGTCCCGTTCAGGCCGTTGCATTCGGTGAGTAGCCAATGCTGATCCGGTTGCCGCCGGAAGGATTCGACATGGGGCCGGTGTTGGGCGATCAGCACGTATTCGACCAGCAAGTCCAGATGACGGTAATGCTCGAACTTACGGCCTCGATCATAGGCTTCGGTCGAGTCCGACAATACCTCGATGATGAGTGTCGGGTTCAGCAGGGTATCGAGATGGGCGTCTTCGAATTGCTCCTTGCCGCAGACCACCACCAGGTCCGGGTAGGTGTACAAGCCGGTCGGGCTGACCTTGACCCGCAGGTCGTTGACGTAGGCTTTACAGGGGCGGTGTTTTAGGTGTTGCCGGATTTCGGAACCGATGTTGAGAACGATGGCGTTATGCGCTCTGCTGGCGCCCGCCATGGCGAAAATTTCGCCGTTGAAATATTCGCTCTTGAACTCGGCGCCGCGTTCGATGGCGAGATAGTCTTCGGGGGTCAAGCGAGATTTGAGTTGCGGATTCATGGCGCTGCCTCGGCGGTTCGGTGGCCCGAGACCATTGTGCCCCACACCCTCCCCCCTGCGAAGAGGGAGGGTCGCGGCGACGATCAATCCGCGTGGAAGGTCCGCTTTTCCTTCGCCATGCGCGACAGAATCGCCGCCGGGGCGAAGCGCTCGCCCAGCCGCTGGCGATACTGCTCCAGCTTCACCATCAACTCGGGAATGCCCAAGCTATCGGCATAGCGGAACGGGCCGCCGAGGAACGGCGGGAAGCCGATGCCGAACACCGCGCCGATGTCACCGTCGCGCGGGCCGCGAATCAACCCTTCGTCCCAGCACCGCGCCGCTTCGTTGAGCATCATCAGCACGCAACGCTCGACGATCTCGTTCGCGTCCAATATGTTGTCGCCGCTCACGCCGAGGACGCCGTAGACGGTCTTGTCCACCCGTTTCTCACCTTTCTTGACGCCTTCGTAAAGGTAGAAGCCCTTCCTGCTCTTGCGGCCGTAACGACCGTCGGCCAGCAACTGGTCGGCGACACCCGCCGGTTTCATCCGCTCGCCGAAGGCGTCGTACAGGATCGGCCCGACCTTGGAGCCGACATCGATGCCGACTTCATCCAGCAGCGTGAATGGCCCGACCGGGAAGCCGAACTGCACCAGCGCCTGGTCGATGGCGTCCACCGCCACGCCCTCGGCCAGCAGGTAGCCCGCCTCGTTCATGTACGGAGCAAGGATGCGGTTGACGTAGAACCCGGCCCCGTCCTGGACCACGATCACGGTCTTGCCCTGCTGGCGGCCGAATTCGACCGTGGTGGCGATGACCTCCGGCGCGGTTTTCGGGGTGGCGATGATTTCCAGCAGCGGCATCTTCTCCACCGGCGAGAAGTAGTGCATCCCGATAACGTTTTCCGGCCGTTGCGCCGCCTCGGCGATCTGGGCGATGGGAATCGAGGAGGTGTTGGTGGCGAAAATGGTGGTCAGCGGGCAATTCGCTTCCACGTCGGCGATCATTTGATGCTTGAGCTTGAGGTCCTCGAACACCGCCTCGATGACCAGGTCCACGTTGTGGAAGCCGGAGAAATCCAGGGTGGGGGTGACGCGATGCCGTTCCCGGCCGGCGTCGAACGGCGTGACCGAGCGTCGCTGCACGCGCTTTTGAATCAGCCGGTCGATGTAGGCCAGGCCACGATTCAGCCCGGCCGGCTCCTTGTCCTTGAGCCGCACCGGAACCCGCGCCTTGTTGGTGGTGACGTAGGCGATGCCCGCGCCCATCAGACCCGCGCCCAGTACGCCGATCTTGCGGACCGGGCGCGGTTGCACGCTGGCGTCGGCGACGCCGGTATCCTTCTTGATCGCGGTGGTGGCGAAGTACAGGTTCATCAACTGCCGCGCCTGGGGCGTGACCGCCAGTTCGCCGAAGCCGATTGCTTCCGCCTCCAGGCCCTTCTGGAAGCCCTGACCGGCGCCGGTTTCGACGCAGTCGATGATCCGCAACGGCGCGGGATAGTTGCCCCTGGTCTTGCCCAATACCTGTTCGCGGGCCTTCTGGAACAGGACGCGCCGGCCCAGCGGGTTGTCCTCCAGCGCCAGTTTGGTCAGGCCCTTGACCGAGAACAGGTTGCCGGTCTTGCGCGTGGCGGCGCGGTTGTGCTGGAGCTTTTTCACCAGGTCCAGCGCGGCTTGCAACAAGATGGTGACTGGCGCGACATCGTCCACCAGGCCCAGTCGGCGGGCTTTCTGCGCGTTCAAATGCTTGCCGGTCAGCATCAGGTCCAGGGCGGTGGGAATGCCGATCAGCCGGGGCAGGCGCTGGGTGCCGCCGCTGCCCGGCAACACGCCCAGCATCACTTCCGGCAAGCCCAGCGCGGTTTTTGGGTTATCGGTGCAGACTCGGCCATGACAGGCCAGCGCCAGTTCCAGCCCACCGCCCAGACAGGCGCCGTCAATCGCCGCGACCGCCGGGGCCTTGAAAGTCTCCAGCCGGTCGAAGAAGCGCTGGCCGGCCTTGGACAATTCCGTCGCTTCGGCGGCGGTCTGGCAGGCTTTCAGCATGTTGATGTCGGCGCCGGCGATGAACGAGCCGGGCTTGCCGCTGATGAGCACCACGCCTTGGACATTGGCGTCCTGCTCCAGTCGGTCGAGCAGGGCGTTGGCCTCGTGGATGAACTCGGCCTTGAGCGTGTTCTGGCTCTCGCCGGGCAGGTCGATGGTGACCACGGCGATGCCGTCCGCGCGCATGGCCAGTTGAAAAACGGTCAGCTTCAGTTCGGTTGTCATGGTTGGTCTCCTCTCGATTACGCCACTTCCAGCACCAGGGCCACGCCCAGACCGCCAGCGGCGCAGGCCGTCGCCAGTCCCAAGCCGCCGCCGCGCCGGCGCAACTCGTTCACCGTCTGCATGATCATCCGCCCGCCGGTGGCGGCGAACGGGTGGCCGTAGGCCAGCGAGCCGCCCAGCACGTTGAGTTTGTCCGGGTCCACCTCGCCGATGGGTTCGTCCCGGCCCAGTTGTTCCCGGGCGAATTTCCGCGACGGCCAGTTCTTCAGATTGGCCAGGGTTTGCGCGGCGAAAGCTTCGTGAATGTCGAGCAGCGTCAGGTCGCCCAGTTTGATCCCGGCCCGGTCGAGCGCGACGGGGGTGGCGTGGGACGGCCCCATCAGCCCGTCGTTGAACGGGTCGATGGCGGCGAAGGCGTAGGAGCGGATGAAGCCGAGCGGCTCGAAACCGAGTTGCCGGGCGCGCCGTTCCTTCATCAGGATCATGGAGGAAGCGCCGTCGGTCAGCGGGGTGGAATTGGCGGCGGTCACGGTGCCGTGCCGGCGGTCGAAGGCCGGCTTCAACTTGGCCAGTTGCTCCAGGCTGGAATCGCCGCGAATGTTGTTGTCGCGCTCGATGGTGTCCTTGAACGGCGGGACGAAGGCGCGCATCACCTCGCCGTCCAGCTTGCCCCCATCCCAGGCCTGTTGGGCGAGTTGATGCGAGCGCAGGGTGAAGCGATCTTGTTCCTCGCGGCCGATGCCGTGGTTCTTGGCCATCTGCTCGGCGATGTCGCCCATGCCCAGGTTGGTCGAGTAATCTTTGACCGCCGGCGAGACCGGAATCAGATCGGCGGGGCGGATTTCCTTGAACAGCGCCAACTTGTCGCCGAGGGTCTTGGCCTTGGTGGAGTGGATCAATGCCCGCGACAGTTTCTTCGAGGTCTGGATCGGCAATACCGAGGTGGAATCGCAACCGCCGGCCAGGCCGATTTCGATCTCGCCCAGCAAAATAGCCTGAGTGATGTCCACCGCCGACTGGAAGCTGGTGGCGCAGGCGCGGGTGACGGTGTAGGCGTCGGTGCGCGGGTTCATGCCGGCGCCGAGCAGCACCTCGCGGGCGACGTTGGGCGCTTCGGGAATCAGCCCGACGCAGCCGTAGACCATCCGCTCGATCAGGGCGGGGTCCAGGTGGGTTCGGTCGAGCAGTTCGTTGGTGACAATGACGCCGAGTTCGATGGCGTTCAAATCCTTGTAGGCGGTCAGTTGTCGGGCGAACGGAGTACGCAGGCCGGCGACGATGGCGACGCGCTCGCCGGGGGTGTGCATGGAATTCACGGTGGCCATGAGGCTCTCCTCTACAAACAGGGTTGAGGTGCGCGGAGGGTGTTGCTTCGCGGAAGCTCCGCGCTCTGGCGCACAGTTCATCAAGGATTTGAACAAGTTGCTTGTACGATATGGTGGCGTTGCCGCGAACGAGAGCGAATTTTGAGGAAATCCCGACGAATTTTAATTAAACACTGCTCAAGAGAATTTTTCCCAACTATACTCAATATCGTTCCCGTTGTAACGAACGATCCAGGAGGTGTCCCATGGCTAATTTGTTCAAACGCATCAGCGATGTACTGACCGCCAACCTGAACGACCTGGTGGATCGGGTCGAGGATCCGGAACGGATGGTCAAGCAGCTCATCCGGGAGATGGAGGAGAACGTCAACAGCGCCCGCGAGGGCGTGATCGACGCCCTGGCCAGTGAGAAGCAACTGGCGAAGGAACTGGACAGCCAGCGCCGGCAGGCCGACGACTGGTACAACCGGGCGCGACGGGCGCTGGAAACCGGCAACGAGGCGCTGGCGCGCGAAGCGCTGGCGCGCAAGAAGGAACACGACGACATCGTTGCTGGCTTGCAAGCATCCTGGGAATCGTCCCGCCGCACCAGCGAACGGCTCAAGGCGCAGTTGCGGGCGCTGGAAACCAAGCTGGAAGAGGCGCGGCTGAAGAAGAGCAGCCTGGTGGCACGGCAACGGGCCGCCCAGGCGCGCGAGCAAATGGACCGGGTGACCGACCGGTTCCAGACCGGACTCGACCTCAACAACTCGTTTGGGCGCATGGCGGACAAGGTTGGGGAGATGGAAGCGCGAATGGAGGCCCGCGCCGAGGTGTACGGTGACTACAGTCCGGTGGAGCGCGAGTTTTTGAAGATGGAAGTGGACGTCGAGGTCGAGGCGGAACTGGCGGTCCTCAAAAAGGAAATCCACAAGGAGCCATCGGCCTGATTGATGGCGGGATGAGATTCGGCGGGGGGAGAATGGGCCGTGGAATGGGTGATCCTGGGATTTCTGGCGCTGGCGTGGCTGATTTCACCGATCATCCTGCTGATCGCACTGATCGTCGCGCGCCGCCAGGCCCGCGAACTGCGGCGACAACTGGTTGCCCGGAGCGTCCCGGAACCGTCCCATGAACCCCCGCCGGTTCATTCCACGCCGTCCTTGAGCGGCGGTGGCCGCTACGGGCCGGCCGATCTGGAAAACCTATTGCTGTTGCGGCTGGAATTGCGACGACTGGCCGAAGCGGGCGCGCTGGAGAGGGAGCGCCATCGGCAGTTGGGCGATGATCTGGATCGGTTGTGGGAGCGGCATCTGCGCAAGAGCGGCGTATCCCCGGATGGCGAGGCGTGGCGGCTCCGGCGGACGATGGCCTGGAATCTGCTGGCGCAAGGGGTGGAGACGCCACCGGGACCACCGCCCTGGCAGCCCGCCACCCTCACCCCCGGCCCCGCTCCCGCCAGCGGGCGAGGGGAGCAGATAGTCCCCACCTCCGACCTCGCTCCCGTCAGCGGGCGAGGGGAGGTTGCGCCGGAACCGTCGGAAGCGCCGGTCGCACCAGCGGAATCCCAACCGCCATTGCCACTACCAGCGTCGGTTCCAGTCCGCCGCCACGCGCCGGTCGAAGCGCCGATGCCAGAGTCGGTCTGGGAGCAAGCGGCTCCCGCCGCCGACTGGCGGCCCGCCGCGCCGAGTCCATTGGAAAAGGCGCTGCGTGCGCTGTCCGGCTGGCCGAGGCTGATCGCGCCGTTCCTGGCGCAGAACATCGGCTGGTTCATCGGCGGGTTCTGCTTCGTGGCCGGCGCGCTGTTCCTGATCGCCAATACCCAGGGCTTCGTCAACGCCCTGACCGTATTTGCCAGCCTGCTAAGCGCCACCGCTTTCCTGATCTGGGCCGGCTATCGGTTCCGCCGCGAACGCCCGGAACTGGTGATCGCCAGCGGCATGTTGTTGACGCTGGGGATGTTGCTGGCGCCGCTCGATCTGGCGGTCGCGGTGCGGCTGGCAAGCGCCGGCGCGGGCGAGGGCTTATTGCTGGCTCTCAGCCTGGTCGTCGTGGCCGGGGCGCTGGCGGCGTTCGCCTGGACCGCGATGCTGGTCAGCGGCCTGATGGACCGGGCGCTGATGGGGCGCTATCCGTGGCTGGTGACGGCGTTGGCGGCGGTGCAACTGGCCGCGCCGCTGGGAGTGGTTGCGCCAGGCTGGCCCGTGCTGGCGGTGCTGCATGGTGTCTTGCTGGGCGTGCTCGGTTATGGACTGTGGACCTTCGCCGCGGAGTGGCTGCGGCGGCTGTTCGTGGACCGGTGGCTGATCACCTATTACGCCGCCGGCCTGTTGGTCTACACGGCGGCGGTGTCGTTCGTCCACCTGACCTGGCTGTGGCCGGAACCGTTGCCGGCCGGCTACGCCGGACCGTTCCTGATGGCGCTGTGTGGATTGCTGTTCCTGGTGGACGCCGCGTTCAAGGACTGGGTCCACAAATACGCTTTCCTGTCCCGGTTCAGCTTCGCGCTCTACGGCCTGTCGGCGGCGGCGGTCGCGGTGGCGATCCAGACCACGCCGACGGCGATCCTGACGCTGGCCCTGGGTGTGGTGCTGTATGGCTGGGTGACCTGGCGCTACCGGACCCTGCCGCCGCTGTATCTGCTGTTCGGCTGCGTGGCCGGCCTGTACGGCTACGTCATCCTGAATCCGCTGCCGTCGGCCTGGCACGAACTGGCCAGTCTGCCGGGCCTGCTGGCGCTGCTGGGGCTGTGCCGCTGGGCGCATTCCCGTTCGCGCGCCATCGCCTGGCAATGCCTGATCGCGTTTGGATTGCTGTTGCCCGGTCTGACGGCGTGGAGTCTGGTCTGGGCCGCGCCGGGCTGGCTTGGGTTCGCCACCGCCGCCACGGCGGCGGCGCTGGCGTATGGGGCGATACGATTGGCGCTGACCCTGCCGGAAGCCGACCCGCGCTGGGCCTGGGCCGATGTCGGCGTGGTGGCGCTGGCCATGGCGGCGATTGCCTACGCGCCGGACTGGATCGGGCTGGGTTGGGAGTTGCGAACCGCTTTCGGTCTGCTGGCGCTGGCGGCGCTGTGGACCGCGCTGGGTCTGCACGACCGCCGACAGACGCCGATCAGCCGGACCGTATTCGTCGCTGGCGCGCTGGTGAACGTGATGCTGGCGCTGATCCTGGGCGGACTGGCGCTGTGGCCGGCGTTGTTGGGGCGGTGGGAGCCGGTCCTGCTGCTGACGCTGGCGGGGGCGCTGTTGCTGTGGCTGAGTCTGGGTCTGCGCCGGCAGGCATTGTTTTATGGGGTGCTGGTCTGCGTCGGCGGCATGGGCGTGTTGATCAAGCGCGGCTGGTTCCCCGAACCGAGCACCGGCCTGGGCGAGTTCACCGGCGTGCTGGCGTTGTGGGGGCTGCTGTGGTGGCTGGACCGGCCCGTGCGCGTCCGCCGGGCGCTGCTGGAAAACGCGGAGGATGAGGAGTCGACTCCGCCCGCGTTCGCTGCCCTGGTTCGCGCGCCGCTGGAACAGGCGATGGTCTTGCTGTGGCCGGTTGGGCTGATCCATCTCGGCCAACGGTGGATGATCGGCGGAATGGCCGCGTCGTGGCCGTGGTCGGCGGGCGTGGCGACGCTGACCGGCTTGCTGCTCATCGGTCATTTCCAGCAGTTCCGCTGGGCGGCCTTGCCGATGCTGCTCGGTCTGGCGGGGCTGCTGGTCGGCCTGGACCGGGCCGGGTGGACGCCGCCATGGCAGGGCGCGGCGGCGGTGCTGTACGCACTGCTGGTCTGGCGGTTGGGCGGCGCGGCGCTGGGCCGACGGTCGGTTTGGCGCGCGGCACGGATGCTGGGTTTCACCACGCCTGGCGGGGCGGGGGGTCGCCAGCAGGTTCAGGAGAGCCTGCGCGGGGGCGCGCTGCTGGTGGCGGCGGCGGCCGTAGCGGCCAGTCCGACGCTGGCGGGGCTGGGGTGGCCGGCGGCGGAATTGTGGCCGGCCCTGGCGTTGAGCCTGTGGCTGTTCGGCCTGGCCAGTTGGGAAGACCGGTCCACGCCCTGCGCCTACGCCGCCCTGATCACGCTGACGCTCGGCGTCTGGCTGACCAGTGACTGGCTGGCGCCGACCGCGCTGTTCGGCCTGGATCAGCCGATGCTGAACGTTCTGTTGAGCCTGGCGTTGGCGATGGCGGCGGTCGGGCTGGAAGCGAAACGGGCCGCGCCGGTGGCGTACTGGCGCGCGCCGCTGGCCGTGATCAGCAGCGTGCTCTATGGCCTGGCGCTGGCCGGCGTCGTGCCGCTGGGATTTTTGCCCACCGATGTTCGCCTGCCGATCCTGTTGGCGCTGCTTTGCGTCGCGCTGTTCCCGGTGGCACGGCCCTGGCCGAATGCCGCCGACTGGCGCGGTTTGGGCTTGCCGGTGCTGTTGAGCGTCCTGGTCGGCAGCCTGGCGGACTGGGCGGGTTGCAGCGCGCGGGAGAACGCCTGGCTGGCCATCGTCTGGGGTTACGCGCTTTGGAGTGGCGGCAATCTGTTGCTGCCACGCTGGAACGCGCGCTGGCCGGACTGGGCGGTGGACCCGGCGTTGTGGCCGCTGTTGGGCTTGGCGAGCGTGGTGGGTGGCGGAATCGTCGGCGTGCTGGCCGGCGCGCTGACGCCCGCCGCCCTGCTGGCCGCGCTGGCGCTGTATCTGTTCCTCCTGCTGCGCAATACCGCATGGCCCGGCATGGCCTGGCTGGCGGTGGCGGCGCTGACGGCGAGTGGCTTGCTGGCTAGCGGCGCGCTGGAGTGGAGTTGGTGGGGTCGCGGCCAGGGTCAAGCCATGACGATCCAGGGTTGTGTCGTCGCCCTGGTGGAATTGAATCTGCTGTTCCTGCTGGTTCCGCTGTGGCGGCGGCACGGCCAGCGGTTGGCGCGCGGGTTGCGCTGGCGGCAAGCCGAGCTGGAACCGCCGTTGTTCTGGATACCGTTCGCGGTGCTGATCCTGTTGCTGGCGCGGTTTCTGTTAATGGAGGCCGGCGGCCTGCTGTGGGATGGCGCGTTCCGGCTGGAGCGGTCGGTGTGGGCATTGACCGGGCTGGCGTTGTTGTTGGCGGCGACGGCGGGCCATGCCTTCCGGCTGCGGCCAGCGCCGTTGACCGCGCATGTGTTGTTGACGGCGTTGGGCGCGACCCTGCTGGCCGCCCTGCTGGACTTGGGCGTGCCGCTGGTTGGGTTGCCGCTGGCGGTGGCGCTGTGGAATGGCGCGTTGTTGCTGGCGTGGCGGTACGGATCGCCCCGCTGGGAGGTCTGGCGTTCGGCGCTGGACGGGTGGCTGACCCTGTTGCCGGCGGCGAGCCTGGTCCTGCTGCCGCTGGTGGCCGACTCCCACTGGGCGCTTTGCACCGCAGCTCTGCTCGTGCTGGCGGCGGCGACGCTGGCGCGGGGCTGGTGGCAAGGACGGCCGTTCTGGCTGAACGCGGGGCTGGCGCTGGCGCTGGCCGGCAGCTACACGGTCTGGCTGACGGGCACGGTGGCGTTCACCTGGACGCCGTTGATCGGATTGGCGCCCTGGTACGCCGCGCAAACGGTGTTGTTGCTGCTGGCGTCGATGGCGATTCGGCGACGGTTGGCGGCCTGGTTGGACCGCGCTGATCCCGAAGCAGATTCGGCGCGGTTCGGCCGGCTGTACGAGCTGGAATCGGTGATGGCCAGATCGATGCCATGGCTACTGGCGCTGAGTGCTCTCTGGCTGGGATTGCACGGTGGCGCGGTGGCGGCGCACCTGGCCGGCTGGAGGCTATCGCCATGGCGCTTCGGCATCCCCGCCGATCCGCTGGCGGCCAGCGCGGCGTTGCTGATGCTGGCGGGGTTGACGCTGACGCGCGCCTGGCGGCGGCCGGACGAGCCGAACTGGGTCTACGCGACCGCGCTGTTGCTGGGATTGCTGGCGGGTTATGGGCGACTGCTGGCGTTGGGCCTGGCGCCGTTCGCGGTCGTCGATACCGTGGCGCTGATGGCGGCGGGTTACGTCGCCTTCCTGCTGCATCAGTTCACCGGTTCGCCGCCGCTGTACCGGCTGGCCCTGGGGTTGCCGCTGCTGGCGCTGGCGACCGCGCCATGGCAACTCGCCTCGGTCTGGACCGGCGGAACCCTGCTGGCCGCCGCTGTGCTGTATCTGTCATTGGCCAGCGCGCTGCGCAATCCCTGGCCGCTGTACCTGGGCGTGCTGGCGTTGAACGGGGCCATCTACCTCTGGGCGCCGCTGTGGGCGGAACGTCATGGATTGTGGCAATTCTACATCGCGCCAGCGGCGGCGTCGGTGCTAGCGTTGCTGCATCTGCATCGGCGGGAACTGCGTCCGAACGTGCTGAACGGCGCGCGGCTGGCGGCCTTGAGCGCGCTCTACGCCGGAGCGGGGCTGGACGTGTTCCTGCGGCCGGCGTTGAGCGTGTTCGTGCTGGCGCTGGGGCTGGCGCTGCTGGGCGTCGTCGCCGGCGTCGCCCTGCGCATCCGCGCCTTTCTCTACGCCGGCGTGGCGTTCCTGGTGTTGAACGTCGCCGGACAACTGATCCGCTTCTATCCCGAGCAGGCTTTGAGTCGGGCACTGATCCTGCTGGGGCTGGGAACGGCGATCACGGTGGGGATGGTGCTGTTCAGTCTCAAGCGGGAGGCGATTCTGCGGCGGGTGCGCGTCCTGCGGGCCGATCTGGCGGCGTGGGAATGAAAATTGCGCATGGCGCGCGCTACCGGGTTTCCGGTCTGGCCCAGATTCTGACCCGCAACTCCTCCCCCACCAGCTCGAACTCCGGCTCTCGCCCCGACAACAACCGCGACAGGCGGATGATCAGGCGCGGGATACCGGTGCCGATGGCGCTCATGTAGCCCAGTTGCGTCAACAGCGTCGCCAGTCGCCGATTGCGCTCGGCATGGACGCCCAGCCGGATGTTGTCCAGCGTCACCGAATTCGGCAACCGCCCCGGACTGCGCACCTCCACGCGATCCGGGAACACGAACAGCCGGATTTGCGAACCGCTCAGGCTGTAGTCCCGGTGGGCGACGGCGTTGACCACGGCCTCGCCTAGCGCCTTGCGGTCGTACAACAGGATGTCCTCGCGCCGGAATCCGAGTTCTCGCGCCGGCTGGCGGATGTTGCGCTCCAGAAACAGCCGGGCATCGTCGATGATCGTCGGCAGCCGCCCGACGATCTCGCGCCGGTCCAGGATGTCGGCGTCCTCGTCCAGACCGGCGAAGGCCACCGCCGACAGCCGGCTTTGCGGCATGAACCGTTGCGGCTCGGCGCCGAACATCAGCAAACCCGCCACCGTCGGCAACCACTCGCCATCCACGGCTTCCGCCAGGCGCAGATGGCGCAGCAACTGTTCCAGGGGTAGCCGGCTTTGTTCCAGTTGCTCCACCAGCGGCAGGCCGAATTGCGCCTCGTGATAAGCGGCGAACGCCTCCCGCGACAGGTCGTTCAGCGTGGTTCCCCAGACCGGACTCTCGTCGTAATGCAACTCACCCGCCGCCTGAGCGATCCGCACCAGCTCCCGTCCGGTGGCGTCCTGCTTGTCCCGGCCGACCCGCAGATAAAACCGGCCTCCAGCGGTACGGTAGGGTTTTGAGCGGTTTAGAGCCGGCATCACCGTCAGTACGACGATCTCGCGACCTTCGATCCAGTGTTGTTCCAGTACCGGGCTGACTGGGGGAATGCAGCGATCCCGGCACAGATGGGTCAGGGACTGGAAAACCGTGGTGCTGTCCGGCAGACCGACGACGGAACCGTCGTCGGCCACGCCGACATAGAGACGGCCTCCCTCGCTGTTGGCGAAGGCGACGATTTCACCGGCCACGCTTTCCGGGTTATCAAGCTGGCGCTTGAATTCCCGATGCTGGTTTTCGCCCTGGGCCAGTTCGGCAAGGAGTTCGTCCGGGTTCATGTCCGCCCCGTCATTCCACCTTCACCGTCCCCATCGCCCCGCGCCCGAATTGCCACGGCTTGTACATATCCTCCACATACACCGCCGGTTGCCGGTAGACGCCCGGTGTGACCGCCCGCACCAGATAGGCCAGGGTGAATTTCCGCTCGCCGCCGGCCTCGAAATCCAGCGCCGCCACGAAGCGGTCATCGCGGAATTCGGTGTGCAGCGTTTCAGTCAGTTCGGGCAGCCAGGCGATTTCGGTGGTCGAGGCGTTGTGCGCCAGCCGGGCGTTTTCGATTTCCAATCCCGCCGGCAACAGATCGACCACCAGCGCCTGCTGCTCCTGGCTACCCAGCGCCTCGCCGGTGACGACCGCCACCAGCAAGTCGTTCTGATGAAGCTGGGCCGGATCCACGTCCTTGCCGGCGCGGGTGTAATAGCGGCGGCTGATAGTGAAGCCCTCCCGCGCCGGTGGCTGCGGCGCAACCGGCACGCCACTCAGATTCAGCGTATACCAGGCGGCCTGCGCGCCCTGATTGACCACGGTCAACCCTTTGGCCCGTTGCGCCGCCGTCGGCGTCAGATAGAACGGATCGGCGGTGGTCGCCTGGCCGTCGACCGCCAACTGGGTCCGACCGGGCTGTTTCAGCAGCGCCTGGGCCGCCAGCAACAGCCAGGCTTGTTCCTGGGTGCTGGCGTAGCGGCGCTGGTTGAATTCGGCGGCCACCTGCTCGGCCAGCGGCGGCACTTGCTCCGGCAACAGCCCGGATTCGACCAGCAGCGTCAACAGCGCGGCCCGGTCGCGCAATGGACTGCCATAATCGCGCCCCTCGCCCCGGCCCGACCGTTTCAAGGCGGCGGCGAACGCCTCCTTGGCCCGGCCCAGCTCGCCGTAGCGGGCCAGCGCCGCGCCCAGTTGCGCCTGGGCCAGCGCGTTGGGCATTTTTGGCAGATGGTTGTCGTGCAGGTAGCGCAAATCGCCGATGGCGGCCTGCTGTACTCGCGCCAGCACGTACAGGGCGTAAGCCCGCCAGCCGAGTTGCGCTTCGCCGAATTCATCGGTGTTCAACTGTTCCTGTAGATACTTTAGGCCGTGCTGATACGCCGATTCGGGCACCAGATACCGTTCCTGGCGGGCGCGGACCAGAAAGTCCATGGCGTAGGCCGACAGCCAATTTTCGACGTTGCTGTCGGGGTTCCACAACCCGAAACCGCCGCCGGCGTCCTGCAAGGTCAAAATACGCTGGATGGCGTCCTGCACCCGCGCTCGCAAACCCGCCTCGGTGGCGTTCTGCCCAACCCAGACCTCGGCCACCTGGTTGAAGTACAGCAGGGGGAGGGCGCGGCTGGTGGTCTGTTCCAGGCAGCCGTAGGGATAGCGATCCAGTTCCGCCAGCAGTTCGGGCACGTTGAGATTGGGTCGGCTGCTGAAGCTCAGCCGGGCCTGGCCGGTGCTGGGCAGATAATCGCCCAGCAACTCGTTGCCGATCCGCAGCGACTCACCGGGATTCAGGCGCTTGGCGATGCGGTTGGTGGTGATCGCCTGGGCCGGACGCACGCCGATCTCGGACTCGCGCACCAGTTGGAAACCGTTCGGCCCGTCCAGATGCAGGCGTACCTGCCCGACGCCGGGTTGCAGTCCGCGCAGGGTAAAGGTTCGGCTGTCGGAATTCTGCGTGGCGGAGTCGGCGACGGTGAAGGTGAACGTCGCCGGTTCGGTCACCGCCGCCGCCCCATCGGCGCTCAGGCGGATGCGGTATTCGCCGGGTGGGGCGCTCAGGTTCTGCACGGTCACGGTGACGCGACCTTCATCCTCCGGCGCCAGGAAGCGCGGCAGGTAGACACGCGCCACCAGCGGGTCGCGCACCAGCGGCGCGGCCTCGGCCCGGCCCAGCCGGTTGCGATCCCAAGCCACCGCCATCAGTCGCAACTGACCGTTGAAATCGGGCAGGACCAGCGGAATTTTCGCCTGACCGCTGGGGTCCAGCGCCACCGGCCCGGAAAACAGCGCCAGGGTTTTCACCGTGCGCACCCCGGAGCCGTCCAGTTGCCGGCTGTCGGCGTCGCCGCCAACCTTGAGTTGGCCCGGTCGGCCGCCGGCTTCGATCAGCTTGCCGTACAGATCGAGCAGTTGCATTCCCAGTCGCCGCTTGCCGAGGAAGTATTTAGCCGGGTCCGGGCTGGCGAAGTCGGTCAGTTGCAAAATACCTTCGTCCACGGCGGCGACGGTCAGATACGCTGGCTGGCCGGGATCGAGGCCGGTCACCGTCACCGGCAGGTCCACGGTCTGACGCGGTTTCCACTCGGTCGGCGCGGTCAGCGCCACGTTCAGGGTGCGCGGCGCGGGGTCCAGACCAAGCCAGGCGACGCCGATGGCCCGGCCCGGTCCGCGCTGAGCGGCGTTGTCCGCCGGACGAAAGGCGGTGGCGGCGATATAGACTCCCGGTCCCCATTCGGCGGGAATGGACAGTTCCACCGTGGTTCCCTCGGCCGGGACGCTGACAGTCCGGCTCAGCCACAGTCGGTCGCCGACCACATTCAGCAACACCTCGCCGGCGAACGGAGCCCGGACGAAGACCTTGGCGGTCTGGCCCGCCTGATAGCGCGGCTGATCCAGCGTCACTTTCATCTGGTCCGGCGTGTCGCTGTTCTCGCCCGGGTTTTCGAACCAACCGACGGTGAAGCGCACGCTGGAGGCGACGCCAGTCGCCGGGTCCAGCACGTCCAGCCGGTAATTGCCCCACTCCGCGATGCGGTGCGTGAACGCGGTCGGTTGACCGGCGGCGACGTTGAGGGTTCGACTGGTGACCGGCGCGCTGTCGCGGATCACCAGCTTGTAGTCCCAGCGGTTATCGCCGTAGTACCAATAATACTGATGGTCCTCACGCACCAGGTCGGCTCGCAGCCCGCTTTTCGCCAGCGGCTGACCCAGCGGATCGAGGGCGATCACGTCGAAGCCGGCCTCCTGGCCCAGGGGGATGCCGTCGTCGCCGAAACGTGGCTTGACGCCGATGGCGAACGGTTGGGCGCGATAGGGCAGATTCAGGCTGCGGGTGACCGGCCGGCCGCCGGGTTCGAACAACGACACCCGCACCCGCGCCTGCAACGGCCGGCTGGTGTCGGGCGTCTCGCTCAACGTCACCCGCGCCTGCGCCTTGCCCTGAGCGTCGGTGCCGGCCAGCGCCACTGGAAAACGCTGGGCGGTCCAACTGTCCTGCGCCAGTCCGAACCGATAGCCAGGGAAAGCGGGGTAGGGGTTGGGATCCTCGTTCAGCACCACCTCGGCCTCGGCCTTGAGATTGGCCGCTGGCGCGCCGTACAGGAAACGGCCGTTGATATCCACCATCGCCGGCTCGCCCGGTTTCAGCACTGGCGCGGTGGAACTCAGCTCCAGTTTCAGCCGCTGGGGCACGAAATCCTCGACCTGAAAGCCGACTTGCCCGACCGGCTCGCCCTTGGGATCGGCATAGGCCTTGACCGTCCAGGTTCCCGTGCGGGCGTTCAGCGTCAGCGGCAGTTGGACGTGGTAGCCACCCAGCGCCGGCTGGCCCGGTTTCGGTTGCCCGGCTTCCACCTCGTCGGGGCGGAACAGTTTGAGGGTCAGTGGCGCGTTCGGCAGGGCGTAGCCGCGGCTGTCGCGGACCAGGACCATCAGTTCCACCGTCTCGCCGGGCCGATAGACCCCGCGCTCGGTGTAAAGGAAGGCGTCCACCGCCCCTGGCGCGGCGCGACCCTCGACGCCCCGGTCGCTGAGGTCGAAGGCCGGCTTGGTCAGATCGAGAAAGTTGTAGTCGCCGTTGCCGTGGGCCATCAGCAGCGCCGGCTCGCGCCCGCCGCCGCCGCGCAACAGGCCCGGATCGAGACGGACGTAGCCCTTGCCGTCGGTGATCGCTTTGCCCAGTTCGCCGTTGTTGCGGGCGTACAACCGCAGGTCGATGCCGGCCAACGGCTTGGCGGTGGCCAGCGACCGGGCGAACACATGCAGCCCGTCGTTGCCACGCAGCGTGAACAGCCCAATGTCGGAGACCACCAGCCATTGGGTGGCCCGATTTTCGTAGCTGTCCGGGTCTTCCTTGACCGGTTCGGCGGCCACGATGTAGATGCCCGGTTGCGGGTCGCGCAGGATTTCGTTGACGGGAATGGCGGTGGTGACATCCTGATTGCGCTCGCCGCTGGCCAGGGTCAGGGTTCCCTCCCACAGCAGTTCGCCGGAATTCTTGGCGACCCGGCTGATGTCGTAACCGTCCAGCGGGTTGCTCAGGCGACGATCCAGGATTTGTTGCAACAGATTGCGGTCGTTGACGCGCAACACCCGCACCCGCGCCTGGTCCAGGTTGACGCTGATCAACGGCAACTGCTGGCCGCTGGCCTTGGGCAACACGTAGGCGGTCCCGCGAAAGCCCAGGGTCGGCTTGCGGTCCTCGACCTTGGCGGTGAATTCCTGGGTGGCGCGCGTCTTTTCGCCCGCCGCCGACGGAATGCCGGCGCGGACCTTGATCGTGTAGCTCTGGCCGTGGCGGACACCCTCCACGCACAATTGCCGGCCCTGGGCGCTGACCGTCGGCTGGATGGCCGGTTCGACGACCAGATAATCCTCGTAATGAACCTGGCGGTCCTTGGCGAGGTCATCGGAGAGCTGAAGGCAGATTTTCGGGGTGGCGCTGTCCGATTCGACTTCCACGCCCTTGATCTGGAAGGCGTGGGCATCGGCCAGCTCTTGATAGCGCTTGGCGATCCGGGGATTGTCCTCCAGTTCCAGCCCCGAGCGGAAGGCGGCGAGAGCCTGCTTGGGCTCCTTGGCGCGGTCGTACAGTTCGCCCAGCCGGAACAGGGCGCGGGCGCGCTCGAACGGGACGCGCGCCGCCTGATAGGCGTTCCAGGCGGCCTGTCGGGTCCGTTCCTGGGCGCGCTCGCGATCCTGATTCTGACTCTGGTCGGTCCGGCTTTGCCAGAACTGGCTCAAGCCCAGCCATGCCCCCACCGGATCGGCGCCCGCCGCGATGGCGGTTTCCTGACTGGCGATGGCGGCGGCCCAGTCCTTGCGCGCCGCCTGCTGGCTGGCCTGTTGCAACAGGGCGTCCGGTGACTGGCCAGCGGCGGAGCGACCGTCGCGGATCAGTTGCTGATACTGGGCCGCCGCCACGGCGAGCGGCGTATCCTCGAAGGCAGGGGCGCTGGCGGATAGCAATAGCGCCAACAGGGCGAACAGTGACAATGAAAGGCGCATGAGAAACTCCTTGGGACAACCGGCTGGGAATGGCGGTTCTTGCGGGGCTCGGGTCGAATGGGGGATGGCGGCCAAGGCTGGAGATACGCTTAATGATAGCCCTTTCCGGCGCGGCTGGCTGGCGATGGGCGGGCCGCGTCGCCACCATGGCGAAACGTGGTTCGTTATGAAAAAATAGTGTGAACCGTTTATTGCGATACACTGGTTTTCATCGTGATCGATTCGGAGGGTTATCGACCAAACGTCGGCATCATCCTGTGCAATGCCGATGGGCGCCTGTTCTGGGCGAAGCGAATTGGCCAGCATTCCTGGCAGTTTCCCCAGGGCGGCATTCGACGGGATGAGTCGCCCGAGCAGGCCATGTTTCGCGAACTGGCCGAAGAGGTTGGCTTGCGGCCGGAACATGTCGAAGTGATCGGCTGCACCAAGGGCTGGTTGCGCTATCGCCTCCCCAAGCGTTTGATCCGCTGGGGTAACCAACCGACTTGCATCGGCCAGAAACAGGTCTGGTTCCTGCTGCGGATGCTGGGTGGGGAGGACGCGGTGCGTCTGGATTCCTCCGGACGCCCTGAGTTCGATCACTGGCAGTGGGTGGATTACTGGTATCCGCTGCGAGCCGTGGTGCCGTTCAAACGCCATGTGTATTGGCGCGCCCTGCGCGAACTGGCGCCGCTGTTGCCGCCTTTTCGCCTGCCGAAGCGTTCGTTCCCTACCCAGCGTCGCGACGAGGCGCCCGAGCGACCCACCCGGCGAGACTCCGGGTTCGACGGTCTGTCGACGCCGGTTCGGACGCTGGGAGTGGCCGTGGAGGTGACCACGGCGGCCATGGAGATCGCCATGGAAGCTACCCTCGCGGTTTCCCACCCGCCGGAACTGGAGCCGGCGCGCCCCGTGGCCGCGGGCAAATCCCCGTCCGTCTTGCCTCTGCGCCCGGCGGGAACCTATCCGCATCCGGTCATTACCCGCATGGTCGTCGCGGCGCGGCGCGGCGGTGTTCTCGAACCCATGACGGTGGTCACCGCGCCGACCCGGGAAACGGCGACGGCGACGTCCACCCTGGATGGGCCGCGCCTTCCCCATCCGCCGACGCCACGCTCGCGCCGGATTTCCCGGCGCTGATCGCTTCCATCACCCATCGTTGGTTTTCAGCCGAGGCTGGTTCCATGCTGGATATCCTGCGGCGCATCATTCAGGACATCAACGCCGCCCGCGACCTGCACGAGGCGCTTGGCGTGATCGTCGCCGAGGTCAAGACCGCCATTCACACCGATGTATGCTCGGTGTACATGACCGACGCCATCCGCGGCGAACACGTGCTGATGGCCACCGATGGCCTGCGGTCGGGCGCGGTCGGCAAGGCGCGGCTGAAACTGGGACAGGGGCTGATCGGGCTGGCCGCCGGCCGGGCCGAGCCGGTCAACGTCGATGACGCGCCCGCCCATCCCGCCTTCCGCTACATCGCCGCCACGGGCGAGGCGCCGTTCCATGGCTTCATCGGGGTGCCGATCATCCGCCGGCGCAAGGTGCTGGGCGTGCTGGCGGCCCAGCAGCGCGAGCGACGCAAGTACACCGCCGACGAGGAGTCGTTCCTGGTGACGCTGGCCGCGCAACTGGCCGGCTGCATCAACCAGGCGGAAATCCGCCAGGCGCTGGATCGGCTGAGCGGCGATGCGCTGGTGGACACCCTGTTCCTGGAAGGCGTGGCCAGCGCCCGCGGCCTGGCGATCGGGGAGGCGGTGGTGGTGTTTCCCCCCACCGCGCTGGATCGGGTTCCGGACAAGGACATCGAAAATCCGGAGGCCGAGGCCTCGCGGTTTCGGCAGGCGGTGGCGGCGGAACTGGCCGAGTTGCAACGGCTCAGTGAGCGGATGCGTCTCTTTCTGTCGGCGGGCGACCGGGCGTTGTTCGACGCCTACGCGCTGCTGCTGGGCAGCGACAGCCTGGTGAACGGCACCCTGGAACGGATCTACGCCGGCAACTGGGCGCCGGGCGCGCTGCGCGCCACCGTGCTGGAATACGCCAATATCTTCACCGAGATGGACGATCCCTACCTGCGCGAGCGCGCCGCCGACATTCTCGATCTTGGCCAGCGCCTGCTGAATCGCTTGCAGGAAGCGCAGGCGATCAACCGTCATTACCCCGACCACACCATTCTGATGGGCGAGGAAATCAGCGTCTCCCAGTTGCTGGACGTGCCGCCGGAGCAGCTCAAGGGACTGGTGTCGGTGCGGGGCACCGGCGCCTCGCATGTCGCCCTGCTGGCGCGCGGCCTGGGGGTGCCGGCGGTGTTCGGGGTCAGCAATCTGCCGCCGGGCCGGCTGAACGGGCGGGAAGTGGTGGTGGATGGCTACACCGTGCGGGTCTGCATCCAGCCCAGCCCGACACTGCGCCAGGAATATCTGAAGCTGATCGCCGACGAGGCCGAACTGTCGCGCGATTTGCAGCACCTGCGCGATCTGCCGGCGGAAACCCTGGACGGTCACCGGTTGGAATTGCACGCCAATTCCGGCCTGTTCGCCGACATCGCCGCCGCCCGCGACAGCGGGGTGCAAGGCGTGGGATTGTATCGGTCGGAGCTGCATTTCTTTCTGCGCGACCGTTTTCCCGGCGAGGAAGAACAGACCACCCTGTACAGCCGGGTGTTGCGGATGATGGAGCCGCATCCCGTGGTGTTGCGCACCCTGGACATTGGTGGTGACAAGCCCTTGCCCTATTTTCCCATCGAGGAGCAGAACCCGTTTCTGGGCTGGCGCGGCATCCGCATCAGCCTGGATCAGCCCGATTTGTTCAAGACCCAGTTGCGGGCGATGCTGCGCGCGGGAACCGCCCATCCGAACCTGTCGATCCTGTTGCCGATGATCAGCGGCATCGGCGAATTGCGCGAGGCGCTGGATCTGTTGCGCGAGGCCCAGGCGGAGCTGGCCGAGGACGGCGTGACGGTCAGGACGCCGCGGGTGGGGATCATGGTGGAGGTGCCGTCGGCGGTCTATCAGATCGAGAAACTGATCCGCATGGTGGATTTCGCCTCGATCGGCAGCAACGATCTGACGCAGTATCTGCTGGCGGTGGATCGCAACAACGACCGGGTGGCC
This sequence comes from uncultured Candidatus Competibacteraceae bacterium, assembly GCA_937960715.1. GTDB lineage: Bacteria > Pseudomonadota > Gammaproteobacteria > Competibacterales > Competibacteraceae > Contendibacter. The sequence continues at coordinate 32,083 of CALGOO010000204.1, forward strand.
AAGCTGTACGATTCCCTGCATCCGGTGGTGCTGGCGGCGACCCGCCATGTGGTCGAGCAGGCGCGGGCGGCGGGCCGGCCGATCGGCGTCTGCGGCGAGATGGCCGGCGATCCGGCGGGCGCCCTGCTGTTGATGGCGATGGGAGTGGACAGCCTGAGCATGAACCTGGGTAGCTTGCTCAAGATCAAGTGGCTGATTCGCAGCGTTCCCTATTCCGGGGCCCAGGCGCTCCTGGCCGAGGTGACGGACCTCGACAGCGCCGCCGCGATTCGCGACCGCGCCAACGCTTTTCTGGAGCAGCATGGGCTGAGTGGATTGTTGCGGGTGGGGAAATAGGACGGGTAGTCACGCACATCGGATGATTGGGAATCCCCCTTTGCTAAAAGGGGGGAACGCTCGGTGGTCGAAATCCAACAGCAGGGCGACGCCATGCACGCCAGCTTGGCGGAGCGGCTGCCTGTCACACGGCTTGATAGTGTTGCAGCATAAACTACACTGTCACAGTAAAAGCCATCCCCATGATGCGGAAAGCCGTGACTGCCCAGAAGCCGATCCTTGCCGTTCCCATCCTGCCGCTGGCCCGCTATCGCCTGACCTTTCGCGCCGCCGACGATTTGCGACTA
>CALGOO010000205.1 GCA_937960715.1 uncultured Candidatus Competibacteraceae bacterium
CATCGTCGGACTTGACCGTCAACATCTCCTGCAAGGTGTAGGAAGCCCCGTAGGCTTCCAGGGCCCACACCTCCATCTCGCCAAAACGTTGACCGCCGAACTGCGCCTTGCCGCCCAGCGGCTGCTGGGTCACCAGGCTGTACGGACCGGTGGAGCGGGCATGCATCTTGTCGTCCACCAAATGGTTCAGCTTGAGCATGTACATGTAACCGACGGTCACCGGCCGGTCGAACGGATCGCCGGTACGGCCGTCGAACAGGGTGGTCTGGCCGTTTTCCGGCAGATCCGCCAGCCGCAACATTTCCCGCAATTCCGTCTCGGTCGCGCCGTCGAACACGGGGGTCGCCACCGGTACGCCGTCACGCAGATTCCGGCTCAGGGTCAGAATTTCGCCGTCGTCGAGTTGCGCCAAATCCACGCGCTGCTCGCCAACGCCGTTATAAACCCGATCCAGGCAGGCGCGCAGCTCCTCGATCCGCGCCCGCGCGTCCAGCAACCGACCGATCTTGAGGCCCAGCCCCTTGGCCGCCCAACCCAGGTGGGTTTCCAGCACTTGGCCGACATTCATCCGCGACGGCACGCCCAATGGATTCAGCACGATGTCCACCGGCGCGCCGTCCTCGAGATAGGGCATGTCCTCCTGCGGGACGATCATCGAGACGACGCCCTTGTTGCCGTGGCGACCGGCCATCTTGTCGCCCGGCTGGATCCGGCGCTTGACCGCGAGATACACCTTGACCATCTTCAGCACGCCGGGCGCCAGATCGTCGCCCTGCATCAGCTTGCGCTTCTGCTCCTCGAACTTCTTGTCGAAATCCTTGCGCTGCTGCTCGATCTGGCGGGCGATCCTTTCGAGCTGGTCGTTGAGGTCGTCGTCCCGCATCCGGATTTCGAACCAGCGCTCGCCGGACAACCCGCGCAGGTAATCGACCGTAATGGTCTCGCCGCCGCGCAATCCGTTGGGCCCTCCGTCGGCCGGACGGCCCGCCAACATCCGCTCCATGCGTTGATACAGATCGTCCTCCAGGATGCGCAACTGGTCGTTCAGATCCTTGCGCACCCGCTTCAACTCGGCGTCCTCGATCTGGCGCGCGCGCGAGTCCTTTTCCACGCCGTCGCGGGTGAACACCCGCACGTCGATGACCGTGCCGTCCATGCCCGACGGCACCCGCAACGAGGTGTCCTTCACGTCGGAAGCCTTCTCGCCGAAAATGGCCCGCAGCAGCTTCTCCTCCGGGGTCAACTGGGTTTCGCCCTTGGGCGTGACCTTGCCGACCAGGATATCGCCAGACTTGACTTCGGCGCCGATGAAGACGATGCCCGCTTCGTCCAGCCGCGCCAGCGCGCTCTCGCCGACGTTGGGGATGTCAGCGGTGATCTCCTCCGGCCCGAGCTTGGTGTCGCGGGCGACACAGGACAGCTCCTCGATGTGGATGGTGGTGAAGCGGTCTTCCTGCACCACCCGCTCGGAAATCAGGATCGAGTCCTCGAAGTTGTAGCCGTTCCACGGCATGAAGGCGACCAGCAGGTTCTGGCCCAGGGCCAGCTCGCCCATGTCGGTGGACGGTCCGTCAGCCAACACGTCGCCGCGTGCCACCGCTTCGCCGACACCCACCAGCGGGCGCTGGTTGATGCAGGTGTTCTGGTTGGAGCGGGTGTACTTGGTCAGGTTGTAGATATCGACGCCGGGTTCACCGGTCTCGGTCTCGGCGTCGTTCACCCGCACCACGATGCGACCGGCGTCCACCGAATCCACCACGCCGCCGCGCCGGGCGATGACGCACACGCCGGAATCGCGCGCCACGATCCGCTCCATACCGGTGCCGACCAGCGGCTTGTCGGCGCGCAGGGTCGGCACCGCCTGGCGCTGCATGTTGGAGCCCATCAGCGCGCGATTGGCGTCGTCGTGCTCCAGGAACGGAATCAGCGCCGCCGCCACCGACACGATCTGCTTGGGCGATACGTCCATGTACTGCACCTTGTCCACCGCGGCCAGGGTGAATTCGTTCTGATGGCGACAGGACACCAGTTCGTCGATCAACCGGCCCTCGAGGTCGACCGTGGTGTTGGCCTGGGCGATGACGTACTGGCCTTCCTCGATGGCCGACAGATAGTCGATCCGGTCGACGACCCGCCCGTTCTCGACCCGCCGGTACGGGGTTTCCAGAAATCCGTAGGAATTGGTGCGGGCATAGACCGCCAGCGAGTTGATCAGGCCGATGTTCGGGCCTTCCGGGGTCTCGATCGGGCAAACCCGGCCGTAATGGGTGGCGTGAACGTCGCGCACCTCGAAACCGGCGCGTTCGCGCGTCAACCCCCCCGGTCCCAGCGCCGAGACCCGGCGCTTGTGGGTCACCTCGGACAAGGGGTTGTTCTGATCCATGAACTGCGACAGTTGGGAAGAGCCGAAAAATTCCTTGATGGCGGCGGCCACCGGTTTGGCGTTGATCAGGTCCTGGGGGGTCAGACCCTCGGCCTCGGCCAGGCTGAGCCGTTCCTTGACCGCCCGCTCGACCCGCACCAGGCCGATTCGAAACACGTTTTCGGTCATTTCGCCCACGCAGCGGATGCGGCGGTTGCCGAGATGATCGATATCGTCCACCACGCCGCTGCCATTGCGGATGTCGACCAGCACCTTGAGCACGGCGAGGATATCCTCCATCGACAGCACGCCCGAAGAATGCTCCTTGGCCGGCGCGCCGGGCAGCGGCGTCCGGCGATGACCGACCCGGCTGTCGAACTTCATCCGGCCCACGTCGGACAGATCGTAGCGGTCGGCCGAGAAGAACAGGTCCTGCAGCAGACGCTGGGCGGCGTCCTTGGTCGGCGGCTCGCCCGGACGCATCATTCGATAGATTTCGACCTGGGCGTCCCACTGACCGCGGGTGGGATCGGCGCGCAGGGTATTGGAAAGATAGGGGCCGCGGTTGACGTCGTTGATGTACAAGGTCTGGAAGACGGCGACGCCGCCGGCCTGAATCTTCTCCAGCTTGTCGGTCGTCAGTTCGTCGTTGGCCAGAGCCAGCAGTTCGCCGGTGTCCAGCGCGCGCAGGTCGTGGGCCAGGATTTTGCCGATCAGGTATTCGCGCGGGACCGGCAGGCTTTCCACCCCGGCCTTGGTCAGCTCGCGGACGTGCTTGGCCTTGACGCGCTGACCCGCTTCCAGCAACAGGCGGTCGCCGATACGGATGTCGAAACTGGCGGTCTCGCCCTGCAGGCGCTCAGGCATCAGGTCCAGGCTGAACCCCTCATCGCCGACCCGAACCGTATTGGTCTCAAAAAAGATATCCAGAATGCGTTCATTGACGCTACGCGCCTGGGGGTCGTTGGGGTTGGGTTCGTCGAACAGCGCCCGCAGCAGGATAGTCACCGGCAACTTGCGGCGACGGTCGATGCGGGCGTACACGATGTCCTTGACATCGAACTCAAAATCCAGCCAGGAACCGCGATAGGGAATGATGCGGGCCGAGAACAACAGTTTTCCCGAGGAGTGGGTCTTGCCCCGGTCGTGGTCGAAGAACACGCCGGGCGAACGGTGCAACTGGGAGACGATGACCCGCTCGGTGCCGTTGATGACGAAGGTGCCGTTGTCGGTCATCAGCGGCAGCTCGCCCATGTAAACTTCATTTTCCTTGATGTCCTTGATCTTGTGAGCGCCGGCCTCGGCTTCCTTGTCCATCAGCACCAGCCGCAGCCGTACTCGCAGCGGCGCGGCGTACGTCAACCCACGCAACTGGCACTCCCGAACGTCGAAGACCGGTTCGCCGAGCCGATAACTCACGTATTCCAATCGGGCGTTGCCCGAATAGCTCACGATCGGGAACACCGAACGAAAGGCGGCGTGCAATCCTTCTTCCCGACGTTCTCCCGGCGGCGTCTCGGCTTGCAGGAACTTACGGTACGAATCCAGTTGAATCGCCAGCAGGTAGGGCGTCTCAAGAATGCTGGGGCGTTTGCCGAAGTCTTTACGAATGCGTCGCTTTTCAGTGAAAGTGTAAGCCATCGGGATTCCTCTCAAAGAACCAGCCCGGAGCGGGAGCCGATCTCACCCGCGGTCAACTGCGGGGGCGAATTGAATAAACCCTTCTAAATCAAATAGAAACAGGCCGGCGACCCCAGGGATCGCCGGCCGGTTCCGTTCTGGTCCATCCAAGCCAGGTGACGCCGCGCAACGCTATCCGAACGGAAAGGGCGAATAGCGCGGCGCTTACCTGATCTCGACCTTGGCGCCAGCGTCTTCCAGTTTCTTCTTGACGTCCTCGGCCTCAGCCTTGGGAATGCCTTCCTTGATGGTGGAGGGCACGCCTTCCACCGCATCCTTGGCTTCCTTCAGCCCCAGACCGGTCAGCGCGCGCACAACCTTGATCACCTCGACCTTCTTCTCGCCGAAGCTGGTCATCACCACGTCGAACTCGGTCTTTTCCTCGACCGGGGCGGCGGCCACGGCGACCGGGGCGGCGGCCACGGCGGCGGCGGCGGTCACGCCAAACTTCGCTTCCATCGCGGCAATCAAGTCCACGATTTCCATCACGGTCATACCCGCGATGGCGTCCAGAATGTCTTCTTTCGAAACGGCCATAACCACTTCACTCCTGATAAGGACACTATCAATCAATCACTTTCGACCAATTGGGCTGTGTTGCCGAAACGCTCAAGCAGCGGCTTCTTCCTTGTGTCGCCGAATCGCGTCGAGGGTGCGCGCCAGCTTGCCCGGAATTTCGTTGAGAGTCCGCGCGAACTTGTCGAGCGGCGCCCGCAGAGTGGCCATCAGTAGGCTGATCGCTTCGTCGCGGGTCGGCAGGCTGGCCAGACGGTCCAGCTCGCTGGCTGGAAACGCTTGTCCACCGACCGCCAGGGCCTTGACGACCAACTTGTCGTTGGCTTTTTCCTTGAGAAATTCCTTGAACAACCGCGCCGCCGCGCCTGGATCCTGTTGGGAGAACGCCAGAATCAGCGGTCCCACCAGACTTGATCGCAGGCACTCGAACTCGGTTCCCCGCACGGCGCGCCGCGCCAGGGTGTTCTTGACAACGCGCAGATAGACGCCGGTTTCCCGCGCTTTCACGCGCAGTTGGGTGATCTGAGCGACGCTCAAACCCCGATATTCGGCGGCGATCGCGGAGTGCGCACTGGCAGCCACCTTGGCGACCTCGGTCACCACAGCCTGTTTTTCCGCCAGATTGAGACTCATTGCGTTACCTCGCGGTTTCTTCTCCACGGCGTGGAGAATGGGAACGGCGGCCTTACCAGAAATCGTCCGGAAGAGCCTTGCCGTCTGCGCGGGCCGCTCCGGCGAGCCGGAAGCGATTAAGCCTGACGACGCCCGCGGTCTTTGACGCGGACCGGGAATTTTCCGGTCGGCCCAAAGTTCGTTGCGTCCCCGGCCTGGCGCCAGGGGACGCTTGGGTTTAGAGCGACAGCGTGGCCTGATCCACCGCCAGGCCCGGACCCATGGTGGTGGAAACGGTCACGCGCCGGATATAGACCCCCTTGGAGGTTGCGGGCTTGATCTTCTGCAAGTCGTGCAGCAGCGCCTGCAAGTTTTCCCGCAACTGATTCGGGGCGAAATCCACCTTGCCGATGATGCAGTGGATGACGCCGGCCTTGTCGGTCCGATAACGGACCTGGCCGGCCTTGGCGTTGCGAATCGCGCCCGCCACGTCGGGGGTCACGGTGCCAACCTTGGGGTTGGGCATCAACCCGCGCGGGCCGAGAATCTTGCCCAACTGGCCGACCACCCGCATCGCGTCGGGCGCGGCGATGACCACGTCGAAATCGAGATTGCCCGCCTTGACCGACTCGGCCAGGTCCTCGAAACCGACCACGTCGGCGCCGGCCGTCTTGGCGGCCTCGGCGTTGGCGCCCTGGGCGAATACCGCAACCCGCACGGTCTTACCGGTGCCGTGGGGCAATACCGTGGCGCTGCGCACCACCTGGTCGGACTTGCGGGGGTCGACGCCCAGGTTGATCGCCACGTCCACCGATTCGCGGAACTTGACGCCCGAAACTTCCTTGAGCAGACCCAGAGCTTCCTCGACCGGATAAAACTTGCCGGGAACCAGCTTGGCGCGAATCGTCCGCATCCGCTTGGAAAGCTTGGCCATGGCCTATACTCCTTCCACATCAAGGCCCATGGAACGGGCGCTGCCGGCGATGGTCCGCACCGCCGCGTCGAGGCTGGCGGCGGTCAGATCGGGCGTCTTGGTCTTGGCGATCTCTTCCAACTGGGCGCGCGTAACGGTGCCCACCTTCTTGGTGTTCGGGTTGGAACTGCCACTGGCGAGACCCAGCGCCTTCTTGAGCAGCACCGAGGCCGGCGGGGTCTTCATGATGAAGGTGAAGCTGCGGTCGCTGTAGACCGTGATCACCACCGGAATCGGCAAGCCCGGTTCCAGATGTTGAGTCTGGGCATTGAAGGTCTTGCAAAACTCCATGATGTTGACGCCGTGCTGGCCCAACGCCGGACCCACCGGCGGACTGGGATTGGCCTTGGCGGCCGCGACCTGCAATTTGACGTATGCGGTGACTTTTTTTGCCATCGTGACTCCTGACGGGTACGAACGCCTCGCGGCTCCCCGAATGAGCCGTCCGCGACCGGACGGCGACAAGGCGACCGGCGAGCGCCGGTCAGCGGGATACCTTATCGACCTGACTGAATTCCAGTTCCACCGGCGTGGTCCGCCCGAAAATCATCACCCCCACCCGCAACCGGCTTTTCTCGTAGTTGACTTCCTCGACCACACCCTCGAAGTCATTGAACGGTCCTTCGGTGACGCGCACCATCTCGCCGGGCTCGTAAAGCACCTTGGGCCGGGGTTTATCCACGCCGTCCTGGACTCGCTGCAAGATGGCCTGGGCTTCTTTTTCCGAGATCGGTGCTGGTTTGTCGCTCGTGCCGCCGATGAAACCAAGCACCTTGGGCACGCTGCGGACCAAGTGCCAGGTCTCGTTGTCCATTTCCATCTGCACCAGCACGTAGCCAGGGAAGAATTTGCGGTCGCTCTTGCGTTTCTGACCGTCGCGCATTTCCACCACTTCCTCGGTGGGCACCAACACCTGGCCGAACCGGTCCTTCAGACCCTCGCGATTGATCCGCTCCAGCAGGGAGCGCTTGACATGCTGCTCAAAGCCGGAATAGGCCTGCACCACATACCACCGCATCGCCATACCACGGCTCCACTAGCCGGTAACCAGCCGGACCAGCCAAAACAACAGGATGTCGAACAGCCACAAGAGCAGCCCCATGATCACGACCATGGCGATCACGACCAATGTGGTCTGAGTGGTTTCGGCGCGGGTTGGCCAGACCACCTTGCGCAGTTCGGTACGTGCGTCCTGAATGAATTCAAGAGTTTCCGCGCCCCTTTCAGTTCTCAGGGCAATAACCACCGCCGCCACCGCCGCCGCCAGCAAACCGACGACCCGCGCCAGCAGCGAGTGATTGGCGAAGACGTAAAAAGCGACTAGCGCGCTCAAAACGATGGCGCTGGCGGCAAGCAGCTTGAATGTATCGGCGCGATTGGGGGCTTGCTGTTCGGGCTTGGTCGAATTCATGCGATGTTGGCTCTACGCGCTCGGCATGGGTTCGCGC
>CALGOO010000206.1 GCA_937960715.1 uncultured Candidatus Competibacteraceae bacterium
TGCCGTCGTTTCCAGCCGCCGCGACGATGACGACGCCGGCGGCGCGGGCCTGGTCGTAAACCGCCTGGGAACCCGGCGAGAAGCCAGTCCCGCCGAGGCTCATGCTAAGAACATCGGCGCGGCGCGACGGCACCGTGCCCGAATCGTTAGGCAAACCGGCGGCAAAGCGTATCGCCTGCTCGACGTCGTAATCGTAGCCGCCGCCGATCCCCAATGCCCGCAGCGGCATGACCTTGGCGCCGAAGGCGACGCCGGCCACGCCAACCCCGTTATTGGTCGCCGCCACCACCGTGCCGGTGACATGGGTGCCGTGGAAGGAACTGCTCCCGTCATCTTCGGAATGGTCGCCGGGATCGTCGGGATTGGGATCGATGCCATCGCCGTCGCCGGCGACGGCCGGGTCCTTGATGAAGTCGTAGCCAGCCACCAACTGCCCCTGCAAGTCGGGATGGCTAAGCGCCACGCCGGTATCAATCACCGCCACGATGGCGCCGGCGCCCGTGGTCACGTCCCAGGCCTGCGGTAAATTGATCTGCGGGTAATGCCACTGGTATTGGTAATAGGGATCGTTGGGAACGAACAACGGTCGGCGAACATAGTTGAGTCCGGCGGCCGCCACCTCCGAATCCAGATTCAGCGTCTTGACCTGGTATAGCGTCTTCAGCTTGTCCCGGGCGGCCGGATCGGTGGGCCGAAACCCGCCGGGGAACGGGGACGATTCGGTGCTGGCCAAGGTCCGATAGGCCGCCACCTGCTTCAATCCCGCCAAATCGAACAGAACATTCCGCTGTCGGGTTTCATGCTCCCGGCCCGCGAATCCGCCCAGCGCATGCACTCGCGCCCGCAGCCCGCCTTGAATCTCGGCCCGCTGATCCGGGAAACGCACGATGGCCTGGCCCACGGCAAACGAATCACTCAAGCGCAGGCTGGCGGCGGCCGGCCCCCGCGCTGGACCGATGGTCAATTCATAGCGGGACGCCCCTCGACTCGCTCCCACCAGCACCAGATAGTCGCCCGTGGTCTTGACCGTCAACGACTCGACCCGAACCTGACCGGCCGAGGCGTCGAGCAGATTGCCGTCCAGATCGGCCAGACCCAGGTCCAGATCGGCCTGGACGCCATCACCGGCGATGGTCAGCGTGATCCGGTCGCCCGCGCTCAAGCTGACTTGGTACACGTCCACCAGGTCGCCGACGGCGCGCGACCGGCCTTCGGGACCACTGCCGGGCTGGTTGACATAACCCGTCACGACAACGGGATTGGGAAGAGACTGCGCGGTCACCGCGGTATCGTTGGAAACGAAGATGGCGTTGGGGTCGTTGCCATCATCGCCGTCCACGACGGTCTCGACCACCGCATCGAGCGTTCCAGGCGCCGCGTCAGCCTTCAAAGAAAGAGCTGAATCGTCGCCGCCAAAGCTCGCTCGCAGCGGCAGGCTGACCAACCCCAGCAGGAGAAGCGCATATAAAAGCCTCGATTTCATTCACTATCCCCTTTCAAAACAAGCCCGACGGGCGCCAGTTGCTAAATACGATGGATTTTGCGCTGAACTTCATGGGCAATAATCGTGCCCTAATCCTCGCCATCCCCGAATGGGACTACAAGAAGTCGTCCAGCCGCGCGGGTTCCCAGGCGGCGCGCTGCACTTGCCAGTCTCCGCCGCGCCGAACCAGTTCAAGATCAAAACGATACAGATCGGCGTTCATCCCCGCCAGTTCGCCGGCGCTCACCACGGGTCGACCGGCCATCGCCGCCGCCACGCTGACCGTGGCGCGATCCGGTTGCAAAAAGGCAATGTCGCGAACTCGGGTGAACAGATGGATGGACTGATTACGCAGGAGGTGCAACCGGACCATATTTTCCATCGCCTTGCGGTCATTGCCCTGGGCATCGGCGTAGTCGTTCGCGATCAACGCGCGCAAGCTTGGCGCGTCGCGCGCCTCAGCCGCGATCTGGGCTTGGGCGACCAGCGTCCGAATTTGGACCTCGGGCGAAGCGGCGTCACGCGAGCAGGCGACCAGCAGCAACGCCAAGGTCATTGCCGCCCATGCCGGCATCCGGAGGCGGCCGCGGATTATCGTGGGCAACGACGTTTCCCACGGCGCCCGCCGGCCTGGATTACAATCGACGTTTGGTCTGTCCATCATTCTCACCCGCGAGAGAAACTTCATCTATGAACCATCGCTTTGAAATTCTTGAGCAGTCCAGCGGCTATCGCGGTTTCTTTCGTCTGGAAAAATACCGGCTGCGGCACGAACTGTTCGCTGGCGACTGGAGTTCGGAGATAGTCCGCGAATGCCTGGAGCGTGGCCACGCGGTCGCTGTCCTGCTCTATGACCCCGAACGCGACCAGTTGGTTTTACTGGAACAGTTTCGAGTCGGCGCGCTGGCGTTTCCCGGCGGCCCCTGGCTGCTGGAAATCGTCGCCGGGATCATCGACCATCCGGGCGAAACCACCGAGGACGTGGCCCGGCGGGAAACCATCGAGGAAGCCGGCTGCGAACTGCTCGACCTCGTGCCGATCCACCACTATTTGGTCAGTCCGGGCGGCACCTCGGAGAGCATTACCCTGTTCTGCGGGCGGATCGATGCCGGCACCGTCGTCAGCGGCGTGCGCGGTGTCGCCGCCGAGCACGAGGACATCCGGGTGCATGTGGTCTCCCGGACCGAGGCGCTGGCGTTGCTGCATTCCGGCCGAATCAATTCCGCCGCGCCGATCATCGCCCTGCAATGGCTGGAGTTGAATCGGTCGAAGCTGCTGGAACGCTGGCGAGTCGCGCCCGGCTAAATCCCCAGCCGGCGCAGGTCTGGGTCGGGCTGCGCCCGTTCCCAGAGCGTCCGAAACAATTCCCGCAGTTCCTTCATCCGCTCGCTCGGCTGGGGTTCGTACCCGCCGATCAACCGACGCGGATCGCTGAACCGCAGCAACGCCCGGTCGTCGGCGATGGCGAACATCTGCCCCAACTCGGGCCGGTCCGGCGCCTCTTCTCGACTTGGGGTGCGCAGGATCAAGGCGGTGGTCAGCCGCTCGGTCAGCCGCACCAGCCCCGGACAGTCGCTGCGCCACTCGCGGGCCGGCGGCAACAGTAGATGAAAGCGAATCTTGGGCTGGTTCACCACCCGGTTGCGGATGGCGGCGAGCACGTCGGCATCGTTGTACAGATCGGGACGCATCAATGGCGTGTACAGATGGAGCGTGCGCCGCATGCCATCGAGCAACTCCAGGAAAGCACGCCGGCCATCGTCCAGCCCAGCCAGCGGAATCAGGGAAGGTTCGTCAGGGTTCGCCATCACCGCCACCTCGCTACTCGGGAAAATCGTTGCTGTCAACGATCAATTAAAGACCAGGACGCGCCGAGGTTCACTCTTCTCCGCTCTTCGCGGATCGTCAAGGTGCGTTGCTCCTTTCGGTTCGGCGGTTACCCGGCCCAACATCGTGCCGGCCTTGGATCGCCCAACAGCCACGGCGACACGGCTGTTCTACACCTTGCGCGCCTGCACGGCGGCATTGCCGGTGTAGCTCGCCGGCGTCAACGCCAGCAACCGCTGCTTGGCCTCGTCGGGAAGGGCCAGATCGGCGACAAACGCCCGCAGGGTTTCGCGCTCCACCCGCTGGCCGCGAGTCAGGGCCTTGAGTTGCTCGTAAGGCTGTTCAAGGCCATGGCGGCGCATCACGGTCTGGATCGGCTCGGCCAGCACTTCCCAGTTGTCGTCCAGATCGGCGGCCAGCGCCGGCGCGTTCACCTCCAGCTTGCCGATGCCCTTCAGGCAGGATCGATACGCGACCAGCGAATGCGCCAGCCCGACCCCTAGGGTCCGCAGCACGGTCGAGTCGGTCAGATCGCGCTGCAAGCGGGATACGGGCAATTTGGCGGCCAGATGATCGAGCAAGGCATTGGCCACGCCCAGATTACCCTCGGCGTTCTCAAAATCGATCGGGTTGACCTTGTGCGGCATGGTCGAGGAGCCGATCTCCCCAGCCACGGTCTTCTGGCGAAAATAGCCGATGGCGATGTAACTCCACACGTCCCGGCAGAAATCCAGCAGCACGGTGTTGACGCGCATGACGGCGTGGAAGAACTCCGCCATGTAGTCGTGCGGCTCGATCTGGATGGTGTAGGGATTCCAGTCCAGGCCCAGGTCATCGGTCACGAAGCGGCGGGCGACATCTTCCCAGTCCAGTTCCGGGTAGGCGGCCAGATGGGCGTTGTAGTTACCGACCGCGCCGTTGATCTTGCCCAATAACGGCACGCCGGCCAGTTGCGCCCGCTGCCGCTTCAGCCGATAGGCTACATTCGCCATTTCCTTGCCGAGCGTGGTCGGCGAAGCGGGCTGGCCGTGGGTGCGGGCCAGCATCGGCTGGTCGGCGTACCGGTGCGCCAGGCGGGCGATGGCGTCGATCATCTCGTCCACTTGTGGCAGCAACACCTGGACGCGGGCTTCGCGCAGCATCAGCCCGTAGGCCAGGTTATTGATGTCCTCCGAGGTGCAGGCGAAGTGGATGAACTCGCCGACCGCCTCCAGTTCGGCGCTGCCGGCGATCTTTTCCTTGAGCAGGTATTCCACCGCCTTCACGTCGTGGTTGGTGATGCGCTCGATGTTCTTGACTCGCTGGGCGTCGGCGGGGGTGAAATTCTGGACCAGCCCCTCAAGCAAGCGGTTGGCGGCTTCGCTCAAGGGCGGAATCTCGGGAATGCCGGGATGATGGGCCAGCGCCTGGAGCCAGCGCACCTCCACCAAGACCCGGTGGCGGATCAGGCCGAACTCGCTGAAAATCGGCCGTAACTCGGCGGTTTTGCTGGCATAGCGGCCATCGATGGGGGAAATGGCGGTCAGAGCGGTCAGTTCCATGGGATCGGTTCCTAGGTGGCGCGGACGACGGATCGGTCACGCCATTTTAATCCCGCCCTCCCGCCGTCGCCCGGAAAATCACCGCGCCCAGAATGATCACCCCGCCCAGCAGCGCCAGCGGCCCCGGTCTTTCCCCCAGCAGCAGAAACACCCACAGCGGATTGAGCACCGGCTCGATCATCGGCAACAGAATCCCTTCCACGGCCCGAACATGGCGCAACGCCAGCGCGTACATCGCATAGGGCAAACCGAGCTGCACCACGCCCAGTAACAACAATCCAATCCAACCGGTCGCGTCCGGCATGGACTGAAACATGAACGGCACCCCAATCAGGCCCGCCAGCAGATTGCCCAGCACCAGCGCCGAAATCGCCGATTCCTCGCGATGGCGGCGCAGGAACAGGGTCAGCCAGGCGAAGCAGAACCCGCTGGCCAGCGCCACGCCGTTGCCGAGATAGCCGTCCAGGCTGAGCTGGTCGCCAAAGAACAGCAGCATCCCAGCCATGATCGCCGCCAGACTCAGCCAATCGTTGCCACGCGCCCGTTCGCCCAGAAACCAGGGGCTGAACAAAGCGACGTACACCGGCGCGGTGTATTGCAGCAGAATGGCGTTCGCCGCCGTGGTCAGCTTGTTGGCGATGACGAACAACACCACCGTGCCGGCGTAGGCCACCGCCGCGCCGATCTGCTCGAACGAACCGGAGAATCGCAACTCCTTGCGGAAGATCAGCGCGATCACCGTCGCGCCGATCAGGCTGCGCATCCCGGCGATGGCCACCGGATTCCAGTCCACCCACTTGATCAGTAGCCCGCCCAGACTCCACAGAATCGCCGTCGCCAACAACATCAGCACGGCACGGCGATGGGCGGGATCGGCTTCAATCCGGGTCGGCTCGTCTGAAGTCCCACTCGCCTCGGCGCTCATGCGCCGCCGCCCAGATAGGCATTCCGAATCTCCGGATTGGCCAGCAGCGCCTCGGCCCGATCCTCCAGCACGATCCGGCCCACTTCCATCACATAGCCGCGATGGGCCAGCTTCAGGGCGGCACGGGCGTTCTGCTCCACCAGCACGATGGTCACCCCCGCCTCGTTGATCTCCCACAGGGTCTGGAAAATCGCCTTGACCAGCAACGGCGCCAGGCCAAGGCTCGGCTCGTCCAGCAACAGGACGCGCGGGTTAGCCATCAACGCCCGACCGATGGCCAGCATCTGCTGCTCGCCGCCGCTGAGGGTACCGGCCAGTTGCTCGCGGCGTTGCGCCAAGATTGGGAACAGTTCGTAAATCCAGCGCAGGGTCTCGGCTACCTTGGCCGTGTCCTGGCGGGTGAACGCACCCAGATTCAGATTTTCCCGCACGGTGAGGGCACCGAAGATACGGCGGCCTTCCGGGGCCTGGGCGATGCCCATCCCGACCAGGTGATGGGCCGGCAGTTGGTGAATCGGGCGGGACTCGAAACGGATCTCGCCGCTGGCCGGCCGCAGCAGACCGCTGATGGCGTGCAGAGTTGTCGTTTTACCCGCGCCGTTCGCCCCAAGCAGGGTCACGATCTCACCCTGCTGAACCTGAAGGTTGATACCGTGCAGCGCCTCCACGTTGCCGTAACGAACGCGCAGGTTTTCGACTTCAAGCAGCATGGTGGGAGCATTCCAGGCGAGTACGGTTCAGGACCATAAGTCCGCCAGTGGAAAAGCAATGGCCTCAAAGGGTACGGCGCGCACCTCGTCATCCTGCTGATAAACATGCTCCAGCGACCAGCGCCCTTCTCTCAGCACAAACACTTCCAAGGTTCGTGGCGCGGGATCGATCAGCCAGAGAAACGGCATCCCCTGCGCGGCGTAAATCGGCATCTTGTCCGCCCGGTCGGTTCGAGCCGTACCCGGTGACAGCACCTCGCACACCCAGTCGGGCGGCAGGGTGAAAAAAGCCGTATCCGGCATGGTGGGTAAACGCTCCCGCCGCCACCCGGCCAGATCGGGAACCAGAATATGCGGGCCGAGATGCAATTCCGGCTCGTCCAGAATCCACCAGCCACCCGGACCGCCTCGGCCTTTTTGAAACGGGCCTACCAGTTCATCGCCGATGGCTGAACTGGCTACCGCATGTTTGGGCGCGGGGCGTGGATGGGTGATCAGCTGACCATGAATAATCTCACCCACCAAGTTTTCGGGCAGATCGAACAAGTCTTCGTAAGTGGCGAATTTGCGAGCGGTCGCGGACATGGCGCGGAACTCCGTTAAATGCACCGAGGGACGACGCTGATTTTGCCACGGATTAGGGTCCAACACCCGGCCAGATCACTCCATCCCCAGCAGCGCCCGTTCCTCGTCCAGCGTAGCCTGTTCGCGCTGCTGCAAGGCCCACATCTGGGCGTACAAACCACCCTGTAGCAGCAGTTCGCGGTGGCTGCCCTGTTCCCGCACCCGGCCATGATCCAGCACCAGGATTTGATCGGCGTCCACGATGGTCGACAGGCGGTGGGCGATCACCAGGGTCGTGTGTTCGGCGGCCACGGCCCGCAGAGCCTGCAAAATCGCCTGCTCGGACCGGCTGTCCAGCGCCGAGGTCGCTTCGTCGAAAATCAGGATGCGCGGCCGCTTGAGAATGGCCCGGGCAATCGCCACTCGCTGTTTCTCGCCGCCCGACAGCTTCAAGCCGCGCTCGCCGACCACCGTGTCGTAACCGGCCGGCAGCGCGGCGATGAAATCGTGCAACTGCGCCATCTGGACAGCAGCGACAATTTCCTCGCGGCTGGCGTCGGACCGGGCGTAGGCCAGGTTGTAGTACAACGTGTCGTTGAACAGCACGGTGTCCTGCGGGACGATGCCGATGGCGGCGCGCAGGCTTCGCTGGGTCACGGCGCGAATGTCCTGTCCGTCGATCAGGATGCGCCCGTCGGTCACGTCATAGAACCGGAACAGCAACCGCGCCAGCGTGGACTTGCCGGCCCCGCTGGCCCCCACCACCGCCAGCTTGCGCCCCGGCGGCACGCTGAAGCTTACGTCGAATAAAATTTGCCGGTCCGACTGGTAGCCGAACCGCACGTTGTCGAACCGCAGTTCACCGTGCGTCACCCGCAAGTCGGTCGCGGCGGGCGCGTCGCGAATTTCCGGCGTCCGCTCGAACAGGCGCACCAGATCGTCCATGTCGACCAGCGCGTACTTGATCTGCCGGTAGACGATGCCGAGAAAATTCAACGGGATGAACAGTTGTAGCAACAAGGCGTTGACCAGCACCAGATCGCCCAGGGTCATCGAGCCGGCGGCGACCCGACCGGCGGCGGCGACCATCATGATCGTCACGCCAATGGCGATGATCCCGCCCTGACCGAAGTTGAGCACCGACATCGAGGTCTGGCTGAGGACGGCGCTGTTCTCCCAAGCGGTCAGCGTGGCGTCGCAGCGGCGCAACTCCCAGTCCTCGTTGCCGAAATACTTGACCGTTTCGTAGTTGATCAGACTTTCGATCGCCTCGTTGCCGGCCTGTGACTCCAGCCGGTTCATCAGGTGGCGGTGTTCCATCCGCCAGTTGGTGATCGCCAGGGTGAAGGCGACATAAGCGGCAACGCTGCCCAAGATGATCAAGGTGAAGATTGCGGGATAGCGGCCCAGTAGCACCGCCGCCGCCAGCAGGAATTCCACCAGCACCGGCAGGATGCTGAAGGCCAGATAGTTCAGCAGCGTGCTCAGGCTGCGCGCGCCCCGCTCCAGATCGCGGCTGATGGCGCCGGTCTTGCGCTCCAGGTGAAAGCGCAGCGACAGATCGTGCAAATGCGCCAGGGTGCGCAGGGTCAGCCGGCGCATGGCGCGGTAGCGGACCCGGGCGAACAGCACGTCGCGCAGCTCGCTGAACAGCGCGTTACCCAGCTTCAGCACGCCATACGCCAGCAGCAACGTCATCGGCAGCAGGACCATGGTTTGCTGGTGAGCGTCCAGGCGATCGACGATCTGCTTGAGCGTCAGTGGGACGCCGATGTTGGCGACCTTGGCCAGCACCAGACAACCAAGCGCCAGCAGCACCCGGCCACGATATTCCCAAAGATACGGCAACAAAGCGCGCAGATTGGCTCCGTCACGACGTTCCTGACGAGGAGATTCGGTAGAGCGGAGATCGGGACGCATTGCTGTTTGCTGGAAAAGACGAAGGGCCATCCCGAAGGATGGCCCTCGCAGCGCGATGAGGCTAGGAACGAACGATCAATTCGACGGCGCCGGCGCGGCATCCGTCTTGATGCCGGTTTCACCCAGCATATAGACGACGGCGTCCTTGATGTTGGTCTCGGTCAACGAGGAACCGCCGCCCTTAGGGGGCATGGCGCGGATGCCAGTGACGCTATGTTTCACCAGGGTATCCAGGCCCTGGGCGTATCGCGGCTCCCATTGATCCTTGGCGCCGACCTTGGGCGCGCCCATCACGCCAGCCGCGTGGCAAGCGGCGCAAACCTTGTTGTAAACCTCCTGGCCAGACAGTTTCAACTCGGCGCTGGCGGCGGCGGGCTTGGGCGCGGTGAAGGACACTCGGGCGACCGGTTTGATGCGTTCGAGCACGGCGGCCTGCTTGCGCGAGCCATCGTCGGGAGCAATGTTGCCGACGACGCCCACCAGGGCGGCCACCATGAACAGCACCACAGCCAGTAACACCAGCGCCGAGATCAGGACAACGAAGGTGGTGACAAAGGATTTATCTGCGACTTGCGAACTCACACTCTCACCTCACTGAACGCTTTCTCAACCTGTTCATTCCCGGCGGCGTCGCGGCCAACTCGGATTCGATTCGAACGCTTCCCCTCGCTCCGGTCGGAGATTCGCGCGGCGCCGCCGTGGCTGGGAAGGTCTTGGCTTGGATTTGTTATCTTTTGTTTAGGAGAGCTAAACATATTAATTATAGCGTTATTCAGCCAGGTCTGGAAACCACCGAGCCATGCCAGACGAAAGGTCAATCGCCCGGTGAATTTACTCAAACCCACCGCGCGGGCTGGACGCGGAGCGACGGGCGGGGCACAATACGCCCCCTGTTCTCAATGCGCCCGTAGCTCAGGTGGATAGAGTGTTGGCCTCCGAAGCCAAAGGTCGTGGGTTCGAGTCCCGCCGGGCGCGCCAGTTTTTTCAAGTAGTTACCCACAAGTTCCCTACCCTGCCCCCCACGCCGCGCATTCAACCGCCGGCGCAACCAAGCGGTTGCGGGCCGAGGATGACCGGCTCCGGCTCCAATTCGACCCCGAACGCCGTCCGCACCGAGGCTCGAATCGCCTCCGCCAACCGCAACACGTCCTCGCCCCGCGCCCCACCGCGATTGACCAACACCAGCGCCTGATGCTCGTGGACACCCGCCGGTCCGATATTCCGACCCTTCCAGCCACAGCGCTCGATCAGCCAGCCAGCGGCCAGTTTCACCCTCCCATCCGGCTGCGGGTAGCGGGGCAAATCGGGATGTCGGCCAGTCAAGCGGGCAAAAGCCGCCGCGTCCACGACCGGATTCTTGAAGAAACTACCGGCATTGGGGATTCGCGCCGGGTCCGGCAACTTGCGCGAGCGAATCGCCACCACCGCGTCGGAAACGTCCCGCGCCGTCGGCGCGGCGATGCTGCGCGCTTCCAGCTCCCGCGCCACGTCGACGTGGCCGGTAACCGGTTGCCAACGCTTGGGCAATCGGAAGGTCACGGCGGCGACCAGATAGCGTCCGGCCGCCTCACGCTTGAACACGCTGTCCCGATACCCGAACTGGCAAGCGGCGCGGTTGAGGACCACCGTTTTACCCATCTCCAGATCGACCGCCTCCAGTTCCTGGAATCGCTCGGCCACCTCCAACCCGTAGGCGCCGATGTTCTGAATGGGCGCCGCGCCGACCGTGCCCGGAATCAGCGCCAAGTTTTCCAGACCCGGCCAGCCTTGATCCAGGGTCCAACGCACAAAATCGGGCCAGCTCTCCCCCGCGCCGGCGCGCACGAACCAGGCGTCGGCATTTTCGGCAACGAGCGCCCGCCCGGGAATGCGAACATGCAACACCAATCCCTCGAAATCGCCGGCCACAATCAGATTGCTGCCGCCACCAAGCACGAAACATTGCCGATGTTTCCATCCGGGCGTGGCGATCAAGCCGGCCAGTTGCGAGAGCGTCTCGATGGCGGCGAACCAGGCGGCGCGCGCCGGCAGCCCAAACGTGTTGAGGGCTTGCAGCGACTCGTCGCGCGTCAATAAGGCAACTGATGAACTCATGAACGATTCATCCAGCGGGTGGAGCACCAACCGCCAATCTCGCTCTCGCGGGTGGGGAAATCCGGACGATAAAAAAACCCGCCGCATGGGCGGGTCTTCGCCATCCAGCCCAACTCTCAGGCCGGCGCCGGCAATGCAGCGCGCAGCTTCTTCATGGCGTTGCTTTCCAGTTGCCGGATCCGTTCGGCGGACACCTGGTATTCAGCGGCCAGATCGTGCAGGGTCGGCTTGTCGTCACTCAGCCAGCGCCGCCGCACGATGTCGCGGCTCCGCGGGTCCAGTCGTTCCAGCGCCTCGCCCAACCGATGGGCGGTCCGCGCTTCCCAATCCTCCCGCTCCAGCGCCTCGGCCGGATCGGCTTGCTCGTCGCGCAGGTAAGCCGACGGACCATGGGCTTGCGCCTCGTCCTCGCCCTCGGCGTTGGGGATCGGATCGAAGGCGACATCGTGACCGCTCAACCGCGACTCCATTTCCAGCACCTGTTCGGGACTGACGCCCAATTCGCGGGCGACCGTGTTCACTTCCTCGTGGTTCAGCCAGCCCAGACGCTTCTTGGCGCCGCGCAGCCTGAAGAACAGCTTGCGCTGAGCCTTGGTGGTGGCGACCTTGACGATCCGCCAGTTGCGGAGAATGAATTCGTGAATCTCCGCGCGGATCCAATGCACCGCGAACGACACCAGCCGCACGCCATGGGCCGGATCGAACCGTTTGACCGCCTTCATCAGGCCCACGTTGCCTTCCTGAATCAGATCGGCCAGCGGCAAACCGTAGCCGATGTAACCACGGGCAATATGCGTCACGAAGCGCAGGTGCGCCACGACCAGTCGCCGAGCGGCTTCCAAATCGTTGCGCAGTCGCAGGCGCTGGGCCAGTTCCTGCTCTTCCTCGGCGCTCAGCATCGGCACTTGGTTGACCGCCTGGATGTAGCTTTCCAGACTGTCGACCGGCGCCGGCAAACTCCTCATGCGTGGGACCAGCGCTGTCATCATCGTCGTTCACTCCCCCTCGATTTGGCATGGACCTCATTTTAGCACTCGCGCCATTTGAGTGCCAAACCGGGCTGGAGTTCCCTCACCGCCACCCTGAATGGATCAATCGACGGGTTCCTCGTCCAGCAAGGCGGCGACGAACTCGGCGGCGTCGAAGGTTCGCAAATCCTCGATGCCTTCACCGGCCCCGATGAAACGGATCGGCAGTCCCAGCCGGCGGGCGACGGCGAAGACGATGCCCCCCTTGGCGGTGCCGTCGAGCTTGGTCAGGATCAGCCCGGTCACGCCGACCGCCTCGTGGAATTGCACCGCCTGGGTGAGGGCGTTCTGGCCGGTGCTGGCATCCACCACCAGCAACACCTCGTGCGGGGCGGCGGCGTCCACCTTGCCCATCACCCGCTTGATCTTCTTGAGTTCCTCCATCAGATTCGATTGGGTATGTAACCGTCCGGCGGTATCGGCGATCACCACGTCCAGCCGCCGGGACTGGGCGGCCTGGATCGCGTCGTAGATCACCGAGGCCGCATCGGCGCCGCTTTGCTGAGCGATGACCGGAACCCGGTTGCGCTCGCCCCAGATCCGCAACTGCTCGACGGCGGCGGCGCGGAAGGTATCGCCAGCGGCCAACAGCACCGAATGATCCGCGTCGCGCAGCCACTGAGCCAGTTTGCCGATGGTGGTAGTCTTGCCCACGCCGTTGACCCCCACCATCAGGATGACGTAAGGTCGGGAATCGCTGGGTCGCCACGGTTGCTGGCAGGGCGTGAGGATGGCGAGCAGTTCCTCGCGTAGGGCCTGGAGCAGCGCCGGGACATCGTTCAACTGCTGGCGCGACATCCGTTCGGCCAGCCGCCTCATCAAATGCTGGGTGACGTCCACGCCGACATCGGCCAGCAACAGGCGGCTTTCCAACTCTTCCAGCGCCTCGTCGTCAAGCTTCTTGCCGGTAAACCAGCGGGACAAGCCGCTGACCAAACCTTGGCGGGTGCGCCGTAGCCGGTCGCGCAATCGGGCGAAACGTTCGGGCCTGGGCTCCGGGGAATCGACCGACCCAACCGCTGGTTCGAGCGCGCGGTTCCTGCCAAAAGGCAAGTGAATGGGTCGGTTCAGGACCTCGAACAAACTGGGTTTTCTGACCGGTGGGTCAGCGGAATCGGGCTTGAAGTCGGTCATGACGATCATCCGGCGAACACTGGGACCACGCCTCCCGGATTAGGGGCGTGGCGAAGAGCAAACCCGCGCGATTCAATCCGTGGCCAGCAACGCCCGGTCGATCCGGGCTATCCAGATCAGTGCCTCGTCGTGGGTCAGCAGCAAGATTTGGAGGTTATTGCGGTAATCCTGCCAGGACTGCTCAACGCACTCGGTCATGGCGTCCGCGTAGTCGATCACCAGCCTCTCCGGCGAATCGGCGATTCGCGACCGCGCCATATGCTCCGCGCCATGGCGCAAGCACACCAGATAGATATCCAGCGTCTTGCGCACCGCGCCGAGCACCCCGACGCCCATCAACCCGCCGAGTCGCAACGCGCATTGCAACGCCAGCAGATTCACCGTCTGGTTACGCTCCATCATCCTGTCCAAGGTTATCATGACTTATTTCAACCTTGATCGCGTTCATTTATTGCATCGCAACATAATTTGCGGCGGCCGTCAAGCCAATTCGTTCCTGGCGCTTCACTGGTTATGACAACGATGCGCGAACCCTGGATTACGAGTGCGGGTCGTCCGCAACCGCGGGGCCGATCGATCGTGGTTGGACAAAGCCGCGAACCGGGGTCATACCGCCACCGGCGCCCGGATGGCCGGATGGGCCCGATAGTCGACGATTGCAAAGTCCTCGTAGCGGTACTCCGCGAGCGCGGCCGGCCGGCGGTGAATCGCCAGGCGCGGCGCCGAATAGGGTTCGCGACCCAGTTGCAAGCGGGCTTGCTCCAGATGATTCCGGTACAGATGACAGTCGCCGCCGGTCCAGATCAATTCGCCGACCCGCAGGTCGGTCTGCTGGGCGACCAGATGCGTCAACAACGCATAGCTGGCGATATTGAACGGCACGCCAAGGAACAGGTCGGCGCTGCGCTGGTAAATCTGGCAGGACAATTCGCCATTGGCGACGTAAAACTGGAACAGCGCATGACAGGGCAACAACCGCATCCGTTCCAGCTCGCCGACATTCCACGCCGACACCACGATTCGCCGTGAATCGGGATCGCGCCGCAAGAGATCGAGAGCACGGGCCATCTGGTCTATATGCCGACCATCGGCCGCCTCCCAGTCGCGCCACTGCTTGCCATAGATCGGTCCCAGATCGCCGTTTTCGTCGGCCCACTCGTCCCAGATCGTCACCCCATGCTCGCGCAGGTAACGCAGGTGAGTGTCGCCGCGCAGAAACCACAGCAGCTCGTGAATGATCGAGCGCAGGTGCAGCTTCTTGGTCGTCACCAGCGGAAAGCCGCGCCGCAGATCGAAGCGCAGTTGCGCGCCGAACACGCTGAGCGTTCCCACCCCGGTCCGGTCCTCCTTGCCCACCCCCTCGGTCAGCACTCGCCGCAATAGATCAAGATAGGGTTTCATGGCGGGGAATCTTGCCACTCCATTCCTCATCAAAACAGTGGCATTTTATGGTGCAATGCAATATAGTGACTCCAATCTCACGAAGCATGAATGGGTTACCGCGCGTTAGGATGATGGTAATGACCGCCAAAGCGACCTCCTCGATTCAAGTGATTGCTCGGCTGTCCCGGCTGCTGGACGCCCTCGCCGCGCACGACGAACCCGTCAGCCTCAAAATCCTGGCCAGCACCGCTGGCTTGCACCCTTCCACCGCATTTCGCATTCTGGCGTCGCTGATCGAGCATGATCTGGTCGAGCGCGGCGTGAACGGTCGCTACCGGCTGGGCGCCAAGCTGCTGTGTCTGGGTGACCGCGCTCGCAGCCAGACCAGCCTTCAACGCGAGATTCGCCCCTTGGTGGAGCGACCGCGTAACTCGGCCGGTGAGCCCGCCCGTCCAGGTGGTCGCGAGGATGGCGCGGCCACTCCGAACGCTTGCTAGAGGCGTCAGGGCGCGAGAGCCGGTTCAGGCACATTCCGGCCTCCGCCCGCTATCGCATGGGCAATGCCACGATGAAGGCAGCGCCCTGACCGATCTCACTCTCCACCCAGATGCGTCCATTGTGATGCTCGACGATCTTCTGGCTGATCGGCAGTCCCAGCCCCGTGCCCTTGGGCTTGCCGACCAGACTATTGCTGACCTGATGAAATTTTTCGAAGATCAGCTTGTGCTGGTCCTGGGCGATGCCGGGGCCATTGTCACGGACCTCGATTCGCCAGCGATCCGCCACCGGCTCCAGTCGAATGACCACTTCGCCGGCCTGCTCCGGGCAGAACTTCACGGCGTTCGACAACAGATTGATGATCACCTGCGTCAGCCGGTCGTGATCGCCAGCGATGGTCACCGGCTGGTCGCCCAGCTCCTCGCGCAAGGTCGCGGCCTTGTCGCGGAACAGTTGGCTGGTGGAGTTGATGGCGTCCTGAATCAATGCCCGCAGATCGATTTCCTCGACACGCCAGTCGATCCGGCCCGAATCGATCTTGGCCATGTCCAGGACCTGATTGATCAGCCGGGTCAACCGCTCGCTTTCCTTGACGATGATGCCGAGGAATCTGCCACGCTGCTCGACCTCCATGTCGGGGTTAGCCAATAAAATTTCCGAAAAGGCGCGAATCGAGGTCAGCGGCGTGCGCAGTTCGTGGGTGACGGTCGAGATAAATTCGTCCTTGAGTCGATCCAGTTCCCGCAGCCGGTTGTTGGCTTCGCGCAGCTCGGCCGAGGCGGCTTCCAACTGGCGGGATTGTTGCTCCAACCGACGGCTGTACTCAATCACCTGGGTGCTTTCGTCGAGGATGGTCATCACTTCCTCGATACTGAGCACCTCGCCCATCACGATCGAGGAGATCATCACCCGGGCCGAGGCCGCGCCGATCGCGCCCGCCAACAGCCGCTCGGTGTAATGGATCAACCGAGGGTCGGCTTGTAGCGGATAATTGCCGTCGCTGTCCAGGTAGCGGTTGAAGGCTTCGCTGGCGCGCTGTGGGCCAATAAAACGCGCCAACAGGTCGTGCAGTTGGACGGTGTCCACCACGCCCCGCCACAGCAACGCATCGCCGTCATGGCGCTCGCGCTCGAACACGTTGACGAACTGACTGCCTTGCACCTGTTCGATGGCGTTCGGCCGGCTCAACACCGAGCCGAACACCAGGCCGCCAATGTTGACCAACATGCTCCAAAACACGGAGTGCATGTAGGGGTCCAGGGTTTGCAGGCCGAACAGGGCGTAGGGCCTAAGCAGTTCCAGCCCGAACAACCCGCGATCGACGAAATCCGCGCCGATCCAGCCGGAACGGGCCATGGCCGGCAGCAGCAGGGTATAAGCCCAAACCAGGAATCCGCCGCTCAGGCCGATGAGCGCCCCCCGCCGGTTGGCCCGCTGCCAGTACAGGCCGATCAGGATCGGCGGCGCGAACTGGGCGGCGGCGGCGAAGGAAATCAGGCCGCTGGCCACCAGGGCGTAGGATTCGCCGATGAACCGGAAATACAGGTAGCCCAGCAGGATCAGCGCCGCGATGCCGACGCGGCGGATCCCAAGCAGCAGGCCGGAGAGATCGGAACGGCCGGCCAGCCAGCGCGGGTTGGCGCGCAGCAGGATCGGCATCACCACATCGTTGCACACCATGGTGGACAGGGTAAGAGTTTCGAACATGATCATGCTGGTAGCCGCCGACAGCCCGCCTAGGAACGCCAGCAGCGCCAGGGCCGGCATCCGTTCGGCCATCGGCAACGCCAGCACGAAGGTATCGGCGTCCACGCGGCCGTCGGCGAAGACCAATCGCCCACCCAGGGCGATCGGCAGCACGAACAGGTTGATGACGAACAGATAGAGCGGAAACAGCCAGGTCGCCTTGCGGATATGGGCCTCGTTGACATTTTCGACCACCAGCACCTGGAACTGCCTGGGCAGGAACAGGAACGCCATCATCGCCAGGAACATGAGCGACAGCCAGCCGCCGTAACCGCCCGGCACCACTTCGAAGCGCATCAACGCGGTCAGCTCCGGCCGCGCCGCCGCCTGCTGGAACAGATCACCGGGACCGCCGAACATCACGAAGGTCACCACCACGCCGACCAGCACGAAAGCCACCAGCTTGAACAGCGATTCGAACGCCACCGCCGCCACCATGCCCTCGTGGCGCTCGGTGATGTCGATATGGCGGGTGCCGAACAGGATGGCGAAGGCGATCAGCACCAGCGCCACAAAGAAGGTGGTGTCGGTCCAGAACGGCTGGTGAACCGAGGAAGTGGGCATCGCCACCACCGGATACTGGCGCAACAGGCTGAAGCTGGTGGCGATGGCCTTCAACTGAATGGAAATGTACGGCAGGATGCCCAGTACGACGATCACGGTCACCATGCCAGCCAGCAGGCTGCTCTTGCCGTAACGGGAAGCGACGAAGTCGGCGATGGAAGTGATGCGGTGAACCTTGGTGATGCGCACGATCCGCCGCAACACGAACCAGAACAACACCGCCATCAAGGTCGGCCCCAGATAAATCGGCAGAAAATCGACTCCGCTCTTGGCCGCCAAGCCAACGCTGCCGTAAAAGGTCCAGGCGGTGCAGTAGATCGCCAGCGACAGGGTGTAGATATAGGGATTGGCGATGATCGAACGGCCGGCGTCGGCGCGCTGGTCGCCGTAGTAGGCGATGCCGAACAGCACCCCCATGTAGGCCAGCGCGCTGGCGATGATGACGCCGTCGCTCAACATTCAGGGCAGTCCCGTCGGATTCGCGTCGCGAGATCGACGACCTTCGGTGGGCGCGGCTTCCGGCTGGGCGGCGTTCCCCAACACGACGGGCTGATCCGGTCGGTGGACTTCCGAATGCTCCACCACCACGATCAGCACGACGATGAGAATCAGCCATGCCAGAT
The DNA here is from genome assembly GCA_937960715.1 of uncultured Candidatus Competibacteraceae bacterium. Taxonomy (GTDB): domain Bacteria; phylum Pseudomonadota; class Gammaproteobacteria; order Competibacterales; family Competibacteraceae; genus Contendibacter. The sequence continues at coordinate 18,041 of CALGOO010000206.1, forward strand.
AAAGGTAGAGATAGAGCAGGGGCACTCCAAACGGCATCCGCGACCGATCGAACAGATCCAGGATCGGATAGTTGAGCGCCAATACCCCAACGACAAACAGGATAACGATGTATTCCTTGGATTGTTGTCGCATCCCCTCTCCTCTCAGAAATGGGACATAGTCTTGCGAACCTCGACCATCTTGTCGGACGCTGCCAGTGCTTGGCCGAGGGTCTCGATCCCCTGTGCCTCCAACAAATCCAGCAACTTGAGAAACACTTGCGCGGTCACCAGCGAATCCCCCAGCGCGGTATGGCGATTCTGCACGTCCACGCCCAGCCGGTCGGCGATGGCGTCCAGATTGTGATCGTCGGTGTAGTCGTGCAAATAGCCGGACAGCAGCAGGGTATCCAGCACCGGATTGCCGAACCGCACGCCGAGCTTCCGTTCCTTCAGCTTCAGGAACTTCATGTCGAAGGCCGCGTTGTGGGCGACCAGCACGGTGCGGTCGTCGCCGACGAAGGCGCGAAATCGCGGCAGCACCACCTCAAGGCCGGCCTTGTCCCGAACCATGTCGTCGGTAATGCCGTGAAAGCGGATCGAAGCCTTGGGAATCAGCCGGCCGGGATTGACCAACTGGTCGAAGCTTTCGCCCGCCAGCACTCGGCGATTGACGATGCGCACCCCGGCGATCTGAATGATCTCGTCACCCTTGGAGGGCGCCAAACCGGTGGTCTCCGTATCGAACACCACGTAAGCAAGCGCGCCGAGCGGATGATTGACCAGATCACCCCATTCCTGGCGATCCTGCTCGCCCAGGGAGAAGTCGTAGAATTCCGGCCGCCCCGGCGGCGCCTCGGCGGGTTCCCGCCACTGCCGCGCGGACGCCGGCAGCGGCAGGCGCAACAGCGAGTAGCCGCGCCGACGATGCGACTGGCTCCACAGATCGCTATTGTGCCGGCGCAGCACCTCGCCCACCGTGGTCGCGCCCACCAGGTCTTGAACGTGTTCGCTCAGCCAGCCTTCCAACTGGTGGGCGGGCAGTGGTTGACCCAGCCAGATGATGTCCAGATAGACGCGGCGATTCCCCAACAGGCATTCGATCTCGAAGGTGTCGCCGACCCCCTCGGCGCGAAGCTGATCGAGCAAATACTCAAGCAACAGCCTGATCGAGTGGTTGTCCACGTTCAGCCAAAGCGGCATACCCACCATGCTGACTCGCGGACCGGCGCGGTCTTGCAAATGATGGATAAGGCTGCCCAACAGATCGGTGGAGTAGACATCGTTCATCGGCCAGCGACTGGCGTACAGGTTGCGCAGGTCGAGCGTCAATTCCTGCAAGCGCTGGCTCAGCCGCTCGCTTTCCTCGACCACCACGCGCTGAAATACCTCGCGCTGCGCCCGATCCATGTCGGCGAACGTCATGACGGTTTCCGCCGCCGCGCGCAGATTGGCCAGCGGTCGGCGCAAATCCTCGGTGCGCGTCTTGATCAGGGAGCGTTCCATCTGTTGCGTGACATCGCGAAAGGCAATGACGAAAGCGGCGCCCCGCTCGCCGGCGCCGGGCAGGAGGCTCATTCGACAGTGGAACATGGTTTCGTCGTCCACCGTGGCGCAGACGAATTCGGCGTCATCGTCAGGCTTGCCGTCATCCGCGTTGCGTTGGCGGTAATTCAGCAATTGCAACGTGCTCTCGATGGGTGCGCGGGTCCACAGCTCGTACAGCGAACGGCCCAGCCCCAACGCCGCGCGGCTGGGCAACAGCTTGAGCGCCGCCGGATTGTAAAGCAGGATGCGGGCGTCCCGATCGCAGACCAGCACGCCCTCGGACAATTCCCGCAACACTGCTTCCAGCCGGGCCTTCTGTTCCTCGATTTCCTGGGTGCCGATGGCGGTGGCGGCGACCACCTCGCGGCGGGCCTTGTGCAGGGCCTCGCCCAGCTCCAGCAACATGGCCGGAAACTCCCCCAGCCAGTGCTGCCTGGGCAACTCCAGCACGTAGCCGGGATTGCTGCGGGTGATGATCCGCGCGCCTCGGGCCAACGCGCCGAGCGGGATGAAGCAATTCCAGTCCAGCATCACCCAGGCCACGGTGATCCCGCCGACGATGAAGAACGCGGCCAGCGCCAGCCAAAGCAGGGTCTGGTCGCGCAGGTCCGGGTCGGGAACGACCAGGAACACTTGCCAGCCGATCCAGACCAGGGCGGCGAGCGTCAGGCTGCCCGGAACCAGCCACAGCAGCCAAAGCCGGGTCCGGTAGCCCATGGCGGCTCAGCCCGCTCCCGCCAGTAGCTCGCGAACCCGCTCCACCACTTCCTGGGTCGAGAACGGTTTGGTGATGTAGTCGTCGGCGCCCAGCGCCAGACCCTTCTCGCGCTCGACCTCGCGGCCCTTGGCGGTGAGCATGATGATTCGGATGTCCTTCCAATCCGGGTTGGCGCGAACCGCCTGGCAAACCTCGTAACCATTCTTGCGCGGCATCATTACGTCGAGCAGCATCAGATCGGGTGGTTCCGCCGCGATGGCGGTCAACGCCACCTCGCCATCGGAAGCGGTGCGTACTTGAAAACCCGCCTGCTTCATCAGAAATTCCAAGGACAGGACGATGTTCGGTTCGTCGTCCACCACCAGAATCTTGTTGGCCATATCCACATTCCTCGGTCGCCAAGCGATCTCGTTCAGGCGGGTATTATGGTTATTTTTCCGCGTTATTGCGCGCCACGCCGCCCTCGCGCGGCTCCGGTGGACTTTCCGGTTTCTTGTCGGCCGTGTCCTTGGCCAGGCCGCCGCTGGCCTTGGCGACCGCTTCCCAGAATTTCTGCACCATCTCCATCGAGCTGAACTGGGTGGGCAGCAGTGGCTTCATCAGGGCCAGAGCATCAAAGTTGATCACACCACGTTGCACGTTGTCTCTAAGAACCTGCATCACATCATCGTGCAAGGGTTGCACGTTCGGCAGGCCCAGAAACTCGCGCATTTCCTGGGCGGTCGCCTCAACGCTGACATTCACTTTCATCGAAAGACTTCCTCGGGCTTGGACGGGACGATCCGCGTCGCCATGGGTTCGGCGAGGCGCTGGTGGACCGGGGGTCATTATCAAGCATAGCAGGAGTAGCAGCACCGGTCTTCCGGCCGGCATCGCCAACGGCGGCCCGGCCTGGGCAAGGCCGACGGGAAGCGCCGCCAGCGAGTGGCTTGGGCCATGCGGGACGCGCGCCGGAACATTCGTTCGAAGCTTGCTCTTTTGTACAAATTATGTATAAATATTGCTGGTGAACAGTGACTTGATAACGATTTTTCCAGCTATTTTGTCCAACTATTGACCGCGCTCCAACGGGCGGGAGACTTCCGACATGATCAAGGCAAACCGCAACCGCCATGGCCTGCCCGGCGACGGCCTGGTCCCCATCCGCACGGTATCGAGCCTGACCGGCGTCAACTCGGTGACGCTGCGCGCCTGGGAACGCCGCTACGATCTGATCAAGCCGGTGCGTACTCCCAAGGGGCACCGGCTATACACCATGGCCGACGTGGACCTGATTCACCAGGTGGTGGAGTTGCTGGACAACGGCATGTCCATCGGTCAGGTACGACGGGTGCTGGACGCCGACCAGGAGCGGTCCGAACCAGCGCCGACCCTTTCGCCCGACTTCAGTCCCTGGCGCAACTATCAGGAGCGGCTGTCGCGGGCCATCGCCGCTTTCGACGACCGGGAGTTGAGCGAGGTCTACAACGAAGTGCTCTCGCTCTATCCGGTGGATATCGTCACCAACCGCCTGATCGTGCCGCTGCTGCGAGAACTGGGGGAGCGCTGGGCCCAGGGGCTGGGCAGCATCGCCGAGGAGCATTTTTTCAGCATGTTCCTGCGCAACGAACTGGGTGCCCGTTTTCACCATCTGAACCGCGACCGGCGGGGACCGCGGCTGCTGGCGGCCTGTCTGCCCGGCGAACACCACGAAGTTGGGCTGTTGTTGTTTGCCTTGGTGGCGTTGAACCGGGATTACGGGGTTGTGCTGCTGGGACCCGACATCCCACTGTCGGAACTGCCGCCGGTGGTCGAACAGGCCGCGATCCAGGCCGTCGTGTTGGCGGGATCGGCGACCACTCCCCCAACGGTGATCGAGCGGGACCTGTCCTCGCTCTGCCGGGCGGTTGCGCCACCGGTGTTCGTCGGCGGCCAGGTCACCCACCACCATGCCGAGGCCATCAACGCCGTCGGCGCGATTCCGCTGGGCGACGATTTGAATGCGGCGCTGCGGGGCATTGGCGCGACACTGGCTCGCCGCTGACGCCAGCCCGCCACTGATCCTGAATCGCCACGATCTCTTCTTCCTCGGCGCCGCCCTGGAACACATCGTTCCAGGCCACGTACAGCAAGGTTCCCAGATAGACCGGCAACGGCAGCGCCAGCACCTGGGCGGGAATGGCGAACAGGTCGAGGAACGGCAGCGCCAGCAGGGCCAGCCCCGCCAGTCCCAGGGGTGGGAGCAGCCAGGGATTCAGTTGCACCGCCAGGGCGCTGCGCCGCCAGCATACCGACAGCGGCAGTTCGCGGAACAGGCGCAGGGGGATCACAAACCAGGCCAGCAGCACCTGGAGAACCAGCAGCGCGCTGCCCAACACGCTGAGTTGCGTCCCCAGCACGGTGGTGGTCACGCCAAAATTCACGGGGGGCGGCGGTGGAACCCCGTAATCGACGGCGGCAAGATCGACGGGCAGTAACTGATCCCGCACCCAATAGGCCAGCAGATAACCCTGCAACACCAGTAAGAACAGGAACAGACCCGTCTTGACGAGCGCCTTGACGGCCGTCCGGTTGAACAACTGCCGCGCCGCCGGCAACTTCTTGCGATTGGCGGCGCGGGCCAGCCCGCAGGCCAGCGTCACCGTCAAGCTCAGCGGCAGGCCGTAGCAGAATACGGTGACCAGCAGCGCGACCCACCCGCCACCCGGCGGCAGCCACCATTCCCAGACCGGCAGCGCCAGCAAGACGGCGGTGCCCGCCGGCACCAACAGAGCCACGGTCACGAACAGTCCCGGCCGGCCCCACATCAGTTGCCATGCCTGAATCAGCCAATCCCAGCCATCGCGCGGGGTCAGCGCCCGCGGCCCGAAATCACGCATATCGCCCATCCGAAATCACGCATATCGCCCATCCGATTGGGAACATCGGCGGCTAGTTTAACCGTTATGCGCCGCGTCGCCACGCTTCTTCGAACAGGCCGCCTTGGCATGATCGCAGCAACCAAGCGATCGATGGAACCCGCGCGCGTTCCCGTACCCGCCCTCTCCTCCCGCACCTCGTACCGGGGGACCGATATGGTAAGCTTCTGGGGTCGGCCGGCCTCTGGTTCTCGACGCGGCAAGGCCCGGAGGATTAAGGATGGATTGTTTGCTCCATGCGGGATAGCGCTGGACTCGCGTCTCACAAGACGGTTCCGTCGCCGCCTATCTTGTCATGCGGCAGGATATGTGGATCAACTAAGGTGATTTCCAAGAAAAGCTATACCAAACAAATCTCTGTAGGGCGGGCATAGCCCACCATTTCAGGGTGCGTCGAATAGAACGAACGGCGGGCCATGCCCGCCCTACCGGTATTTTTACTTACGGAAATCGCCTAATAATTAGTTAGGTTGCGAATGCGGCGCGCGCTCAAGCTCATAGCCGTTGGAAGCCTGCTGTTGGTTGCCATTCTGGCGCTGGCTGTCGCCATCCAGTACCAACTTCGCATGCGGTTGCTGGTGCAACAACCGGTGGTGGTCGGCTTCAGCAAAGGCGCATGGGTTGAGTGCCTTGCCAGTACTGAACTCGTCGGTCATGTTCATGCCGTTCAGTTGGGAGGCATCGTCGTCACTGATATGTCGGGCTCTTTTACGAGCGCGAACCTACATGCACCGCGTGCCAATGGGCAACAGGTGTGCGGTTTCCTCGGCATCTCCGTTGTTGACGCAGAGGCAAAGCGCTACTACATCCCATTTCGGTACATCGGTGGTCTTAAAATGGCAGAGAACAATGAGTGGTTCTGGACCAACCCGTTCGCAACCTAACTCCTCACCCAAGCGGGCGTCCAAAAGGCTGCGCATTTTGGACGCCGCTCATGGCGAACGTTGGGGCGCCAGAGACGCGTCGCTTAGAACAACCAACTGTGAAGGTAGCGGATGTTTGAGAAGTTGAAGAAGAAGGGATTTCAGATTCTTGCCCTGCACCACGCTGAGGCAATCCTGAAGCACGATATGGCAGAGGCGGTCTTCGAATTGGAGAAGGTGCTGCTCGGTATTGAGATTTCAGCCGAGGAACTCATTCGTGGTGGCGGTGGCGAAGGCGAGTTGACGCAACGAATTCGGAAGTCGCTAGCCAACGAGCATGGGTGGAAGAAGCACAACTTCGAGATCAAGAAGATCGTGGACGGCGAGGAAAAAGAATCGATCTCTCATGAAATCGATCACGTGAAGCGATTCGAGACGGGTACGTTTGCACTAGAAATCGAGTGGAACAACAAAGATCCATTCTTCGACCGAGACCTTGAAAACTTCAAGCGGCTGCACGCCGATGGAGTGATTTCGATCGGCTCAATCGTTACTCGGGGTGAATCGCTCCAAAACTCCCTCCGCGAGATCGTCGCCGAGTTCGCGCGCAAGAATGGCATCAGCAATAAAGCTGCCCTTTCAAGGTACTATTCACCAACCGCGCGCCAGCTCGACCTTATTGAGCGAACAGCGAAATCCAAGAAATCGTTTGAGGAAGGCTGGGCTCATGCCTTCGTATCTGACAAATTTGGAGAAGCGACAACGCATTGGCGCAAGCTAGAAGATCGCGTTCACCGGGGCGTTGGTAACCCATGTCCGCTCTTACTGATCGGCATCCCCAGACAAGTCGTAATAGTCTGAAGGCCAAGAACAAGGAGGCAGCATGACAGCTAAGGTGTACAGAGTCGCCGAGCCGAACCCGTCTGAGGATTTGTTGGCCAAGATGGCCGGCCAATACTCAACGATCCTGGCTGATCCACCTTGGCAGTTTCAGAATCGAACAGGAAAGGTAGCTCCGGAGCACCGCCGCCTTTTGAGGTATCCGACAATGGAGCTAAAGGAGATCATCGAGTTGCCGGTAGCCAGGCTAGCCGCAGCGCAGTCGCATCTTTACCTGTGGGTACCGAACGCCTTGCTTCAGGAAGGTCTTCGCGTCATGGAGGCGTGGGGTTTTACGTATAAGTCGAACGTCGTCTGGTACAAAATCCGTAAAGACGGTGGTCCGGATGGGCGAGGAGTTGGTTTCTACTTCCGCAACGTAACCGAGTTGGTCCTATTCGGCGTTCGAGGCAGTATGCGTACTCTCCCCCCGGGTCGGAGACAGGTAAACATTCTCGCCACGCGGAAGCGTGAGCATTCCCGCAAACCCGATCAAATCTACGACATCATTGAATCGTGCTCGCCTGGTCCCTACTTGGAAGTCTTCGCACGCTTTCGCCGCGCGGGCTGGAAGCAATGGGGCAATGAGGACGTAGAGGAAAACTCCATTTGTGGTGTTGCTCGTCGCAAGGGACACGTCGACCCACAGCTCCGTTTGCTAGAGACGCCTCGCGGCTACAGCGGAAAGGGCTGACGCCCAACAACCAGTTGCACCGGGTACGCCGAACGGCGTACTGGTGAACTGGAGCGTTATCGTATTCATCGGAGCACCATGGCATCTGGACCCGCACTGACGAATCAGTCTGTAGCCAAAAGGCTCAAGCCAGCTTGGCGCACTATCTATATGCTAGGTTATCTCATCGGGCACATGGGTTCGGCATTTTCGGGATCATTGGACCCTACCTCGCCCCTTGGCTCCGCCGCAGTCCTGCGTACCTGCTGGACCCCAAAGGATCTGAAAGAAACCCGCATGGAACGGGCTATCATCAAGCCGCTACCAACTCCCGACACTCGCCCACCGCTTCGGTTAGCTCCCGAAAGCGTAACCTCCAGAATCATCAGCGCGCCGGGGCGTTCGATTCGCCGGGTCGCTCTCCCGGACGGACAGAAAATTATCGCACTGACGTTTGATCTTTGTGAGCAAGCCGTCGAGAAGACCGGTTACGATGGGGTGATTGTGGACTACCTGCGTGCCCACCAGATCAAGGCGACGTTCTTCGCGGGTGGCAAATGGATGCGCTCTCATCCCCAGCGCACGATGCAACTCATGGCGGATCCCTTATTTGAGGTCGGCAATCATGCCTGGACGCACGGTAATCTTCGCGTAATGCGCGGCGAGGAAATGCGGAACCAAATTGTCTGGACCCAAGCTCAATACGAGATTCTTTGGGAGGACTTGCAAAAAAGCCGCTGCGCGATCAATGCCGGGGCGCAGGAGATGAACCGCATACCCCGCCTTCCTAAAGTCTTTCGTTTTCCATTTGGCGCGTGCAGCGCTGAATCCCTGCAAGCGACCGCCCAACTGGGTCTAGACGCCATCCAATGGAATATCGTGACCGCCGATTCTGTTCGTGGCCAGACGGCGCGGGCCATCGCCGATACCCTTCTCAACAGCGTCGCGCCCGGTTCCATCATCATCGCCCATGCCAATGGGCGCGGTCGGAACACCGCCGCCGCCCTTGCCATTGCGATCCCCGAGTTGCAAAAGCGTGGGTACGAATTCGCCACCGTCAGCGAGTTGCTCGCGCGAGGCACACCGATAGCCGAGGATACCTGCTATGAACTTAAACCCGGCGACAACAAGCGCTATGACAAGCTCTTTGGCAACGGAACGGGCCTCTAAAACGGACGCGCCGCCCTTTCGCCGGAGTCATTACCCACTCCAGTCCTGCGAGCTTCGCGTCATGGAAGTCCAGTGGGCAAACCCCATCGCCGACCAACTGGCCCAATTGGAGCCTTGGCGTACTCTCGCCTATGCGCCAGATGCTCTGGGTCGTTATCTCTCGGCCAGCACTCAGGACTCCATGCGCTTCGCCGTTTTGAGGGAAGGGATGATCGCCGGGGCGGTGGGCGTGCGCTTTCCTTGGTTGCGCGGCGCTTACCTGGAGTTGATCGGCCTATTTCCCCAAGCGCAGGGTCAAGGGATAGGTCGGGCCGTGTGTCAATGGCTTGAACAAGAGATCAGCGGCCATGCCGATAACCTGTGGACGCTCGTTTCTTCCTTTAACTCACCCGCGCGTCGATTCTATGCAAATTGCCACTTCACGGAGATTGGCGTGCTCAAGGATTTCGTGCGCCCCGGCCACGATGAAATCCTGATGCGTCGAATTACCAGTAAGGCCCGCTGATTGCTCGCGTCACTCACAGAATCAGGCCAGGAAATATTGCCGCAGAAACTCGTCGAACGTCATGTCATCCGCCGCCTCGATCACCGTCTGCTCGCGCAGCGACCGTTCCGCCGCCTCGATGAAAAACCGCTCCCGCTCCTCGGCCAATGGCTCGGACTGGAGCGCATCGCGATGCCGTTCGGACAGCCGCCGGGCGTAGCGAAAGAAGTTTTCCCCACTGGCGCGCATCTCGGCCAGAATGCGAGCGGACGGGGTGCGGTCGGGATCGGCCAGCGCCTCCCGCTGTTCGGCCAGCGCCGCCGTATAGGGTCCACCGCGTTCCTCCAGGTCCAGCAACTCACAAATCGGCTCCAGCGCCACCATGATCTCCGCCGCCCACCGTCGCACCGGCAACGACGAATCGCGCCGGCGTTGCAGGACCAGGGCCGGGTCGCGGCCGGTCAACGCCACCGCCATTTGATTGTCGTCGATCATCCGCCGCGACTCGGCATCCAACGGCGGCGACTCGGCCAGCAAACAAAACAACAGAAACGCTTCCAAGAACCGCAGTTGGGGCGCGGCGACTCCCAGCGGCTCCAGCGGATTGAGGTCCACCGAGCGCAATTCGACATAAAGCACGCCCCGTTGCCCGAGCGCCAGGATCGGTTTCTCATTGCCTCGCGGTGGCTGCTTGGGCCGCATGGAGGTGTAGTATTCGTTCTCGATTTGCAGGACGTTGGCGTTGAGCTGGCGGTATTCGCCATCCACCTTCACCCCGATCCGTTCGTAGGGCGGCCACGGGGTATGGATGGCCTGGCTCAGGCTGGCGAGGTATTCAGCCAGCGAGTTGTAGCAGACGTTGACGCCGCTCTTCTTCTCGGTGCGGTTGGTGTAGCCGACGTTGCTCATCCGCAGCGAGGTGGCGTAAGGCCCGTAGCAGGTATGGCCATCAAACTCGGCCAACGGGGTCGCCTTGCCGTCGAGGAACGACTTGCATACCGCCGGCGACGCCCCGAACAGGTACAGGATGAGCCAACCGTGACGTTGCAGGTTGCGAATCAGGCCAAAATAGGATTCGGAACGGAAATCTTGAAGCGAGCGGCGATCGCCTTCCCGGTCCTGGAACGCCACCCAAAATTCGTCCGGCAACGAGAAGTTGAAATGAATGCCGGCGATCACCTGCATGATCCGCCCGTAGCGCCAGGCCAGTCCGCGCCGATAAACATGCTTCATCATCCCCAGATTGGAGCGGCCATATTCGGCAATCGGGATGCTGGACTCGCCCGCCAGAATGCAGGGCATGCTCGCCGCCCACGGCAACTCGTCGCCGACGCGACGATAGACGAATTGATGAATCTCGCGCAGGAAGCGCAGCGCCGCCTCGGGACTGGCCAGCGGCGGGGTGATGAACTCCAGCAACGCTTCCGAATAGTCGGTGGTGATGTAGGGATGGGTCAACGCCGAACCCAGGGCGGCGGGATGCGGGGTCTGGGCAATATAGCCATCCGGCGCCATCCGCAACGTCTCCTTTTCCAAACCGAGCCGGCGACCTTCGAGCAAGGCGCGGGAATCGGCGGCGAACAACCAGGTCAAACGCGAGTCAAGCATTCGGTCCAAGGGATTGATCTCATCGGTTGGCGGCGAGGCGCGGGGATTGTGCGCCGATCACCGGCAAAAATCACTTCACGGCGGCCACGGCGCCGCCTTCCGCGTTAGAGAGGCTTTGATGAGTAACGGCTTACTGCCCAGCCGGACCCCCGGCTGCATTCCCCTCGTTCCCGTCACCGAAAGTGAATTTGGCGCCTGGCTGGAACGGCAGGACGAATCCACGCACCGCTGGCTGGCCGCGACCGGTTTCAAGGCAAAACCGGGCAGCTTCAGCCCGGTGCCCGGCCCAGACGGCCAATTACGGCGGGTGATCGCCGGCATCGCCAGCGCGGACGATCTCTGGGCGTTGGGCGGTCTGCCGACCAGCCTGCCGGAAGGCGATTACGTTCTCGACGCCGCGGTCGAACCCCGGCAACGGGAGCGGCTGACGCTGGGCTGGGCGCTGGGCGCCTACCAGTTCACCCGCTACAAGGCGCCGAAGCGGGCCATGGCGTGGCTGGTGCTCGACCCCGCCTGCGATGTCGGCCGCATCCGGCGCCAGGTCGAAGCGGTGACGTTGGCCCGCGATTTGGTCAATACCCCCGCCGAGGACCTGATGCCGGAGCATCTGGCCGAGGTCATGCAGGGGCTCGGCCGGGAATTTGGCGCGAAGGTAGAGCAAATCGTCGGCGAGGAACTGCTGACCCGCAACTACCCGGTGATCCACGCGGTCGGCCGGGCCAGCAGTCATCCACCGCGCCTGCTGGATTTGCGCTGGGGCGATCCCACCCACCCCAAAGTCACGCTGGTCGGCAAGGGCGTTTGTTTCGACAGCGGCGGGCTGGATTTGAAACCGTCCAACGCCATGCGATTGATGAAAAAGGACATGGGCGGGGCCGCGACGGTGCTGGGACTGGCGCGGTTGATCATGGGCAGCGGTCTGCCGCTACGGTTGCGAGTGCTCATCGCGGCGGTGGACAACGCGGTGGCCGGCAACGCCTTCCGGCCCGGCGACGTACTCCGCTCACGCCAGGGATTGACGATCGAGGTTCACAACACTGACGCCGAGGGCCGGCTGATTCTCAGCGACGCGCTGACGGAAGCCGGGAACGAACAACCGGCGGTGATGCTCGATTTCGCCACCCTGACCGGCGCGGCGCGGGTGGCGCTCGGCCCAGAGATTCCAGCCCTGTTCTGCAACGACGAGGCGCTGGCGGCGGGCCTACTAGCGGCGGCGGAGCGGGAACAGGACCCCTTCTGGCGGTTGCCGCTGCATCAACCCTATCGCGAACTGCTGGACAGCAAGATCGCCGACATCGCCAACGCCTCGGAATCGTCCTACGCCGGTGCGATCACGGCGGCGTTGTTCCTGAAGGAATTCGTGCCGGCCGACATTCCGTGGGCGCATTTCGACCTGATGGCCTGGAACCCGAAGACCCAGCCGGGACGGCCGGAAGGCGGCGAAGCGATGGCGTTGCGGGCGGTGTTCGCGTGTCTGGAACAGCGTTACGGCGGGGACGGCTAAACCCCTCACCCCCTGCCCCTCTCCCACAAGGGGAAAGGGGAGCTAAATCGCTTAGGCCACCGGGTGCCGCAGTTGCGGATTCTGGACCGGCGGCTTGACCGAGTAGTCGTAGAATCCCTTGTTAGTCTTGCGGCCCAGATAGCCGAGCTGGACCAGGCGGGTCAGCGTGTGCGGGGGGGACACATGCGGCTGGTGCATGTCCTGATAGATATTCAGGGTCATGGCTTCCACCACATCCAGTCCGATGTAATCGGCCAGCTCGAACGGCCCCATCGGATGGGCGGCGCCGGACTTCATCGCGTGATCGATGTCGGCGATGGTGCCGGTTCCCATCTCCAGCAGGCGAATCGCGCTGAGCATGTAGGGCGTCAGCAGCCGGTTGACGATGAAGCCGGTGGTGTCCTGCACGATCACGGGGTCTTTCTTGATCCTCTTGCAAAACTCGTTGAGCGTGCTGACCGTCTCGTCGGAGGTCTCAAAGGCGTGGATGATCTCGACCAGCTTCATCACGGTCGCCGGGTTGAAGAAATGCAGGCCGGCCACCCGGTCGCGCTGCTTGCACACCGCCATCAGCGCCGTCACCGACAGCGTGGATGTGTTGGTGGTCAGCAGCGTTTCCGGCGACACGATGCTTTCCAGGCGGCGAAACAGCGCTTTCTTGATCTCCAGATCCTCGATGACCGACTCGATGATCAGATCGCAGCCGGCGACATCCTCCTCCTTGGTGGTCAGTTGCAGCAAGCCGAGCGTGGAATCCTTGTGCTCGGCGGTCATCTTGCCGCGCTCGACCATCTTGGCGAGCGCTTTCTCCAAGCCCGACCGAATCTTGTCGGTGGAACCTGGAGTCGCCTTGACCGCGACGGTAGGAATGCCAACCTGCGCGCACACCTGCGCCACGCCCAGACCCATCGCACCACAGCCCATAACACCAACTTTCTTGATTTCCATCGCTTGCGCCTTATCGTGGAGAGTTACATGTGGCTTTCCGGTCCCCCAAGTGGGCCGGTTTGAGTAAATCATCGAATATTATAGTGAATTTTCGGCTGCTCGCTGAATTCTCTCGCCGTCAACGGCCCCGCCAAGCTCAGTCAGCGGTGCTTGAACTCGGGCGCCCGCTTGCTGGCGAACGCTTCCATGCCTTCCTTCTGATCCTCGGTCGCGAACACGGCGTGGAAGGTCCGCCGCTCAAACAGCAGACCCTCGGCCAGCGTGGATTCGTAAGCGCGGTTCACGCACTCCTTGACCATCATGACCGCCGGCCGTGACTGGGCGGCGATCGATTCGGCGGTCTTGATCGCTTCCTCGATCAGATTGGCGACCGGCACGATCCGGCTGACCAGGCCCGCCCGTTCGGCTTCCTCGACATCCATCATCCGTCCGGTCAGGCACAATTCCATGGCCTTGGACTTGCCAACCAGCCGGGTCAGACGTTGCGTGCCCCCCGCGCCCGGCAGGATGCCCAGCTTGATTTCGGGTTGACCGAACTTGGCGGTGTCGGCGGCGAGAATGAAGTCGCACATCATCGCCAGCTCGCAGCCGCCGCCCAGCGCGTAGCCGGCCACCGCCGCGATCACCGGCTTGCGGCATCGGCTGACCCGCTCCCAATTGCGGGTGATGAAATTACCCTGGTAGGCGTCCATGTACGAGTAATCCTTCATCCCCTTGATATCGGCGCCAGCGGCAAAGACCTTGTCGCCGCCGGTGAGGACGATGGCGCGGATGGCTTCGTCCGCCTCGACGGCATCCAACGCCTGGGTCAGTTCGTCCATCAAATCGTTGGACAGCGCATTGAAGGCTCTGGGGCGGTTGAGGGTGATCAAGGCCACCGGACCGCGGATTTCGACCCGGATGTTCTCGTAACTCATGGAGGTTCTCCTTCCTGACAGGGGCTGGGCCGCCTCGATTTTGCTTGATTTTGGCGGAATCGGCGGCGGCTGGCTTGCACGGAAACGTCACGCGAACCGCCGGTTGGCCGAAGTGGCCGATAGTATACGTCAGTCGGGGAAAACAGGGGGAACCGAACCAGTTGTCGGGGGGCGCGAAACGGGTTCGTGCGTAACGTCAGGATTCGAGGCAAAGGCTTGCTCGGATCCCCTAACCTCCCAGACTGGTCGCCAGCGCGGCCATGAACCTGGACGGATCGCCCTCCCAACGTAGCGGCTCCCCCACCCAGGCGTCGCAGAAGAACGGCACCGGCAACCAGTCGCCCTTGGGCAACACCTTGCCCAGCCCGTGCAGGCGAATCGGGCAAACGGGCAAGTTCGGCGCTTGTTGAACCAGCCAGACGATGCCGGTCTTGAGTTGGCCCAGTCGCTCCGGTTCGCCGCGGGTGCCTTCCGGGAAGAAGATCACGATGTCGCCCGCCGTCAGCGCGTCCCGCACCGGCCCCAGCGCCTCGGCCCGAGACCGCCCACCGCTCGCCGCCACCGGAATGATGCCGATCACGCGGGTGGCGAACCAGGCCCGCCAGCGATTGCCAAGAAAATACTCCGCCGAAGCCGCCGGCCGCGCGCGGGGCAACAACCGCAACGGCAACAGCGCCATCAACACCAGCGCATCGAGATGGCTGTTGTGGTTGGCGACGATCAGGGCGGGACCGGCGACGGGCAAGCGGTTGCGGCCGCGCACGTTGATCCCCACCGCCAGCAGCAGGAACGGCTTGACGATCAGCAGGAAAAACGCCAGGCGCAACACGATGTATCCCATGGCGGTGTTCAAAAATAGAAGTAGCGGGTGAAGTGGAAAAACAGCGGCGCGGTGTAGGTCAGGCTGTCCACCCGATCGAGAATGCCGCCATGGCCCGGCAACAGGTTGCCGCTGTCCTTGATGCCGAGATCGCGCTTGAGCGCCGACAGGCTCAAATCGCCGAAGAACCCGGCCACCGCGATCAGCGCCCCGGTCAGCAGGGCATCAAAGACGGAAAACGGCGTCAGCCACGGCGCCAGCAGCGCCGCCAGCGGCACGGTGGTCGCCACCCCACCGACAAAGCCCTCCACCGTCTTGCTCGGGCTGACCGTGGGCGAAATCTTGTGCCTGCCCAGCAACTTGCCCCAGCAGTACTGCGCCACGTCGTTCAACTCGGTCAGCAACAACAGGAACAACACCAGCCCCGGACCGCTGACATGGGGGTACTCCCCTTCCGGCAGCACCAGCAGATAGGCCAGATGACTCAGGCTGAACACCATGCTCATCAAGCCCCAATGCAGGGTGCCGGCGGCGCGCAAATGACCCTGGGTTTCCCCGCTCAGCACCATCGCCACCGGCAGCAACAGAAACAGATAGACCGGGATGAAGATGATGAACATCCCGTACCATTCGATCCCGATCCAGAAATACTGCACCGGAATGCTCAGATAGGCCCAGAACAGCACCCGGCGGTCGGTCTGGCGGGTGGGAATCAGGGTCAGGTACTCCTTGAGCGCCAGGAAGCTGACCAAGCCGAAGAACACCAGCGCGGCGGCGCGGCTGAACATCAGCGCCAGCGAGCACAGCGCCACGATCAGCCACCAACTGCGGATGCGCTGGCGCAATTCGCTGTCGGGCGCCGGCGCCAGCCACCACACCACGAGGGTCGCCAGGGCCAACAACCCCCATACTCCACCCAGAATCACCATCACCGGCGAAGTCAGCGTGATGGACATGGCGTTACCTCGCGCAGCGCGGCGCGCAGTCGGTCAACACAGGTCAGTATCAACAAACCGTTGGCAACCCACAGGATAACCGCCAGCCAGAAACCGGCCGGCACACCGCAGCCCAGCAGCACCGCGACGCCACCGAGCAGCAGAGCGCGGTCGCTTTTGCCCATCGGTCCGTCATAGCGGCGACGGGCGCCGATTTGCACCGCGACCACGCCGCAGAATTCACTGAGCAACGCCAACCACACCAGCGTCACCACCGGCGCAGCCGGCACGCCGGGAATCAGAACCAGCGGCAGACACAGGACGGCGTCGGCCAGCACGTCGCCTAGCTCGTTCAATACCGCTCCCAATGGCGTCGATTGCTGAAACTCGCGGGCCAGCATTCCGTCGAGGGTGTTCAACGCCATGCGGATCAACAGCACCGGCGGCAACAGCAGCAGCATGGTCGGCGTTGGCCACAACGCAATGACCCCGGCTGTGGCGACCGCCAGCGCCAGCGCGGCGACCGTGACCTGATTGGCGCTGATGCCGCGAGCGTGCAACCCGCGCGCGACCGGCCGCAGCCCGTTCTGAAAGCGGGGCTTGAGATCGTACAGGGTGATCATGCGACCTCCTCGGCAAGCCGCGCGTCGATGGGAGTCGCCAGTACGTTCGGCGCCACGACGATGCCGGGCCGGATCGCGCGGATTCGTTCGAACGCTTCCTGGATCGAACCAACGCGTTCCGTCGCCGCCAGCCAGTTCGCCGCGACGCACGCGCTGCGGGAATAGCCGAGGGTGCAATGAATCAACACGGGCCTACCTTCCCGGACAGCCGCCTCGATAGCGATTGCGGCGTCCCCCAAGGCCTGAGGTGGCGGGTGAGTCAAGTCCATGATCTGCAAATTGACATAATCACCCGCGCGCAACGGGCTGGCCTCGTCAAAATCGCCGGTCAGGTCGACCGTCAGAGGTCGGGGATGAGTGGCGGCGAAATCCGTCGCCTCCCGGTTGTCGAGCCGCGCGCCGATGAACACGCCCGGCAAAATTTCGGCAAGCGGCGTGGCCATCTTGCGCCGATACCGTCGCCAGGACAGGTATTGCCCGACCAGATAGGGTCCCAACACCAGCTTGGCTGCCCAGGCAAGCCGCCCGCCTTCTTTTCGGAACACGACCGGACCGAGACCGGCGTAGGCCGCCGCGACGATCCCCAGGGAAACTCCGGGCCAAAGGAACAGCAGCCAAAATCCGCCTTGCAGGGCCAGCACGAGGCTGATCGACGCGCCGGCCAGATAGCGCCCGGCCAGTCGAATCCCGCCTCTCGGTCGGTAAGCGACGGCCTTGCCGACGGAATCGGCCGCCGGATCGGGAAACAGCCAGAACGCGATCACGCCGACCAGCGCCCCGGTCGGCAGATCGATGAAATGATGCTGCCAGGTGGTCAGAGTGGACGCGAAGATCAGGATAAACCAGCCGTGCAGCAACCCACGCAACAGTCCACGCGTGTACTTGGCGTAGAGATACCACATGATCATGCCCAGACTGACATGCAGTGAGGGCGCTTGATTGAAGGGCTGGTCGAAGCCGTAAAGCGCCTGGAACAAGGTACCGAACATCCCCTCGACTTCGGGCCGGGGAAAGGCGAACTTGAGCGGAAACAGCAGAAACCCCGCGGCGGACAGCAATACGGCAGTCACGATGCGGAAAGCGTGCCGATCCAGTTCCAGGCGGGTACGACACAGCAGCACCGAGAACGCGTAAAAGAGATCGAGCGACCAGTACGGAATAATGGTCCAGGGCAACACCGGAATCCGGCGCTCCCATTCGAACAGGAAGCTGCCGACATCAGGCCGTAACGAAGTCAAACCGTTGCAGGCACCGTAGATCAAAAAAAATCCGGGCCCCAGCACCAGAACCATCCAGGCCACGGCCGCCCGCCAGGGGCGCGGCTCGGCGATTTCAATCTTGCGCTCAGTCATGAGCGGTCTCCTCCCGCCGTCGGGCCAGCGACACCGTGAAAATTCCCCAGGGATCGGTTTCCTGCGCGATTTTCACGAAGCCGGCCTCGGCGACCAGTTGATCCATCTCCTGTTGGGTTCGACGGCGCATGATCCATGGCGCCCCACCGCGATGACTGGTCAACGTCCGGGCGATGAACTCGATCTGTGGATGCCAGGGCTGGCCGGTATAGAGCAGATAGCCGCCGGGAACCACCGCCTCGGCCAGACCCACCAGGGATTCGCGCACCGGTCCATTTTCGGGGAACAACTCATATAGGCCAGAGACGATGCCGATGGTGGCGGCGCGGGGCAACGCCGCGAGGCTGGCTCGATCAAAGGCGTCGCCTTGCTCGAACGCGAAGCGCTCCGCCAGCCCGTATTCGGCAATCAGGCGCCGCCCCGCCGCCACGTTGCTGTCGCTGAAATCCCGCAGCAGGCCAGTGGCGGGAACATCGGGACGCTCGCGCGCCGCATCCAGCACGTAGCGGCCGTGGCCAGCCGCGATATCGACGAGGTGAACCGGCCGTCCCGCCGCCCGCAGATCCAGCATGGCCCGGCGCAGCAGTTTTTCCAGATGCGCCTTGCGCAAGCGAATACCACGCCAGCCAATGGCGTTCAGATAATTCCGGTCGATCCACCGCCCCAACGTGGTCACGCCCTCGGCCCGGTTGCGATAGACGTAATCCAGCGTGGCGCCCGAATCGAAGCCAGTCCTTACGCCAAGTCGCAAGCCTCGGCTCAACCGGGCGCCGATGGCGCGCAGCGCGAACCGGGTCATGGCATATTGGATCCCCTTGAACGAAAAGGGAAACGGCGGGTTGGCCAGGGCTTCGTACTCGCGCTGGGTGGCGCTGTTGCGATCCGCCTCCAGCAGCGAAGGTTCGCGCCGGGGCTGGGCGAAGGCGTTCAGAATGAAGCGGCGCGCGGCGCTCAGCGGCAAATGGTTGTCCTTCTCGTTGAAGGTGTCGTGGAAAAAACCCGGATAAACGTGCATTTCCTTCACGGACGAACCCAGCCGCTCGAAAAACCGGCGCTGGCTGTCCTGGTCCACCACCCAATCCGCCCCGGAGGTCAATACCAGGGTCGGCACGGTGATCGCCGCCGCGTCCTCAACCAACTTGCGGCCCGCGTCGAACAAATCCACCAACAGATTGACCGCGATGCAACGGGTGATCAGCGGATCAGCGTCGTAGCTTTCGATCTTCGCCGGATCGTGGGTCAGCAACTTCGCCTTGACATAGCTGTTGACGAAGGCTTTCGGCTTGAATTTCAGCAACAGGCGCAGGCCCGGAATGGCGAAGGGGACATACAGCCGCACCCGCAACGCCGGACTGCCCAGCACGAGGGCGCGGATTTTCGGCGCGTAATCGTGAGCCCAGTTCGCCGCCAGCACGCTACCGACGCTGTGCGCGAATACAGCAATGTTCTCCATCGGGATGCCGTAGCGTCGGGAAACATGGCGGACGAAACTGTCCACGTCCCGCGTCAGCACGCCGAGATGCTCCGCGTAACCGCGCTCGCCGGGACTGCGACCATGCCCCCGCGCATCCCAGGCAAATAGGGCGAAATCGGGTAAATTGAGTTTATCCACCACATCCTGCCAGCGACCGGAATGCTCGTGGCCGCGATGGAACAGAATGACGGCCCGGTCGGTGTTCTGTTCGGGCAACCATGCCCGGTAGAACAGCTCGGCGCCATCCCAGCTCCGAAAAGTATGTTCGCTTGCCTGGCGGTTCGGTTTCATCATGGTCTTCCTAATGAATTGATGCCTGGACACTCATCGCGCCGCATCTCCGGCGAGAATCATGGTAGTGTGAGCGAATGAATAACGCGCGGGGTTTCTGATCATGTCAAACGACGACAAATGGGTGCGGGGCACGCTGCCAGCGCGCGCCAGTTTGCGTGAAGACTCGCGCCGCAAACCGAGCGCGACATTGATACGGAAGGTGGCGCGCGTGTACCACAAAAATCTGGTTGGCCGACCCTTGAACATGGCGCTGCGTGGGCCATCGCCGTCGAACGACGGCAAGAACCGGGCGAACGGGCTTTTGGGCATGATCTGTTTGGCGATGGGTCTTGGTTTGATCGTTAGCGGCGCGATCTTTACCCAGGTTTGGGTGTTCGCCGCCGGCGCTGGCGTCGTGACGACCGGCGGCGCGCTCTTCCTGCGCAATCGAATCGCGCGCCGCCAGCCATTCGCGTTGACCGATGACTTAAGCCAGGAGGCGGAAGCCCTCGACGCCTACCTGAACGAAATCTCACCCCACCTGCCTCGATCCGCGCTTGCCGGTCTGGCGCGAATCAAGGAAACGCTCGTTCGCGTTCTGACCACTTCCGCCGACGGAGCCACGGTAACCGACGTATCACCGGAAGATCAGTTCTTCATCCGGGAGATGGTGGCCCGTTATTTACCCGACGCTTGCAAGCATTACCTGGATGTCGTGAGAACTACCGACGGACACATTCCGCCCGAGAACAGGCATGAAGTCGATCAATCGCTTTGCGATCAATTGGACATCCTGCACGGTCGGCTGGAAAAGATACAGGCGACGATTGTCGCGGCCAAAGCACGGAAGCTCGCCAGCCATGAAGCCTTCATCAAGACCAAGCAATGAGCGGTCCACCAACGACTCCCCACCCTTCTTTCGAAGTGCGATTCAAGGTTTATTTAGACTCAATCAGCTCGGTATCACGATGATCAAGGTTGGAAGCTGCCTCCATGAGATCGGCTTCAAATTTGTCACGGAGAGTTTTCGCCACCACAAAGGCCGAACTCACCATGAACAACCAGGACACCACCATGTAGCCTTTCTCCCAATTGCCAATTGCCAGGCGGAAAAGGCCCCAGGCCGTCAGCGCTATCGCCACGAAAAATCCGACCCACGCCGTGAATATCCAAGCTCCGGTATCGACTCTTTCGTCCCGATTGTCGCGGATCATCTTCGCCAGGGCGAAGCAAGTAAACAGACAGAAGAAAAAGCCGGTTGCAAGGAACGCGCGATCCAGTTCCTGATTCGGTATATTCCACACGCCGATGGCGCAAGCGAGCACGGCGAGACCGAATGAAATCCATACCTGCATGATCCAGACAGCCGTGTCACGGCGAACAAGATACTTTTGATTGTGCGACATAACAGTTATCTCCTCTTTTATAAAACCAGCGGAAAAACTATAGCCGAACGGGGCCTTCAAGGCTGCGGTTGGCGGTGCGAAGTTGGTCTTGGCGGACCTTGTCGACATAGCCTTCAGCGCGTTGCAGATATTCGCGCATCACCGCGTTATTCTGGCCCATCACCTCAACAGCCTTGGCACGAAAATTATCCAAAGTATCCATGGCCTTGAAGGTCAGATTGAACATCTCCTTCATCTTTTCAATTCCGAGCAGCGGACTGGTTCCAAACCGCGCGGTGCGTTCGGCGTGGCTGTTCAACTGCTTGCTCGATTCGGCGATAAGATTCTCGATCGTACTATTGACGCCGGCGAGTATGTTCATCACCTGGACCTGATTACCGGTCGCCCGCGCGACAGTTTGAGCAACCGCCAGCGCCGACATTCCTGTCGTCGCCACTCGATCACAGCCGATAATCATCTCGCGGTTGGTCTTTTTCAGCACGTCCAAAGCAAGATAGCTGTTCACGCAGACCGCCTGCTGGGTCAACATGTCCTGCAAGTTTTGCCGCGCATAGTAAAGCACCTCCTGCTCGAGGGCCCTTGCCCGTATCGCATCGGCCGCCTTCAGCTTCACCACCCATTGTGAAAGCATCGCGTCAAGTTGTTGGGCGAAACGTACAGCCGATTTCAGCCTCCGCATCGCCTCCCAAAGTTCGGCGCGAATCGTATCGATCTCGGCCTTATCACGTTGCATGTCATCGCGGGCCGCGTAGATCTGCTGCAACAAATTCCGTAACTGCGCCGCCGCGCTCTGAAAGCGGCGGAAGTAGGCCTTCAGTTTGTTGCCAAGTGGAACGATGCCGAGCAATTTTTTCTGGGACAGCAAATCGCCCTCCTTGCCCGGGTCCAGATCGTCCAGATGCCGACGCATTTGCTCGATCGCCTTGAAAGCTGGCGAGTCTTCCATGCCGACCATGTTTCGTTCCAGAAAACGGCTGCTCAACAGGCTCGAAGCGATGGATATTTCCTCGCGCCCAAGCCGAAAGACGGAATCGAGTTTTGCCTTGAACGAATCGCTTTGCACGTCCTCGGCCAAAAGCGCGCTGACAAACCGCTCGACCTGATCGTCCACCGCCGCGGCCACTTCGGTGGGAAGCGGGATGGCATCATCCGCTTCGTTGTCAGTCAATGGCGAAATTGTCTTCGGCGGTTCCAGAATAAACGTCGTTGATGCTTCGGTTGTCGTCTCGGCGTGCGTCATACTGTTACCCCCTCTAACCTAGCGTCCATTTAATACCCTGTTGATTACACACAAGTCTCCCTCCCCCCTTGTGGGGGAGGGTTGGGGTGGGGGGTTGACCAATCAGCCTGCCATAATTCAAGGAGTTGCGATTCAACCCTACCCCCCCCCCCCCCCCCCCCCCCC
>CALGOO010000207.1 GCA_937960715.1 uncultured Candidatus Competibacteraceae bacterium
ATGTACGCCAAGAACCTGTTCAATTTCCTGTCGCCGATGATTAAAGACGGCAACATGAATCTGGACTGGGATGACGAGGTGATCGCCAAGAGCGCGCTGACCCGCGATGGTAAGATTGTCCACGAACCCACCAGCAAGCTGGTATAACCATAAAATCGGAGAAGCGTTATGGAAATCATGAAGCAAGTCGTCGAGTTCTTCTCCCCTTTCTATATCCTGATGCTGGCCGGTTTTCTCGGCTACGAAATCATCGGCCGGGTGCCGGTCATTTTGCACACCCCCCTGATGTCCGGCACCAACTTCGTCCACGGCATCGTGGTCGTTGGCGCGATGGTGGCGCTGGGTCAGGCGCAGACGCCTATGGAGCAATTCTGGGGATTCATTGCTGTGCTGATGGGCGCTGGTAATGCGGTCGGTGGGTTCTTCGTCACCGAGCGGATGCTGGAAATGTTCAAGAGCAGCAAGGGCCAGGAGAAGTAAGTCATGGGTTACTTGATTGAATCCATTTATTTCGTGGCGACGGTGCTGTTCATCATCGGCCTCAAGCGGATGTCGCACCCGACCACCGCTCGAAGCGGCATCCTCTGGGCCGGCTACGGTATGGTGGTGGCGACGGTCGCCACCTTCGTCCACCCGCAGATTCACGGCAACTATACGTTGATGATCATCGCCATTGCCATCGGCAGCGCGATCGCGTGGTGGTTTGCCAAGAAAGTGGCGATGACTGCCATGCCGCAGATGATCGCCATCTACAACGGCATGGGTGGCGGCGCGGCGGCGACTATCGCGGCGGCTGAGTTGATTAAAAATCACGCTGATGCCGCCCACTCGCCCGCTACGTCCACCCTGGTTATGGCGGTGGCCGGCGCCCTGATCGGCTCCGTGGCCTTCTCCGGTTCGGTGGTGGCCTTCGGCAAGTTGCAGGAATTGAAATTCTTTAAGGATGACGCCAAATTCCGCTTTACCGGCCAGCAGAAGGTCAACGCGGCGGTGTTCGCGGCGGCGGTGATACTGGGTCTCATCATCGCGATCTCCCACAGTTCCAATGGCGCGCTAATTGTAATTTTCTTCCTGTTGGCGCTGGCCTTCGGTGCGATGATGGCCTTGCCCATCGGCGGCGCGGACATGCCGGTGGTGATCGCCCTGTTCAATGCCTTCACCGGCCTGGCGGTGGCGCTGGAAGGTTTCGTGCTCAATAACTCGGCCATGATTATCGCCGGCATCATCGTCGGCTCGTCCGGTACGCTGTTGACCTTGATGATGGCCAAAGCCATGAACCGTTCGGTCGCCAACGTGTTGTTCAGCAACTGGGCGGCGTTGGGCAGCGGCGAGGCGCAAGCCGTGACCGGCAGCCTCAAGCCGATGGAAGCGTCGGACGCGGCGGTGCAGATGGCGTATGCGGCCAAGGTCATCATCGTCCCCGGCTACGGCATGGCAGTGGCGCAGGCCCAGCACAAGATTTGGGAAATGTGCAAACTGCTGATCGAGCGTGGCGCGACCGTCAAGTTCGCCATTCACCCGGTCGCGGGCCGGATGCCCGGTCACATGAACGTGCTGTTGGCCGAAGCGGGCGTGCCTTACGATCTGATCTTCGACATGGAGGAAATCAACGAGGAGTTCTCGACGGCTGACGTGGCGCTGGTGATCGGCGCGAACGACGTGGTGAACCCGGCGGCGCGGACCGACAAAGCCAGCCCGATCTACGGGATGCCGATTCTGAACGTCGATCACGCCAAGAACGTGCAGGTCATCAAGCGCGGCAAGGGCGTCGGCTTCGCCGGCATCGAAAACGCGCTGTTCTTCGCCGACAACACCCGGATGGTGTACGGCGATGCTCAGAAAGTGGCGGCGGGCCTGATCCAAGGTATCAAAGACCTCGGCTAAACGCTCCACCGTATCCAGTAAGAAAACAGGCGGCCTCCGGGCCGCCTGCTTTTTTTAGGGACGATAACAACAGCCGTCAATGGGTCGGCAGGTTGATACGCACCGTATCCTTCAGCACGCCGTCCAGTCCGCCGAACACGGTCAACCGATCCACCTTATCGACCACCTTCTCCAGCGCTTCCAATTCCTTCAAGCGCAGCAGCAAGGGGTTCTCTTCCATGAGCTTGGCGGTGTTGAGCAACGAACGGGTCGCGGCGGTTTCCTCGCGCCGGCGGATGACATTGGCTTGCGCCACCTTCTCCGCCTGCACCACCTGGTTGAGAATGTCCTTCATCTCACCGGGCAGGATCACGTCCTTCAAACCGACCGTTTCCACTTCCAGCCCGTGCGGGCGCGCTCGCTCGGCCGCGTAGCTCCACACCTCCTTATCCAACTCGTCCTTGTCGCCGAGCAACACATCCAAGGTGCGCGAGCCGATGGTCTGGCGCAGCCCGAACTGCAAGGCGCGGTACAGGTAGTCGATGAAGTTGCCCAGCTCCGACCGGGCCTTCACCGGATCGGCCACCCGATAGACCGCCGACAAGTTCACCCGCAGGCTGACCTTATCCTTGGTCAGGATGTCCTGTCCGGAGACTTCCAGCGCCTGCAAGCGCAGATCGATGCTCTCCACCTTCATCGCGCGGTTGAACCGCCAGAAGGCGTGCAAGCCGGGCGGCAGGGTACGCGCCAGTTCGCCATCCACGAACAGTAAACCGATGTGGTTGGCTTCGATCTCGGCGGTTTGCACCGCGCCGCTCAGGTTCTTAGCCAAAGCCGCCGAAGGCCGCGCCAGCAAGGCGGCGTGCGCCTTCGACAGGGCGTAGTCGGTGGCGATGTCGATCAGATCAACCCGCACCTCGACCGGCCCGCGCCAGTACACCCGGCGGGTGGCGGGCGGCAACACGCCATCCAATCGGCCGTTCTTGTAAATCAAGCCGACTTGCTGGTCGCCGGTTTCCACCACCTGAAAGTGGCGTTCCACCAGCGTGGCGTCGGCCTTCAACAGCACCTCCAGCCAGGGATGCTCGAACTCGGCCACGGTCAGGTCGTAGCGCTGCACTTCATGCCGGTTCAAAGGGTCGAACCAGCGGTAAATTCCCGGCTCCAGAATCGCGACCAACCGGCGGTCGTACAGATGCAAGCCACGCTCGTTCTGGGCGATCACGGTGCGCTTGTAGCCCAACATCTCGTTAATCTTCAACATATTAATCTCCTTTCGAGCGTTATTATCCGCCTTCCTGATCCGCCGGAGCCGGCGGGCGAACGTGGCGTGTTGTCATCGGCGCCGTTGCCGGCCCGCCACCGCCGAATTTCAAACTGCCATCGACTGTTGTTCCCGCCCGATATCGTTGAACGACCTCAAGCCGGTTGAAAAAGTGGGCGCACACCCCACGCCCGGGCGGCGGACGACGGGTCGCAATCGGGTCGCTGTCCGGCGGGCCGGTTACGGCGGCTCACATTCCGTGTGAGATCGCGCCGCATTCGGCTGGCCGAGCATTGCCTCAATTCGAGGTCCGCCGCGCGAGACCGCGCGGGCGTTGTGGGCCGGTAACGTGCCGACGCCGAAGCGCCGGCCACGCTACCGCCCACCGGGGTGGCTCCCGGGGTACTGCTATGGAGCGGAGTCGAACCGCGAGCCTTTTCAGGGCTTACCATGGTGAAAAAGGAAGGATTCGAACCTTCTACCGTCTGATTATGAGTCAGATGCTCTACCCGGATGAGCTACTTTTTCCAGCTTCGAAGACCTCTCAGCCGCCCGACACACGCCGTGCAATGGCTAGCGTTGGCGCGCCGGACCGGCATTCAGAACCGGTACCGCTGTGCGGCGACAGGCTGCTTCGAATCGTGCCGACGGGGATTTCAAAACCCTTCCGCCGCGCGTCAGACAAAAAACGCAGACAACAAAAACCCCGGTAGGCTCGCCGCCGACCGGGGTTTGGTAGTCCCGCTCGGAAGGTCGCCAATGCGGACCTTCCGAGCCTGTACGCTCGTCAGGTCTGCATTCGATCTATCGTTAGCGCGCAGGGCCGCGCCGCCGACTGTGGTCGGCCGATAGCTGATAAGAGGTTGAAGTTGCGATAGCTTTTGTTCATGGGGTGCGGAGTTTAGAGAGGTGAAATAACAAAAGTCAAGTCA
>CALGOO010000208.1 GCA_937960715.1 uncultured Candidatus Competibacteraceae bacterium
CTGGAACGAGTTCTGCGACTGGTATCTGGAACTGTCCAAGCCGGTGCTGACCGATTCCGCCAGTTCCGAGGCAGCCCAGCGCGGCACGCGGCGGACGCTGGTTCAGGTGCTGGAAACCTTGCTGCGGTTGCTGCATCCGCTGATGCCGTTCATCACCGAGGAAATCTGGCAGCGGGTCGCGCCGCTGGCCGGGAAAATCCCCCCCAACCCCCCTTTGACAAAGGGGGGAGCCGAAGGCGGTGGGATTTCCATCATGCTCCAATCCTACCCGGAAGCCGACAAATCGCTGCTGGACGGACCAGCCGTAGCCGACATCGAATGGCTGCAACAATTCCTGCTGGGCGTGCGCCGGATTCGCGCCGAAATGAACATCGCCCCCGGCAAACCGCTGTCGGTGCTGTTGCAGCACGGTTCGGAAGCGGATCGAGATCGGCTGGAGCGACAGCGCCGGGCCTTGATGACCCTGGGCCGGCTGGAATCCATCGCCTGGCTGGGAGACGAAGAACCCGCGCCGGAAGCCGCCACCGCCCTGGTCGGCGGCATGAAAATTCTGATCCCCATGGCTGGCCTGATCGACAAGGCGGCGGAAAGCACCCGTCTGGAAAAGGAAATCGCCAAGCTGCGCCAGGAAGCGGAACGCGGCGCGGCCAAGCTGGGCAACGCCAACTTCATCGGCCGCGCCCCAGTCGAAGTCGTCGAAAAGGAACGCGCCCGCGTGGCGGAACTCCAAATCGCCATCACCAAGCTGGAAGAACAACTGACGCGCATTCGACAGTTGTAAGTTCGGCAACCTACCCAAAAATTTCAAGGAATGCCCATGGACGCTCAAGAATCCGTATCCTCGACCAAGCCCAAACTGGGCCAAAAAGTGACCCAGGTCGCCACGCTCTATAACCCGCGCACCTGGAAGGAAAAAGGTTTGTGGTGGACGCTTGGCCTGTTCCTAGTCACTTATGTCGTCGTGGTCATCGTGCTCGGCTTCATCTGGTCGCGCTCGCCCGGCGAATTCGACGTGCGCGAGTACGCGCAGGAAACGGCCAAGAAAGGCCAGCAGAAGCTGGTGCCGGGCTATGCGACCACCGTCGCCGCCATCCATATCGCGGAAACCCTGCTGGACAAGCCGGGCGGTTACCTCAGCAACGACCTGACGCCGCCGGGCGTCTATCTGGACAACATTCCCAACTGGGAATACGGGGCGCTGACCGAACTGCGCGATCTGGTGCGCGCCATGCGCAACGACTTCAGCCGCTCCCAGACCCAATCCATCGAGGACAAGGATTTGCAGGTTGCCGATCCGCAGTTCAACTACGACTCCAATTCCTGGATTCTGCCGTCCTCCGAGTCGGAATACCGCAAGGGGGTCGAAGCGCTGTACCGCTATCTCAATCGCTTGGCCGACGAGAAAGCCTTCGATGGCCAATTCTTCACCCGCGCCGACAACCTGAGCGTCTACTTGCAAGTGGTCGAGAAGCGGCTGGGCAGTCTGGCGCAACGGCTGGCGGCCGGCGTCGGTCAGGCCCGCTTCAACCTGGATCTCGCCGGCGATCCGAACGCCCGTCAGTCCACGCCAACCCCCGCCCAGTCCCAGGTCAAGACCCCGTGGCTGAAGATCGACGACGTGTTCTTCGAGGCGCGCGGTTACACCTGGGCGCTGGTGCATACCCTCAAGGCGTTGGAAGTGGATTTCAACGACGTGCTCGCCAACAAGAACGCCCTGGTCTCGCTCAAACAGATCATCCGCGAGTTGGAAAATACCCAAAGCTTCATCTGGAGCCCGATGATTCTCAACGGCACCGGCTTCGGGCCGATGGCCAATCATTCGCTGATCATGGCCTCGTACATCTCCCGCGCCAACGCCGCGATCATCGACCTGCGCAATCTATTGTTGCAGGGCTAGGATGGCGGATTTCAACACCCACCTGATGGGGGCGGCGGCGGTCAGCGGGCTGGCCGCCACGGTGCTGGTGATGACTGGCCAGTTTCCCCATCAGGCGGTCATCGGTTATTTCGTGCTTGGCGTCGTCGGCGGCTTGTTGCCGGACCTCGATTCGCCCACCTCCATCCCGATTCGAATCGCTTTCGCCACGCTGGCCGTGGCGGCCGGTTTTTTGGTGGTGTTCACCTTTGGCCGGCGCTATTCGCTGGTGGAACTGGTCATCCTGTGGTTCGGCTGTTTTCTGTTCATCCGTTATGGCCTGTTCAATCTGTTCGACCGGCTCACCGTTCACCGCGGATTGGTTCACTCCATCCCGGCGGGCGTCGGTTGCGGGCTGATCGCGACCCTCGTCGCTTTCCAGGTCTTCAATGCCTCCGTCGTCCATGCCTGGCTGTGCGGGGCCTTCGTCACCCTGGGCTTCCTCGTCCATCTGCTGCTGGACGAGTGGTACAGCGTCGATCTGTCCGGCAAAAAACTGCTGAAAAGCTCGTTCGGCACCGCGTTCAGTCTGGGCAGCCTCGACCAGCCCATCGGCACGGCGGTGCTCTATCTGGCGGTGATCGCGCTGTTTTTCCTCTGTCCTTCGCCCCGACCCTTCACCGAGCTGATGCTGGACCGCGACACCTATCGCGGCGCGACCCAGCGCCTGCTGCCCGGCGAAACGTGGTTTCCAGGGTTCCTGCGTCGGGTGGCGCCGCCCAGCCTGTCGGGCCGGTGAGCCCGCTGGCTACAGCCACAGATATCGCGCCAGGAACAGCCCGGCCACCACCGCCATCGGCAAGCCGATCCGCTCGCGCTGGCCCGTCAGCAGGTGCAGCAGCACATGGCTGATCACCCCAAAGGCGATGCCGTCGGCGATGGAGAAGGTGAACGCCATGACGGTGACGCAACACACCGCCGGGGCGCTCTCGGTCAGATCGTCCCAATTCAGCTCGGTCAGGCCACGCAGCATCAGGATGGCGACGTACAGCAACGCGGGAGCGGTCGCGTGCGGCGGCGCCATCGCCGCCAGCGGCGCGAACACCAGGCTGGCCAGGAACAGCAGGGCGATCACCACGGCGGTCAGGCCGGTGCGGCCGCCGGCGGCGATGCCGGCGGTGCTTTCCAGGTAGCTGGTCGTGCTGGACGTGCCCAGCAGCGCGCCGGCGCTGATCGCCGTGCTGTCGGCCAGCAGGGTCCGCTCCAGTCGGGGCAGTCGACCCTGAGCGTCGAGAAAACCGCCGCGCTGGGCGATGGCGATCAGGGTGCCCGAGGTTTCGAACAGGCTCATCAGGAAGAAGCTCAGCACCACCCCCAGCACCGCCGGATCGAGCGCGGCGCGGATGTCGGCCTTGAACAGGGTCGGCGCCAGGGAAGGCGGGGCGGAAAACACGCCGGTGAACGGACTCAGGCCCAGCGCCACCGACACCGTCGTGACCGCCAGGATGCCGATCAGAATCGCGCCAGGCACGCCGCGCCGATCGAGCGCCGCCATCAGCAGGAAACCGCCCATCGCCAACAGAGCCGGCGACGCCTTGACGTTGCCGAGAGTCACCAGGGTATCCGGACTGGCCGCCACGATGCCCGCCGCGCGCAGGGCCAGCAACGCCAGGAACAACCCGACCCCGGCGGTGATGGCGTGTTTGAGGCCGGTGGGAATGGCGTTGACGAACCATTCCCGAACGCGCAGCAGGCTGACCAGCACGAACAGCAGGCCGGACAGGAACACCGCGCCCAGCGCCGTTTCCCACGGCAGACCCATACCCTTGACCAACCCGAAGGTGAATACGGCGTTGATCCCCATGCCGGGCGCCTGACCGATGGGGTAATTGGCCAGCAGGCCCATGAGCAGGGAGCCGAGGGCGCTGGCCAGACAAGTGGCGACGAACACGGCGCCGCGGTCCATGCCGGCCTGGCCGAGAATGTCGGGGTTGACGAACAGAATGGCCGACATGGTGAGGAAAGTGGTGCAGCCGGCCAGGATTTCGGTGCGCGCAGTCGTGCCGCGCGCTCGTAGCGCGAAGAATGGTTCCAGCATGAGGACGGTTCAGGGAAAGTGGTGAAGAATGCGTTCGCGAAACAGGCGAACGTCCCCGGACGCATGATGCGCCCCACCGAACCACCGGCCGATTGCCGACGCCCGGTTCGGTGGGAAGTATACGAAGTTGACCGCGTCAGGGGGTGGGCATGGGCGGTATCCATCAGCAATGGGCTGTGTCACGGCTCGAGTTGACCCTGCTCTCGGCCGCGCCTTGACGCCATGCGGTCTTGACTCGTGCTGGTTGTGGGTTCTATCCCGATGCCGACGCGCGCAAAATCGCGCATAATAAGTTGGCGTATTTAAAAACCCCCAAGGAGAGCGCCCGTTCATGACCGTCCAGACCATCACTACTCAGTCGTTCCCCGACCAAAAACCCGGCACCTCGGGGCTGCGCAAGAAAGTCAGGGTCTTCGAAAAACCGAATTACCTGGAAAACTTCGTCCAGTGCATTTTCGACACCCAGCGCGACCGCCAGGACGCTCCGCTGGTGCTCGGCGGCGACGGGCGCTATTACAACCGTCAGGCGATCCAGATCATCCTCCGCATCGCCGCCGCCAACGGTTGCGGGCGGGTGGTGCTGGGCCAGGGCGGCATCCTGTCGACGCCGGCCGCCTCCCATCTGATCCGCCAGCACCAGGCCCGGGGTGGCATCATCCTGTCGGCCAGCCACAACCCCGGCGGGCCGGACGAAGACTTCGGCATCAAATTCAATACGCCGAACGGCGGGCCGGCGCCCGAAAAAGTCACCGAGGCCATCTACCGCGCCAGCCTGCACATCAACCGCTACCATACCCTGGACACGCCCGACATCAATCTCGATAGCTTGGGAACCACGGCCGTCGGCGACATGCGGGTGGATGTCGTGGACCCGGTCAGCGCCTACGCCGATCTGATGGAGCAGTTGTTCGACTTCGACCAGATTCGCGCCCTGTTCCAGTCCGGATTCCGGATGCGCTTCGACGCCATGCACGCGGTCACCGGCCCCTACGCGCGCGAGATTCTGGAACAGCGGTTGGGGGCGCCGGCCGGCACGGTGATCAACGGCGTGCCGCTGGAGGATTTCGGCCACGGCCACCCCGATCCGAACCTGGTGTACGCCAAGGAGCTGGCCGATTACCTGTTCGGGCCGGACGCCCCCGATTTCGGCGCGGCCTCGGATGGCGATGGCGATCGCAACATGGTGCTGGGTCGACATTTCTTCGTGACTCCCAGCGACAGCCTGGCGGTGATTCTGGCCAACGCCGACCTGGCGCCGGGCTATCGTGGCCGGATCAGCGGCGTCGCTCGCTCGATGCCGACCAGCCAGGCGGCGGACCGGGTGGCGGCCAAGCTGGGACTGAATTGCTACGAAACGCCGACCGGCTGGAAATTCTTCGGCAACCTGCTGGACGCCGGCAAGATCATCCTGTGCGGCGAGGAAAGCTTCGGCACCGGCTCCGACCATGTGCGCGAGAAGGACGGCGTGTGGGCGGTGTTGTTCTGGCTGAACATCCTGGCCGCGCGCCGGCAGTCGGTGGCGGAGATCGTGCGCGAGCACTGGCGGACTTACGGCCGCAACTACTACACCCGCCACGACTACGAAGCGGTCAACAGCGACGCCGCCAACGGCCTGGTCGACGCGCTGCGCGCCAAAAGCGCCGAACTGCCGGGGCAAAAGCTCGGCGCCTACACGGTGGCTTATGCCGACGATTTCCGCTATCTCGATCCAATCGACGAGAGCATCAGCGACAAGCAGGGCATCCGTGTCGGTTTCCAGGATGGCTCCCGCATCGTCTACCGGTTGTCGGGCACCGGCACCGAGGGCGCGACGCTGCGGGTTTACATCGAAGCCTACGAGGCCGACCCAGCCCGGCATGATCTGGACACCCAGCAGGCGCTGGCGGAACTGATTCAGATCGCCAACAGCCTGGCGGGCATTCGCGAGCGCACGGAGCGGAACGAGCCGACCGT
>CALGOO010000209.1 GCA_937960715.1 uncultured Candidatus Competibacteraceae bacterium
TAGATCGTAGGATTTGTAGAGCGCAGCGAAACCCATCATTGAACATAACCGCTCAAACCTCTCTCGTTCCGCACGGCGATGGGTTTCGCTGCGCTCTACCAATCCTGATAAAAAACAATGGGTTGTAGGGTGGGTTGAGGAACGACATCAATACGGAGCGAAACCACCAGGGATCCAAACGGTTACCCTTTAACGGAATCGGCCACGATAATCATGACTTCCGCTACCTGAATTCAAGCCGACCATGACCGCCTACCGCCGTCACCGTGTCAGCGGGGGGACCTATTTCTTCACGGTCAATCTGGCCGAGCGAGATCGCCGCCTGCTGACGGAGCATATCGGCGCCCTGCGGGACGCTTTCCGGCGGGTCCGCGCCGCGCATCCGTTCCGCGTCGAGGCGGTGGTGGTTTTGCCCGATCATCTCCATACCCTTTGGACGCTGCCGGCGGGCGATCATGATTTCAGCTTACGCTGGCGGCAGCTCAAATCGGCGTTTTCCAGAGCGGTGGAGGCCGGAGAACCCCTTTCGACCAGTCGCGCCCGCAAGCGGGAACGCGGCATCTGGCAACGCCGATTCTGGGAACATGCGATTCGCGATGAAGAAGACTTCAGCCGTCACGTGGATTACATTCACTACAATCCGGTCAAGCACGGCCATGTGAAAAGCGTGGTGGAGTGGCCTTATTCGTCGTTTCACCGCTATGTCGGATGGGGTGTTTATCCGGCGGATTGGGCGGGTGCGGGGGTTACGGATTTGGAGGTCGAATAGGGTTTGCGGGATGATGGGTTTCGCTGCGCTCTACCACCCATCCTACGAAGCGATTTCGACGCATGGGGGCGTTTGCGGGATGATGGGTTTCGCTGCGCTCTACCCATCCTACGAGGCTATAGCGCGATTGCCCTGGCGATCCTGTTCATCTTTTTGAGTTGGAGTCAATGACCTCATCCACCGCCGACCCCGTCCATCTCTTCGGTATCCGCCACCACGGCCCCGGCTGCGCCCGCAGCCTGACCCGCGCCCTGCGAGACCTCCAACCGGACTGCGTGCTGATTGGCCGGGGCGGACGGGATGGAACCGCCGGTGGCGCTCCTGTACGCGCCCGAGGAGCCGAAGCGCGCGGTGTTCTATCCCTTCGCCGAGTTTTCTTCCGCATGGCAGGCCATGCGCTACGCGCTCGGATCACGGCGTGTCGGCCCGGTTCATGGGCGACGCCCCGGATTTGCGCCGCGACCCGCTGGGCTGGCTGGGGCGAGCGGCCGGTTACGGCGGCGGCGAGGAATGGTGGGAGCATACGGTCGAGCAGCGGCAGGACGGCGTGGAACTGTTCGCGGCGATCGCGGAGGCGATGGCGGCGGTGCGAACCGAGGCGCCGCTCTTATCCAATCCGTTCAAGACGCGGCGCGGTGGACGGGCCGAGCCGGTGGCCTGGTTCAGCCCGCGTCGCCCAGTTGTTGCGCGAGGCCGAAATCGACTGCTCGTCGGCGCCCGTCATTGAATGCGTGCGCCTGGCCGAATTGCTGGAGGCGGCGCGCACGGTGCTCACCACCGCTGGCGCGGATTTCCCGTTACGGCGACGTGCGCCAGACCGACGCCGTCCAGGTCTTGCCTGTGCTGGACGGCCTGGAAGGCTTCCTCAGCGACGGGGGCATGGTGCTGGTGCATGACGAAGCACTGTTTGGGCTGGTCGATCAGTGGGTCAGCGGCTTGAGCGCCGACCATTTCATCCAGACGTTGCCACTGGGGCGCCGCGCGTTTTCGACCTTCCCGCCGATGATGCGCCGTCAGATCGGCGAACAGGTACGGCAGGGTGGGGGACTGGCAACGGCGGCGGGAACAATCACCGCCGGTCTGGACGACTGGGACATGACGCGCGTCGAACCATTGATCTCGGTGCTACGCTTGATATTGGGTCTTGGGCTGGAGCAACCGCCGGGCCTTGATCCTGGTTGAGGGGGGTTCCCGGAATGCGCCTGCGCTACTACCACCATACTCAATTCGGCGCCGTCGTGGCGGGGATTCTGCTGTCGCTGTCGGCCGTTGCCGCCGGCGCCGAGCTGATGACCGGGCCGTCGGCGTTGACGGTGCTGGGGCCGGTGCTGATGGGGGTGTTCCTGATGCTGTTCGGAACGCTCACCGTCGAGATCGACGAGTCGCATCTACGGTTTCGGTTCGGGATCGGCCTGATTCGCAAGAGCATTCCCTTGGCGGAGATCATGGAGGCGCGACCGGTTCGCACCACTTGGACCGACGGTTGGGGCATCCATCACACCGCGCGCGGCTGGTTGTACAACGTGTCGGGCTGGGACGCGGTCGAGATCACGCTGACCTCGGGCCAGCGGCTGCGGCTGGGCACCGACGAACCGCAACGGCTCACTCAGGCGTTGTTGGCGGCCAGGGTTTTCCGGTCGCCGGTCAGGAGCGCCATCCGCTGAACCTGGGCGACGCCGACGCACTGCTTTGGAAAAACCGAATTGAACACCTCGCCGCCTTCAAGGGGTGATCGACCGTGCCTCGCCATTCTTGACCAGCCGTTCCGCGATGGGACCGCACCAGCGCCAGAAGAAGGCCGGCGTGTAGACCAGATCGAGCAAGGTCGAGGTGACCAGGCCAGCGAGCATGACCACGGCCATGGGCTGGAGGATTTCCTTCCCCGGCTCGCCGGCGGCGATGGCCAGCGGAATCAGGCCCAGCACCGCCGTGGTCGTCGTCATCAACACCGGCACCAGGCGTTCGAGGGACCCCCGGACGATCATCGC
>CALGOO010000210.1 GCA_937960715.1 uncultured Candidatus Competibacteraceae bacterium
TGGGCCGGTTCATGGGGATTGATCCCAAGGCGGTGGACCCCGGCGATCCGCACAGTTTCAACCGCTACGCCTACGCCAACAACAACCCCTACAAGTTCGTCGATCCGGATGGGAGAGGTCCAGAAGTTGCCGTCTTATTTGTGATGGTTCACATGGCCGCCGGGGCAGTATAGAGTCTTCCCAATTGATATCCGGACATTGAATATTAAGCCAATTCTGGAATTGCTGCATATTGAGTATCAGGAAGATGAAAAAATGACCGGACTTTTTCAGTTTTTTCCTTCAAAAAATTGAGTGCGTCATCAATTCTTTTTTTCAAATCCGACTTGTTTTTGATCGGTTGTTTTTGTAACTTTCGATGTTTGATTTCATTCCAGACTTGTTCATCAGGATCGAGTTTAGGAGAATAGGTTGGAAAAAAGAACATGCGGATTTGATGACGATGCGACCGGACAAAACCCCTGACCTCCTTGGAGCGATGAAACGTGGCATTATCCGCAATGACAATTAAAGAGTTGCCAGATGGCGCTCAGATCAAATTCCATGTGACTGACTGATTTGCAACCTCAACTTTCATTGCCCACCCGGATTCCGATAACCCAACCATCAGGCTGGTCACGCCATGAATCCAACTCGGTAGGGCGGCCTCCAACGCCAATGGCGGTTTCGATGAAATATTCGGGCTAATGCCGCGAACCGGGCGGCAGCGGCGACTCCCGCAAATCGGGAAACCGTTCCTCGTCTCGCCCCGCGTGGCCCGCGCCACCCATGATTTCCTCGGCCAGGCGGGCGAAATCGGCCGGCTCGTCGGACAGGAGATGCTCGTACAGCACCGCGTCCCAACATTCGATGCGGCTGGCGTAGGCCAGCAGGATGACGGTATCGCGGATGCCGGCGTAATCCAGCAGCCGCCGGGGCAGCAGCAACCGACCGCTGCCGTCCAGTTCCAGTTCGGTCGCGCCCCGGTGGAAATAGCGGACGAACTCGCGATTTTTCTTGACGAACAGATTCAGTCGGTTGAGTTCGGCGGTAACGCGCCGCCATTCATGCAGTGGGTACAACACCAGATGCTGTTCGAAGCCGCGATTGACCACGAACCGGCCTTCCGCCTCGACCGGAAGCTGTTTCCTCAGCGCGGCCGGCAACGCGATCCGCCCTTTGGAATCGAGACTGCATTCGAATTCGCCGAGCAAGCTGGTCATGAGAGCAGACTAGCATATCCAGGCCCGAATGGCGCCTTCCGGCTTGCACGACGACCGAACCGGACACGAGCTTCGCGTCCACCCTCCTTGGAACCCCAGATCGATGAGCAATCCTATCCTTCCCACCCCCGCCCACTGGCAGTTCTGGATCGACCGGGGCGGCACGTTCACCGACATCGTCGCTCGCCACCCCGACGGCCGGCTACTGACGCATAAACTGCTGTCGGACAACTTCGAGCACTATGCCGACGCCGCCCTGCACGGAATTCGCGAGCTGCTGGGCATCCCAACGGGTCAGCCGATCCCCGCCGAATCCATCGCGGTGGTGAAAATGGGCACCACCGTCGCCACCAATGCCTTGTTGGAACGCAAGGGCGACCGGACTCTGTTGCTGATCACCCAAGGATTCCGCGACGCGCTGCGCATCGGTTACCAGAACCGGCCCCAGTTGTTCGCACGCCAAATCGTGTTGCCGGAACTGCTGTACGAACGGGTGGTGGAAGTCCGCGAGCGAGTTTCCGCCCACGGCGAAGCCCTGATCTCGTTCGATCCCGAAAGCGCCCGCGCCCCGCTGCAAGACGCTTATGCCGCCGGCATTCGGGCCGTCGCCATCGTGTTTCTGCACGGCTATCGCTATCCGGAGCACGAACGACAGGCGGCGGAACTCGCTCGCGAGATCGGCTTCACCCAAATCTCGGTCTCGCACCAGGTCAGCCCGCTGATGAAGCTGGTCGGGCGCGGCGACACCACGGTGGTGGACGCCTATCTGTCGCCGATCCTGCGCCGCTACGTGGATCAGGTCGCCAGCGAGTTGGGCAACGCGCGGCTGCTGTTCATGCAGTCCAACGGCGGGCTGACCGACGCCCGCCACTTTCAGGGCAAGGACAGCATCTTGTCCGGCCCGGCCGGCGGCATCGTCGGCGCGGCGCGCACCGCCGCCCAGGCCGGCTTCGACCGGATCATCACCTTCGACATGGGCGGCACCTCCACCGACGTCGCCCATTACGCCGGCGAATACGAACGCGCGTTTGAAACCCTGGTGGCCGGCGTGCGGCTGCGCGCGCCGATGCTGCACATTCACACCGTGGCGGCGGGTGGCGGTTCGATCTGTCGCTTCGACGGCGGTCGGCTGCGGGTGGGACCGGAATCCGCCGGGGCCAATCCGGGACCGGCTTGTTACCGGCGCGGCGGACCGCTGACCGTGACCGATTGCAACGTCCTGCTGGGACGTATCCAACCCGATTTCTTTCCGCGCGTGTTCGGTCCCGGTCAAAATCTGCCGCTGGACCGGGACACCGTGATCCAGCGCTTCGCGGCACTTGCCACTGAAATTCAAACCGCCACCGGCAAAACGTA
Source organism: uncultured Candidatus Competibacteraceae bacterium (assembly GCA_937960715.1). GTDB lineage: Bacteria > Pseudomonadota > Gammaproteobacteria > Competibacterales > Competibacteraceae > Contendibacter. The sequence goes on from CALGOO010000210.1 coordinate 2,559, forward strand.
TGCCCCCGCCGAACTGGCCGAGGGCTTTCTCAAGATCGCGGTCGAGAACATGGCGAATGCGATCAAGCAGATTTCCACTCAGCGCGGCTACGACATCACCGAATACACCCTGTGCTGCTTTGGTGGCGCGGGCGGTCAGCACGCCTGCGCGGTGGCCGACGCGCTGGCGATACCGGCCATCTTCATCCACCCTCTCGCCGGCGTGTTGTCGGCCTACGGCATGGGGCTGGCCGACGCCCGCTTGCTGAAGGAACGTGCCGTTGAAGCACCGCTGGCGGTGGAACTGTCGCCACGGCTGGAACAAGTCTTCGCCAAACTGGAGCAGATCGGGCGGGCGGAAATGGTGGCGCAGGACATTCCCGCCACGCGAACCCAAACCGTCCGCGCCGTTCGCTTGCGCTACGTCGGCAGCGACAGCGCCCTGAGCGTCGCCGCCGATGACCTGACTCAATTGCAAGCTCGTTTCGAGGTCGCCCATCGTCAACGCTACGGTTTCGTCATGCCCGACAAGGCGCTGATCGTGGAGGCGGCGGTGGTTGAGGTGATCGGCGGCAACTCCCCTCTCCCACCGGCGGAAGAGAGGTTGGGGGCGAGGGCCGACGAAGAAGGCGCTCGCGTCGTTCCGCGGCAACCCACCGCGACCATCTCGCTGCACGTCGCCGGTAGCGACAGGACCGCTCCCCTCCACCGGCGTGAAGAATTGCGGCCCGGCGACCGTATCGTCGGCCCGGCTATCATCAGCGAAGCCGGCGCGACCACGTCGATCGAACCCGGCTGGCAAGCCCAGGTCACGGCGCGCAACGATCTGGTATTGACTCGCCACCAGCCGCGCCCGCAACGGGTCGCGGTCGGCACGGACGTGGACCCCATCCTGCTGGAAGTCTTCAACAACCTGTTCATGGCCATCGCCGAGCAGATGGGCGTGACCCTGGCCAACACCGCGCACTCGGTCAACATCAAGGAGCGGCTGGATTTTTCCTGCGCGCTGTTCGACCGGGACGGTCAACTGGTCGCCAACGCCCCGCATATTCCGGTGCATCTCGGTTCGATGGGCGAAGCGGTGCGGG
>CALGOO010000211.1 GCA_937960715.1 uncultured Candidatus Competibacteraceae bacterium
CGATGCTGATGCTGGTGATGGCCAACAACTTCCTGCAACTGTTCTTCGGCTGGGAAGCAGTCGGCCTGGTGTCCTATTTGCTGATCGGGTTCTGGTTCAAGCGCGAGAGCGCGATTTTCGCCAACCTGAAAGCGTTCCTGGTCAACCGGGTGGGTGATTTCGGCTTCCTGCTCGGCATCGCCGCCGTGTTGATGGCCTTCAACAGCCTGGATTACAAGGACGTGTTCGCCGCCGCGCCGCTGATGGCCGAGATGACCGTACAGATCGTCCCCGGCGTCGACTGGTCGCTGATGACGGTAATCTGCATCCTGCTGTTCATCGGCGCGATGGGCAAATCGGCTCAGGTGCCGTTGCACGTCTGGCTGCCGGATTCGATGGAAGGTCCCACCCCGATCTCCGCCCTGATTCACGCCGCGACCATGGTGACCGCCGGCATTTTCATGGTGGCCCGGATGTCGCCCTTGTTCGAGTTGTCGGAGACCGCGCTGAGCTTCGTGCTGGTGATCGGCTCGATCACCGCGCTGTTCATGGGCTTCCTGGGCATCGTCCAGAACGACATCAAGCGAGTGGTGGCCTACTCCACCCTGTCACAACTCGGCTATATGACGGTGGCGCTGGGGGTGTCAGCCTATTCCGCGGCCATTTTCCATCTGATGACTCACGCCTTCTTCAAGGCGTTGCTGTTTCTAGGCGCTGGCTCGGTGATCATCGCCATGCATCACGAGCAGGATATCCGCAAGATGGGCGGGCTGTGGAAGTACATGCCGATCACCTGGATCACCTTCCTGCTGGGCACCCTGGCGTTGATCGGCACGCCGGGCTTCGCCGGGTTCTATTCCAAGGACAGCATCCTGGAAGCCGTGCATTACTCCCATATCGCTGGCTCCGGTTTTGCTTACTTCGCGGTGATGCTGGGCGTGTTCGTGACCTCGTTCTACTCGTTCCGATTGTATTTCGTCGTCTTCCACGGCCAGGAGCGGATGGACCACCACACCCAGGAACACCTGCACGAAACCCCCGCGGTGGTGACCGTGCCGCTGATCCTGCTCGCCATTCCCTCGGTGGTGATCGGCGCGATGACCATCGAACCCATGCTCTTTGGCGATGTCTTCGAAGGCGTGATCGCGGTCGCGCCCACCCACGACGTGCTGGAGCATGTCGCCGGACATTTCCACGGCGCGATGAGTTTCGCGCTGCATGGCCTGACCGGCCTGCCGTTCATCCTGGTGCTGGCCGGTTTCGGCTCGGCCTTCTATCTGTACATGGTGCGGCCAGATCTGCCGGATTTGATCCAGCAGCGCTTCGTCAGGCTGTACGACATCATGGACCGCAAGTACCTGTTCGACGAGTTTTATCAGTCGTTCTTCATGCGCGGCGGCCGAAACCTGGGGACCGCGCTATGGAAGTACGCCGACGCCGGGCTGATCGACGGCCTTATGGTGAACGGCGCGGCTCGACTGGTGGGCTGGGTTTCGTCCGTGGTTCGCCACTTGCAAACGGGCTACCTGTACACCTATGCGTTCGCGATGATCATCGGCCTGCTGATCCTGCTGACCTGGTTCGTTGCCCGCTAACCTGGAAGAAGAAAAACCATGCTGTCGGAACTGCCTCCTCTGCTCAGTCTTGTGATCTGGTTGCCGATTCTTGGCGGCGTCGCGGTCCTGTTCGTGGGTGACGACAGCCCCGGACGCGCCAAGGCACTGGCCCTGACCGTGGCGATTCTCACCTTCCTGATCGGTACTCCGCTGTTCACGCTGTTCGATTCCTCGACGGCGGCGATGCAGTTCCAGGAAAGCGTCCCCTGGATTCCGGCGCTCAGCGTCAACTACCACTTGGGGGTGGACGGCTTCTCGATGCCCCTGATCCTGTTGACCGCGTTCATGACCGTGCTGGTGGTGATCGCCGGCTGGGAGGTGGTGCAGTACCGAGTGGCTCAGTACATGGCCGCTTTCCTGATCATGGAAGGGTTGATGATCGGCGTGTTCGCCGCGTTGGACGCCATTCTGTTCTATGTGTTCTTCGAGGCGATGTTGATCCCGATGTTCCTGGTGATCGGCATCTGGGGCGGACCGCGGCGGGTTTACGCCACCCTCAAGTTCTTCCTCTACACCTTCCTTGGCTCGGTGTTCATGCTGATCGCCCTGATCTACATGTATACCCAGGCCAACAGTTTCGAAATTCTGGACTTCCACAAGCTGCCATTGACCCTGTGCGAACAGGTATGGATCTTCTTCGCCTTCCTGCTCGGTTTCTCGGTCAAGGTGCCGATGTGGCCGGTGCATACCTGGTTACCGGATGCTCATGTCGAGGCGCCCACTGGCGGCTCGGTGATCCTGGCGGCCATCACTTTGAAGATCGGCGGTTACGGCTTCCTGCGCTTCGCCCTGCCGATCACCCCGGACGCTTCCGCCACCCTGGACTGGCTGATCATCACCCTGTCGCTGGTGGCAGTGGTCTACATCGGTCTGGTCGCCCTGATCCAGCAGGACATGAAGAAGCTGATCGCCTACTCCTCCATCGCGCACATGGGGTTCGTCACGCTGGGCTTCTTCATCGCCTTCAGCATCTATCGTCATACCGGCAGTTTGAACGGCGCGGCGATGGGCATCGAGGGCGGCATGGTGCAGATGGTATCGCACGGCTTCATTTCGGGCGCGTTGTTCCTGTGCGTGGGCGTGCTGTACGACCGGGTCCATTCCCGCCAGATCAAGGATTACGGCGGGGTGGCGAACACCATGCCGATATTCGCTGCCTTCATGGTGCTGTTCGCCATGGCCAACGCTGGTCTGCCGGGCACTTCGGGGTTCGTCGGCGAATTCCTGGTGATCCTGAGTAGCTTCAAGGCCAGTTTCTGGATCGCCTTCCTGGCATCCTTCACCCTGATCCTGGGCGCGGCCTATACCCTGTGGCTGGTCAAACGGGTCATCTTCGGCGAGGTCGGCAACCACCACGTCGCCGAGTTGGAGGATGTCGGCCGTCGCGAGATCATCATGTTGAGCCTGCTGGCGACGGCGGTGTTGCTGCTGGGTCTGTGGCCCGATCCGTTGACCTCGACGATGCACGCCACAGTGGATAACCTGTTGCAGCACATGACCGTGACCAAGCTGTAACCGCGCCCATTGCAGAGCAGAATTTGGAGAATAGGGAAACCCCATGAACTTCGTCGCTCCTGACTTCATGCCGGTACTGCCGGAATTGTTCGTCCTGACCATGACCTGCCTGGTCCTGGTGATCGACGTGTTCCTGGACCAGCAGCGGCGCCATGTCACCTACGGGCTGACGCAACTGACGCTGTTGGGCGCGGCCCTGCTGACCTTGTTCACCTACGCCCAAACGCCAGTGGTAACCCTGTTCGGTCATTACGTCAAGGATGCGATGGGCGACCTGCTCAAGCTGTTCATCTATCTGGCCGCCGCCGCCGTGTTCCTGTACTCGCGGGACTATTTGCGCCAACGTGACTTGTTCAAGGGCGAGTATTTCGTGCTAGGGCTGTTCGGCGTGCTGGGCATGATGATCATGGTGTCGGCGCACAGCCTGTTGACCGTGTATCTCGGTCTGGAATTGTTGTCGCTTTCGCTGTACGCCCTGGTGGCGACCGACCGTGATTCGCCGGTGGCGTCCGAGGCCGCCATGAAGTATTTCGTGCTGGGGTCGCTGGCCTCCGGCATGTTGCTGTACGGCATCTCGATGATCTACGGCGCGACCGGCAGCGTCGATCTCCAGGTGGTTTCCATCGCCGTCGCCCAGCAGAGCGCCAACGACTTGGTGCTGGTATTCGGCCTGGTGTTTCTGGTGGTGGGTCTTTCGTTCAAGCTGGGCGCGGTGCCGTTTCACATGTGGCTGCCCGACGTGTATCAAGGCGCGCCGACTTCGGTCACGCTGTATATCGGGTCGGCGCCGAAGTTGGCGGCGTTCGCCCTGGTGATGCGGATTCTGGTGGATGGGCTTGGCGCATTGCAGAGCGACTGGCAGGGCATGCTGATCATTCTGGCGGCGGCGTCCATGGCACTGGGCAATCTGATCGCCATTGTCCAGACCAACATCAAGCGGATGCTAGCCTACTCGACCATTTCCCACGTTGGCTTTCTGTTGCTGGGCATCCTGGCCGGCACCCCGGAAGGCTATGCGGCGGCGATGTTCTACACCATCGTTTACGTGTTGATGGCGGTCGGCGCCTTCGGCGTGATCATTGTACTAAGTCGGACCGGCTTCGAGGCGGAGAACATCGACGACTTCAAGGGCCTGAACGACCGCAATCCGTGGCTGGCCTTCTTGATGATGGCGATCATGATGTCCATGGCCGGTGTTCCCTTCCTGGTCGGCTTCTACGCCAAGTGGGTGGTGTTGCAGGCCATCGTCAATATTGGGTTGGTCTGGTTGGCGATTCTGGGCGTGGTGTTCTCGGTGATTGGGGCCTTCTATTATCTGCGGGTGGTCAAGTGCATGTACTTCGACCAGCCGGAGCGGAGCGAGCCGATCCAACTGAGCCTGGATACCGAAATCGCCATCAGCGCCAATGGGTTGTTGCTGGTGGCGCTGGGCCTGTATCCAACCGCGCTGATGGGTTGGTGCGCGGCGGCCCTGTCGTTGAAGGGACTGGCTTAGGCCATCCTCCATCGGTTATGCCCGGAATCCTCATTGGGCTTTGGCTGGGGTTGGCGGCGATTACCGCCAATCTGCCCTGGCTGAGCGAACGCTGGTTGCTGATCTTCGCCCGCCCCCATCGGCGGGCGAAGCCGTTTTGGCTGCGGTTGATTGAATGGGGGTTGTTGTACGGCTTGATCATCGGCTTGGGGTTCGGCTTCGAGTACAAGATGGCCGGTACGATCCATGCCCAGGATTGGGAGTTTTATGTCGTGACGTTGTGCCTGTTCGCGGTCGGCGCCCTGCCGGGGTTCGTCTATCGCTACCAGTTGCGGCGGTTGCTCGAGCAGGCGGGGCGGGCGGGAACTTAGGACGGGATCGAAATACATCGCCATTTGGCGGCGCGCCGACGAAGGGATCGGCTTTCCCGTCATGCCTGAATGCCGCGCCAGGCAACCGCCATTACGGAGCCAAGATAATCGCTGGCTATCGACCCAACCCAAGTCAATTCACATCGAACATGCCGACCAAACTTTGGGCGTTCCGCTAAAACGAGCGCCCTTCCCCATCACCAACTCCAGCGCGCGACGGTTCCGCTCATGAAAAACTCAAGCCAGAAACCCGACTGGGTTCCCGAAAACGCCGGGAAGGAATTCACCACCTCGGTCATGGCCGGCGTCGATGGCGGGCACGACGGCATTCTCGGCCAAGCCAGCGTACCGGTCCCGCGCAAGCACACCCCGCGCCGCCGCCGGCTGACGGTGGACGAGTACGTGGCCGGCGTGCTGGCTGGCGATCGCAACGTCCTGGGTCAGGCCATCACCCTGGTGGAAAGCAACGCCCAGACGCATTTCGACATGGGTCAGGAGGTGCTGCGGCAACTGTTGCCGCACACCGGCAACTCCATCCGGGTCGGCATCACCGGCGTGCCGGGCGCCGGCAAGAGCACCTTCATCGAGGCGCTCGGCCTGCATTTGTGCGAGCAGGGCCACAAGGTCGCGGTGCTGGCGGTGGACCCCAGCAGCACCGTCACCCGCGGCAGCATCCTGGGCGACAAAACCCGCATGGAACTGCTGTCGCGCGACCTGCGCGCCTTCATCCGCCCTTCCCCGTCCAGCGGCACCTTGGGCGGCGTGACCCGCAAAAGCCGCGAAACCATCCTGGTCTGCGAGGCCGCCGGCTTCGACGTGATCCTGGTGGAAACCGTCGGCGTGGGCCAGAGCGAAACCACGGTGCGCTCGATGGTCGATTTCTTCCTGCTGCTGATGATCGCCGGGGCCGGCGACGAGTTGCAGGGCATCAAGAAAGGCATCATGGA
>CALGOO010000212.1 GCA_937960715.1 uncultured Candidatus Competibacteraceae bacterium
AAGCCGCTTGAACCGGCCATTTCATCGATGCATCACTTTGAATCACACCCCCTGCGCCGGGTCCTTGACTACCGCGCCCAGCAGGCCGCTGGCCAGGTCGGCGGCCTTGAGTTCGCCGTCGCCGAGATGGCGATTTCCTCGTCCTCGCTGGCGGGCAACGGCAGGATGACGGTGTTGAAGCGCCGTTTCAGCGCGCTGGACAGTTCGTTGACGCCCTTGTCGCGGTTGTTGGCGGTGGCGATGACGTTGAATCCGCGCGTCGCTTGCACCTCGCCGTTCAATTCCGGGATGGGGAGGGTCTTTTCCGACAGGATGGTGATCAGCGTGTCCTGCACGTCGCTCGGAATCCGGGTCAGTTCCTCCACCCGGGCGGTCTTGCCCCGTTCCATCGCCCGCATCAGCGGGCTGGGGGTGAGAGCCTCCCGTGACGGACCCTTGGCCAGCAGCATGGCGTAATTCCAGCCGTAGCGAAGCTGCTCCTCGCTGACCCAGGACTTAGCGGCGGTGCCGGGCACGCCGTAGAGCAGCAGCGCCCGGTCGGTGGCCAGGGTGGCGACGGCGATTCCTCGTCGAGGGCCAAGGCGGCCACCTGTTCCACACTGAAGTTCACGTTGCCGTTCGCCTTGTGGAGCATTGAGACATACAGCGCCGAATACCCGCGCCGAAATGCGGAGCGGCAACGCCGCCGCGTCAATCGACTTCGAATTCCCTCAGCCGCGCCGCCAGTTGGCGAACACACCCAGCACGCCCAGCCCCAGGAACAGCGGCAAGGTCCATTCCGGGACGCTCAACCCCAGCAAGGTCCAGTCCACCTTGGCGCATTCGCCGGAACCGGACAGCACCTCGCGCACGGTTGCGCCCAACGGCAGCGTTTCCAGCAGGTAATCCAGCCCCGGCCCGCAGCGCGGCGCCTGCTCCGGCGGCAGATGCTGCAACCAGACATGCCGGCCAGCGATGCCGGCGCCGGTGACCGCAACCAACCCAATCAACACGCCATACACCCGCGCACCCCAGCCGTTCGGGTTGTGGACGGTCGCCAGCAAGAACACCATGCCCAAGGCGAACAAGGCCAGCCGCTGAAAAATGCACAGCGGGCACGGCTCCAGTCCCAGGTAAAACTGCGCGTACCAGGCAAAGCCCAATCCTCCCGCGCACGCTAGAAAAAGCAGGGCGTTCAGCAACCGGCGGTATGGCAACCCAAATCGCTCCGGCGCGAGGCCGTCAATCACGCGTAAATCCTGCATGGCGCTCCTGCTAAAAGTCTGTGTTGCTATCAGCCCGGCGGGCCCGCGCGATCCGAATGGCCCAGGGACCGTTCCGGCGCGACCCGGTCGCGCACTCGCTGCTTGACTTCCTTGGCTTCTGGAAATCGTCCTTCCCGCTGACGTGACCAGACCAGTTCCTCGCCGACCCGAATCTCGAACACCCCGCCGGTACCCGGTTGCAACGCCACCTCGCCCAATTCCTGTTCGAAGGTGGTCAGCAGTTCCTGCGCCAGCCAGGCGGCTCGCAGCAACCAGCGGCATTGGGTGCAATAGAGGATGCTGATCCGAGGTTTAGGTTCCATGCGTTCTCCACTCAAAGTTGGTCAAGATAGGCCACACCCCCCAATTGCCGCATCTGTCGTTCGATCCAACGCTGGCGCTTGAGGACGTAGGCCGAGGGCCGATCCACTCGGTAGCGCAGCGGATTGGGCAATACCGCCGCCAGCCGCGCCGCCTCGTCGGCGGTCAGGCGCGCGGCCGGCTTGCGGAAAAACCGCTGGCTGGCCGCTTCCACCCCAAAGGTGTATTCACCAAACTCGGCGATGTTCAGATAAACCTCCAAAATCCGTCGCTTGGACCACAACAACTCCAGCAGCACGGTGAACCAGGCTTCCAGCCCCTTGCGAATCAAACCGCCCCCCGGCCACAAGAACAGATTCTTGGCCACCTGCTGGCTGAGGGTGCTGGCCCCACGCAGGGGCCTGCCCTCGTCCTGGTCCTCCAGCGCGTTCCGTATCTCCACGAAATCGAAGCCGAAATGGTCGGGAAACCGCTGATCCTCGGCGGCGATCACCGCCAGCGCCGCATGGGGCGAAATCGTCGCCATCGGCGTCCAGCCATAGCGGAACGCCGCGCCCTCCCCCGCCCACAGCGCGCTCAACCAACCCTGCGCGATGAAACTGGAGGCCGGCGGCGGAATCCAGCGCAGGGCCAGCACCACCGCCACCGATCCGACCGCGAACAGCCATGTCGCCATCCACACGCCCCGGCCGATCCGGGATAGCAACCGCCGTTTCGCCGGCGGCAACCGGTTGGCCACGGCTCGCCCCCGCCCGACCCAGCCGCGCAACCGTTGCTTCAGCCTCAGAAAATGCCCCATGCCACGCCCGACGCCATGGTCTCGCCCAGTTCCTCGCAGTGTCGCAAAACCTCGACGTTCAGTTCGCCCCGGGCGATGATCGGTTCACACACCGGCTTGAGCGGGTAGCCGCGGGCGATGCGCTCGATGCTGGACAGCGCGCCGCGACCGTCGTTGCCGGCGCTGATGAACACCGCGTAAGGCAACCCATCGACCTTGCCCTGCGCCGGATAATAGGTGCGATCCAGAAAGTTCTTCAATGCCCCGGACATGTAGCCGAAATTCTCCGGCGTGCCCAGCAGCAAACCGTGCGCCCACAGCAGATCGTCCAGACCGGCGCGCAGGGCCATTCTCAGCCGCGTCTCGACCTCGGTCACGCGCCGCGCGCCGCGCAGCACCGCCCTGGCCATGGATCGGGTATGGCCGGTCTGGGAGTGATAAACGATCAGCAGATGGCGCAGCGCGCGCTCATTCACTTGCCGCGCCCCAGGATTTTCGCTATGGTGACCGGTCTTTTTATCAAGGCCAGCCACAGCGCGTCAGCGAGGATTTATGTCGAAAGAAGACCACATCGAGATGGAGGGCACCGTGGTTGATACCCTGCCCAACACCATGTTCAGGGTCAAGTTGGAGAACGGTCATTTGATCACGGCGCACATCTCCGGCCGGATGCGCAAGAACTACATTCGCATCCTGACCGGCGACAAGGTGAAAGTCGAATTGACCCCCTACGATCTCAGCAAGGGCCGCATCACCTATCGCGGGCGCTGAATCCGGCTTCCATTCCGGCTGCTATTTCTCCCCCGGCGTGGCAGCCAGCGGCCACGCGCCCTGGCCCCTGGCTCGCTGATCCTTCTTCCTCAGGGCACCGCTTCCTCCTCGGCAATCTCTACTTGCAGATCGCCATCACGCGCGGTGACGCTCACATGGCCGCCATTCATCAGCCGGCCGAACAGCAGTTCCTCGGCCAGACGGCGCTTGATGTTCTCCTGAAGAAGTCGCGCCATGGGTCGCGCGCCCATCTTGGGATCGTAGCCGCGCTGGGCCAGCCATTGCCGCCCGTCCTCGTCCACCTCCAGCGTCACCTTCTTCGGCTCCAGTTGGGCTTCCAGTTCGATCAGGAACTTGTCCACCACCTGGGCGATGGTGATCGGCGTCAGCGCCTTGAATTGCACGATGGCGTCGAGCCGGTTGCGAAATTCCGGTGTGAACATCCGCTTGATCACCTCCAGGCCATCGCCGCTGTGATCCTGCGTGGTGAAGCCGATGGACGCCCGATCCATCTGTTCGGCGCCGGCGTTGGTGGTCATCACCACGATGACATTGCGAAAATCCGCCTTGCGACCGTTGTTGTCGGTCAGCGCGCCGTGGTCCATCACCTGCAACAGCAGATTGAAGACGTCCGGATGCGCCTTCTCGATCTCGTCGAGCAGCAACACCGCGTGCGGGTGCTTCAAGATGGCGTCCGTCAGCAGGCCGCCCTGATCGAAGCCGACGTAGCCCGGCGGCGCGCCGATCAGCCGCGACACCGTATGCCGCTCCATGTACTCGGACATGTCGAAGCGGATCAACTCGATGCCCATGATCCGGGCCAGTTGCCGGGTCACCTCGGTCTTGCCCACCCCGGTCGGGCCGGCGAACAGGAAATTGCCGATGGGTTTCTGTTCGTTGCCCAGACCGGCGCGCGCCATCTTGATGGCGGTGGCCAGGGTTTCGATCGCTTCGTCCTGGCCGAACACCACCAGTTTCAGATCCCGCTCCAGGTTGCGCAGCACGTCCTTGTCCGAGGACGATACCGTCTTGGGCGGAATGCGGGCCATCTTGGCGACGATGGTTTCGATGTCCGTGACATTGATCACCTTCTTGCGCTTGGCGACCGGCAACAACCGCTGGCTGGCGCCCGCCTCGTCGATCACGTCGATCGCCTTGTCCGGCAAATGCCGGTCGTTGATATAGCGCGCCGACAGTTCCACCGCCACCCGCAGCGCCTTGTCGGCGTACTTGACGTCGTGATGTTCCTCGAAGCGGGTCTTCAAGCCCTTGAGGATCTGGTAGCTCTCCTCGATGGTCGGCTCGACCACGTCGATTTTCTGGAACCGCCGCGCCAGCGCCCGATCCTTCTCGAAGATACCGCGATATTCCTGATAGGTGGTCGAACCGATGCACTTCATCTCGCCAGAGGCCAGCATCGGCTTGATCAGGTTCGAGGCGTCCATCACCCCGCCGGAAGCCGCTCCGGCGCCGATGATGGTGTGAATCTCGTCGATGAACAGAATGGCGTTGCGCTCCTTGCGCAACTGCGCCAGCACCGCCTTCAGCCGCTTTTCGAAATCGCCGCGATACTTGGTGCCCGCCACCAGCGCGCCCAAGTCCAGGGCGTACATCGTGGCGTTGCGCAACACGTCCGGCACCTCGCCGTCGACGATCATCTTGGCCAGACCCTCGGCGATGGCGGTCTTGCCGACCCCGGCCTCGCCCACGAACAACGGGTTGTTCTTGCGCCGCCGGCAAAGAATCTGAATGGTACGCTCGATCTCTTCGCGCCGGCCGATCAGCGGATCGATTCGGCCCTGCCGCGCCATGTCATTGAGATTGCTGGCGAAATTCTCCAGCGGCTTGGCGCTTTGATTTTCGGTGTTCTCCTCGGCCTGGGGCGCGGCCGCCTCCTGCTCGTCGGCGACCTTGGAAATGCCGTGCGAAATGAAATTCACCACGTCCAGCCGGTTGATTTCCTGCTGCTTGAGCAGATACACCGCCTGCGACTCCTGCTCGCCGAACAGGGCGACCAGGACGTTGGCGCCGGTCACCTCCCGGTTACCGGAGGACTGCACATGCAGCACCGCTCGCTGCAACACCCGCTGAAATCCCAGGGTCGGCTGCGTCTCGCGCGGATCATCGGCCCGCAGGATCGGCGTGTTGTCGCGGATGAAAATCTGCAAGTCGCGTTTCAGCCGGTCCAGATGAGCGCCACAGGCTCGCAGCACCTCCGCCGCCGCCGGGTTGTCCAACAGGGCCAGCAGCAGATGTTCGATGGTCATGAATTCGTGGCGCCGATCCCGCGCCTCGCGGAACGCAAGATTGATGGAAAACTCCAGGTCCTTGCTCAACATACTCGCACCTCGAATCGCACTTGGTGGTTTTGAAGGTTAGGCTTCTTCCATGGTGCACAGCAGCGGATGCTGGTGACGGCGGGAAAATTCGGTGACCTGCGCCACCTTGGTTTCCGCAATATCATGAGTATAGACCCCACACACGCCTCGGCCTCGGGTG
>CALGOO010000213.1 GCA_937960715.1 uncultured Candidatus Competibacteraceae bacterium
CCTGCACGCCAACAACACCGATCAGGCCTTCGACCGCATCGTCAATTTCTTTCCCGAGGAGAAGCGGGCCCAGGTTTTGATGGATCTGTCGTTCAACATGCGGGCGTTCATCTCGCAGCGGCTGCTCCCGCGCGAGGATGGGCCCGGGTTGATTCCGGCGGTGGAAATTCTGCTCAACACCCCGCTGATGGCGGAGTTGATCTTTCGCGGCCGGGTCAAGGAACTCAAGCCGATCATGGCCCGCTCCACCGACGTGGGCATCGTCACCTTCGACGACGCGCTGTTCCAGTTGTACGAAGCTGGCCGGATCAGCTACGAAACCGCGATCCGCCACGCCGATTCGGCCCACAATCTGCGGTTGCGCATCAAGCTGGAAAGCCGTCGAACACCGCCGCCCATGGCTGGCGAGGGATCGCTGCAAATCGAGCAGGAGAAGAGGGAGGCGGTGGAAGACAAGGGAAGACCACTCTAACCCCACAAACGTAAAAATATAATATTGATAAGCAGTTCCGGATTGCCTTTCGTAAGCCAACCACTGAAAAGCCCCTCCTACCCCCGTTCCTCTCCCGCCAGTGGGAGAGGAATTTTCGTATAAACTTCCAAGGCAAGGGTTTTCAACCCTCGAAAATCAGGGTTTTCCTGATACCGCCGTGTCAACCGATCAAATACCCTTTATATCAACCCTAGTGAGCCGAGGGCTGCCTGAACGCCCAAAGCCGGTGATTTCGGCCCTCTGTCTCCTTAATCGCCTTTCCCCAAGGAGTTTTCATGTTCCCCAGGCTTAGCATTCAAATTAAATATTCCTTCGTTTTTCTGCTGACCCTGTTGCTGATCGCCGCCGGGCTCTTGATCGGCACCTACAACCTGAAGGAGCGCCAACTGCGCAACGAGGCCATGGCGGTGGCCGAACAGGTGGTTGCTTTCCGCGCCTGGGTGGCCGGCACTGGTGTGGTCTGGGTGGATCACCTGGCGTCGGAATTCCCCGATTTCCTCAGCAAGAAAGTCGTCACCGGCGCCAACGCCAGCGCCATCGAGTTTTACGCCAAGAATCCGGCCCTGGCGACCCGTGAGTTGTCGGCGCTGGCCAACAAGACCGCGACCCGCGCCACCTTCCGCGTCACCAGCGACGAATATCGCAATCCAGCCAATGCGCCGGACACTTTCGAGCAAGCCTCGCTTCGGCTCTTCAAAAGCGATAAGGAACGCAAGTACAACGATGGGCTGGAAGGTGGCTTTTACCGTTACAGCCAACCGATCTTCGTGCAGCAATCCTGCCTGAAATGCCATGGCGACCCCAAGGATGCTCCTCCAGAAGTCATTGAAAAATATGGAGACAAGGTGGCATTCGGCTATAAGGTCGGCGACGTGCGCGGCATCATCAGCGTCAAGCTGCCCGACGTGACCTTAACCGACATGCTATCGAGCGTGCTCAACCCCTACACGCTGGGTCTGATCGCGCTGGCTTTCCTGCTGAACTTCTTCTATGCCCAGCGAGCGATCATCGCGCGCCTCAAGATGCTGGCGAAGACCACCGAACGCCTTGCCCATGGCGAGCTCGATCTGCCGCTTGAAACCAGGCCAGGCAGCCGCGATGAAGTGGATTACGTGACGCGCGCCATCGATCTGTTGCGCAACAGCCTGGTGATCGCCATGCGGCGGCTCCAAAAAACTGGATCGTGAACAATCAATCGTGATTTAGCGCAGGGGCGCGTGAGCCAAGCCCGTCTCTCCGCCCCGGTTCATGCCAACGAGGTATTGCCATGTCGTCCCAAGAGCTTTTGTCACTTTCAGCCATCGTTGCCCAACTACGAAAGCTGTGCCGGGAAAAGCGTACCGGTACGCTGCTGATCAAGAACAACGGCCATTTATTAGGGCAAATCAGCTTTCGGGACGGTGAGATTGTCTCGCTATTTTCCCAAGGCAAACACGGCGCCGGCGCCCTGCCGTCATTACTGAATATCCAGCATGGAACGGTCGCCTTCTTCGACGGCAAGGTGTCGGTCAATAGCTCACTACCCTCCACCCTGGACATCTTGGAGTATCTGACCAATACCGCGCCCACCGCCACGCGGACGGATAATGGTAAATCGCAATCGCTTTCGGACCGTCCCCTGTCGAATGACGCCAAGAAAATTTTGGAGCAGATGCTCAAGGAATTTATCGGCCCCATCGCCAGCATGGTTTGCGCCGATCACTTTGGCACCATCGCCACTCTGGATGCCGCCATCCATGCCTTGGCCAAAGAAATCTTCACCCCAGCGGCGGCGGCCCAATTTCGCGAACTGGCGTACAAGCGGTTGGGCTGATCGTCTGGTATTCTCCCATTCGCCGGCCGCGGCGCGTCCACGCCGCTACCCAAAGGCTTGATGGTGGGGTAAAGTCTTCCAAAATAGCCGATAGATTGACCGGAGACACCCCCGAGGCCAGGATGCGGGATTATTGGATTGCACCTTCGATTCTTTCCGCCGATTTCGCCCGGCTCGGCGCGGAGGTGGACGCCGTGCTGGCGGCGGGCGCGGATCTCGTCCATTTCGACGTGATGGACAATCATTACGTCCCCAACCTGACGGTGGGACCGATCGTGTGCGAGGCTTTGCGCAAGCACGGGGTCACCGCGCCCATCGACGCCCATTTGATGGTCAAGCCGGTGGACCGGATCATCCCCGATTTCGCCGCCGCTGGCGCCAGCTACATCACCTTCCACCCCGAAGCCAGCGAACATATCGACCGCAGCCTGCAAATCATCCGCGATTGTGGCTGCCAATCCGGGCTGGTGTTCAATCCCGCCACCCCGTTGGAATACCTGAAGTACGTGATGGACAAGGTGGACATGGTGTTGCTGATGGCGGTCAATCCCGGTTTCGGCGGTCAAAGCTTCATCGACGGCACACTGAACAAGCTGCGCGAGGTCCGCCGGATGATCGACGCCAGCGGCTACCCCATTCGACTGGAAGTGGATGGCGGGGTCAAGATCGACAACATCCGCCGGATCGCCGAGGCTGGCGCCGATACCTTCGTGGCCGGTTCCGCTATCTTCAACACCCCCGACTATCGAGCCACGCTGATGGCGATGCGCGCCGAACTGGCCCAAGCGAAGTACCCACCGCCCCATGCTTAAAAATATCACCGCACTGTTCTTCGACCTGGACGGCACCTTGGTGGACAGCGTCCCCGACCTGACCGCGGCGGTGAACGTCATGCTGCGGGAACTGGGTTTGCCGGCGCGCGAGGAAGCGCAAGTCCGGACCTGGGTCGGCAATGGCATGAACAACCTGATTCACCGCGCTTTGACCAACGACATGGCCGGACGAGCGGAACCGGAGCTGTTCGCCCGCGCTCGCTCGCTGTACAAGACCGCCTACGCCGCGCATATCAGCGTCCATAGCAGCCTCTATCCCGGCGTGATCGAGGGTTTGGCCGAACTGCGCGCCGCTGGCTGGCCGATGGCCTGCGTGACCAACAAGCCGGCCGAATTCGCCTTGCCACTCTTGGACCGGCTAGGCATCGGTGGCTTTTTCACCACCGTGGTCGGCGGTGAATGCGCGCCCAATCCCAAGCCCGCCCCGGACGCGCTGTTGTTATGCGCCGAGCGGCTGGGCGTGCCGATCCGCCAGGGGCTGATGGTCGGGGATTCGCTCAACGACGTGGGCGCGGCCCGCAACGCCGGTTGTCCGGTGGTTTGCGTGCCCTATGGCTACAATCACGGCTACGATATTCACGACGCCCAGCCGGACGCCGTGATCGCTTCGATCACGGATTTGCCCGCCCTGCTGCGCCAACCCGCCTGAATGAACAGCATCTCACATTCTTTCCTTTTCGCGCGCTTCAAGCCGGCCACGGACTTTCGATGGCGCCGTCCCACCTGACGCCATCCCGCGCCGCGCCATCTTCCGTTTTCGCTGTTCAAGGCTGCCCCTCATCATGAATCAGAACCAATTTCAGCGCCTGGTCGAACAAGGCTTCAACCGCGTTCCGGTCGCCCGCGAGGTCCTCGCCGACCTTGACACCCCCCTCAGCACCTACCTCAAGCTGGCCGACGCGCCGTACAGCTATCTGCTGGAATCGGTGCAGGGCGGTGAAAAGTGGGGCCGCTACTCCATCATCGGCCTGCCCTGCCGCAAGATCGTCCGGGTGCGCGGCCAGCGGGTGACCGTCGAGCACGCCGGCGAGATTGTCGAGGCGCTGGATTGCCCCGATCCGCTGGCCTGGCTCGAGCAGTTTCAGAGCCGTTACCGGGTGCCGGCGACCGGCGAGGGTCTGCCGCGCTTCATCGGCGGTCTGGTCGGCTATTTCAGCTACGACACCATCCGCTACATCGAGCCCAGGTTGGCCCGCTGCCTCAACCCCGACCCGCTGGACAATCCCGACATCCTGTTGCTGGTGTCGGAAGACGTGGTGGTGTTCGACAATCTGGCCGGGCGGCTCTATTTGATCACCCTGGTGGACCCGGCGGTGGAGCGCGCTTACTCCCGCGCCCAGCAACGCCTGGACGAGTGGAGCGAGCTGCTGCGCGCCCCGCGCTCGCTGTACGCGCCGTATCGCTCCCATCCCGCCGCGCGGGAGATCGAGTTCGTCTCCGGCTTCACCCAACCGGGCTACGAAAACGCGGTCGAGCGGATCAAGGCGTACATCCTGGCCGGCGACTGCATGCAGGTGGTGCCGTCGCAGCGTCTGTCGGCGCCGTTCCGGGCCGCGCCGCTGGATCTGTACCGGGCGCTGCGCGGCCTGAACCCTTCGCCCTACATGTATTTTTTCAATCTGGGCGAACTGCACATCGTCGGTTCCTCGCCGGAAATCCTGACCCGGCTGGAAGACGGGCTGCTGACGGTGCGGCCCATCGCCGGCACCCGCTGGCGCGGCGCCACCGACGAACAGGATCAGGCGCTGGAGGCCGAGCTGCTGGCCGATCCCAAAGAACTGGCCGAGCATCTGATGCTGATCGACCTGGGCCGCAACGATGTCGGCCGGGTCAGCGAGACCGGCAGCGTGCGGCTGACCGAGAAAATGGTGGTCGAACGCTATTCGCACGTCATGCACATCGTCTCGAACGTCACCGGCCGCTTGCGCCCTGGCCTGACGGCTATCGACGCGTTGCGCGCCACGTTTCCGGCCGGCACGGTCAGCGGCGCGCCGAAGATCCGGGCCATGGAAATCATCGACGAGCTGGAACCGGTCAAGCGCGGCATCTACGCCGGCGCGGTCGGCTATCTGTCGTGGTCCGGCAACATGGACACCGCCATCGCCATCCGCACCGCCGTGCTCAAGGACGGGATGCTGCACATTCAGGCCGGCGGCGGCGTCGTGGCCGATTCCGTGCCGGAAAGGGAGTGGGAGGAAACCATGAACAAGGGCCGTGCCCTGTTCCGGGCGGCGGCGCTGGCGGAACACGGACTAGATGAACCGCGCCCAGTGGGCGAATAGCAGGCGATAACACCGGTCGGGCCGGCCTCGCCCCGGCCAGCCGATCCGGCACGAGAACCCCCGAGACCGTCAGCGGCCTCGGGGGTTTTTTGTTGGCCGTTCGCGGCAAATTTCCGGCCGCTCTGTCACTCGCGGCCGGTAAAGGGCATAATGCGTTATTGCGGCGCAGCATAAATTGATCTCGCGCGGGCGCGATCACGGCTGCCGCTTCGGCCTTTTCATGACAGCAATCCCGCCCGCCGGGATTTAGGGAGCTAAGCCCATGCGTATCGCCATGTTTTCCTCCGAGTCCTTGCACTCGATTTCCTCCGGCGGCCTCGGCGTTCACGTCACCGAGCTGGCCGCCGGCTTGCAGCGGCGCGGCCACGACCTGCACGTCATCACCCGGCGTCAGGGCGACCAGAACCACTACGATCACATCGACGGGGTTCACTATCACCGGGTCGATCACGGCCTGAGCGAAAACGATGTCGAATGCATGGATTACATGTGCAAAGCCATGGCCCATCGCTTCCACGAAGTGACCGCCATGGTCGGCAGGTTCGAGATCGTCCACGCCCACGACTGGTTGACCGCCAACGCCATGAAATACGCGATGGACGGTTTCGGCACGCCGGGCGTGCTGACCATGCACTCCACCGAGTACGGCCGTGACGGCAACGTGTTTTTCGAGGGCTTCGCCCGCTGGGTGCGCGACGCCGAGGCGGCGGGCTGCCACAACGCCAACGTGGTGATCGCGGTCAGCGCCTTTCTGGCCGACGAGCTGCGCCGGATTTATCGCGTTCCGGCCGAGAAAATTCACGTCGTCCCCAACGGCGTCAACTACCGGGCTTTCGACGGCCATATCGACCCCGCCGAGGTCAAGGGCCGCTACGGCAT
>CALGOO010000214.1 GCA_937960715.1 uncultured Candidatus Competibacteraceae bacterium
ACCCGGGCGCTGACCGGATCGGCCGGGGGCCGAACCCGGGCGCTGACCGGATCGGCCGGGGGCCGAACCCGGGCGCTGACCGGATCGGCCGGGGGCCGAACCCGGGCGCTGACCGGATCGGCCGGGGGCCGAACCCGGGCGCTGACCGGATCGGTGGCGGCGAATCGAGGAACTTCGCTTGCGAGCTGTCTCAGGATGTCATCCGTGGGGGGCAAGACCAGCCGGGCGGGTGAAGCCTGCCCATCGAAAAAGCGATAAACGCCAATCTTGAAGTCTTGCCCCTTCAGCGACGACAAAGCTTCCAAGCCCCGTTTGTTCTGAAAAACCAGGAACACAATCTCGCCCTGGTCCAGGCCGAACTGCGCCAACCGATTGTCGCTGCTTGCGATGAAGAGCATGCCGGTGCGTTTTTCCCGACACAGCTTGGGCAGTTCATCGTCCACCAGTTCCACGAAGCGAGCCATTTGTGATTGGGCCATATCCACTACCTCCGGAACGCGCTTTGCCCCCATGGAAGACGCCACGGACGTCGCCATCGATGTCCATCGTTCATGGCGTCTTGCGCAACCGATCAAGAGCCATCTTGATACTTACCGCCATCCGCTCGATGGCGCGCGCCAAGGCGCCAATCTCGTCGCGGCGTTCGGTGCCGGCAATTTTCTGGTCGAACCCACCACCACCACCACGGCTAATGCCTTCGGCGACAGTGGTCAATTCCAAAATTGGATTGGCCAGTTGCCGGGATAGGACATAAGCCACTCCCAACACCAAAGCCAGGGACAGCGCAATCAACATCAACGCATTGCGCCTTGCCTCCAGCAGGGGAGCGAAGGCATCGTCATAATTTTGCTGGATGATCAGGGTCCAACCCAGGCGGGTCTTTTGAGTATGGGCCACGACGCGCCGGCCATCCTCCTCGTAAAAGATCGGCTCCTGGACTGTCTCGCGCGCCCGCAACGCCGGATGCGCGCCGAAATCCTGCAAAGCCTGGGCAACCCGTTCCGGCTTGCCATGCGCGATGACCTTGTTGTTCTGGTCCACCAGGATCGCGAATCCCGTTTGACCAATCTTGACCCCAGTCACCACCGCGGAGACGTCCACCAGATGCATGGCCATGGCCATGACTCCCGCCGGAGCCGGGTTCGTGGCGCCGGCGGTGGTCGCCCGGATCGGACCGGCCAGGATCAACGCCGGTTTCTGGGTGGTGCGACCGATCACCACCTCCTGTCCAACCGGTTTGCCCTCCAATACCTGCTTGAAGTAGTTCCGATCGCCGTACGACTGCGGGGGATTGTCGTCGCTACGGCTGATGTTCCAGCCTTCGCGGTCGGTGGTGAACACCAGATAGCTCCATTCATAGGTGCTTTGAATGGCCTTGAGGACCGGCTTTTGCTGGGCAGGGTCCATGGAGGCGATGGCGGGCAACAGAGCGGCCTCGCGCAGAACCCGCAGATTCATGTCCGCCCACCCATCGACCTTGCCCACCAGACCCTCGGCGGTCAAGGCCAGGTTCAAGTGGACGTTTCGCCGCCAGTCCTGATCGAGTTGATATCCACTGATATACAACAAGCCACCGAGAGGAATGAGCGCCACCGCGATCATCGTCAGCAAAATCTTGTGAAAGATTTTTAGTGCGAATCTGGGTTTTTCCTCCGCCATGCGCATCCTCCCATCGGGGTCTGTGAGGTTGTGTGGTCAACCGGCCCGCGCCAGCGGAACGATTTCGTGCCTTGGCGCCGAGAAAGGGCGCTTTAAGTAGGCTATTACGTCAAGTAAAGTAGCCGCCCCCGCATAAATCAATATACGGCCGCCAACGCCACCACGCCGCCAACTCGAAAATTCTCCGCCTGGCCCGCCATCGAGTATCCATCCCCAGCCTTCCCAAGGCCGTGCTTATGCCCTGCCATGATAAGCAATCGATTTTTTATTCAAGTTATAAACAGTTGTGGTGTATATTTCCTAAAGCTCTTAGCCGCTGGAGAAAACCCGATGAAACCCCTCCGCCTTTCCCAGATCCTGCTCGCCCTTGCCCTGACGATGGGCGCCAGTGCGGCCACCATGGCCCAAACCACCCTGCTCAACGTTTCCTACGATCCGACCCGCGAGCTTTATCAGGACTTCAACGCCGCCTTCGCCAAATACTGGAAAAGCCAGAGCGGCGAAGTCGTGACCGTCCAGCAATCGCACGGTGGTTCCGGCAAGCAGGCCCGGGCGGTGATCGACGGACTGGAAGCCGACGTGGTGACCCTGGCGCTCGCCTACGACATCGACGCCATCGCCGAGAAGGGCAAACTGATCCCGAAGGACTGGCAAAAACGCTTGCCGAACAACAGCGCGCCCTATGCCTCGACCATCGTGTTCCTGGTCCGCAAGGGCAATCCCAAGGGCATCAAGGATTGGGACGATCTGGTGAAACCGGGCGTTTCGGTCGTCACACCCAATCCCAAAACCTCCGGCGGCGCGCGCTGGAACTACCTCGCCGCCTGGGGCTACGTCCTCAAGAAGCAGGGGAACGACGAGGCCAAGGCCCGCGAGTTCGTGACCAAGCTGTACCAGAACGTCCCCGTGCTCGATTCCGGCGCGCGGGGTTCGCTGACCACCTTCACCGAGCGCGACATCGGCGACGTGCTCCTGTCTTGGGAAAACGAGGCGTTTCTCGCCACCAAGGAGCTTGGGTCGGACCAGTTCGAGATCGTGACGCCGTCGCTGTCGATCTTGGCCGAGCCCCCGGTCACCGTGGTCGACAAGGTGGTCGACAAGAAAGGCACGCGCAAGGCCGCCGAGGCGTATCTGAACTATCTCTACAGCCCCGAAGGGCAGAACATCGCGGGCAAGCACTTCTACCGCCCACGCGATCCCCAAATCGCGACCCAGCACGCTGGGCAATTCGTCAAGGTGAACCTCTTCACCATCGACGAGCTATTCGGTGGCTGGCAGGAGGCGCAAAGGATCCACTTCGCGGACGGTGGCGTCTTCGATCAAATCTATCAACTCGACCGCTGAGAGTTTATCCAAAAACTGCCCTGTCAAAATCAAAGTGTTATTGACGTGGGAGCCCGCTTGCGGGCAGTTGGGCGGATCATCGCCGGCAAGCGGACTTCCACAACCAACAAAGTTGGTTTTTAGACAGTCTCTCAGCCCCCTCCGGTTTGCCCTGTTTTGATGGGCTGCGTTCCTCAGCCTGTCCCACATGTAATAGGGCGTGCAATAGTTGAAAGAGATATAGACATACATTGACACTCATATCAAAAT
>CALGOO010000215.1 GCA_937960715.1 uncultured Candidatus Competibacteraceae bacterium
TGCAGCCGCGCCAGCGGCGAGCGGAGTTCGTGCGAAACATCGTGCAGCAAGCGTTGCTGGGAGCCGACCAGGATTTGCAGTTGCCGGGTCATGCGATCGAAATCCCGGCCGAGATCGCTGATCTCGTCGCGGCGCTGCCCCATGCGGGGTCCGATTCGTGTGTCGAGTTGGCCCGCTGCCACGGCATCGAAGGCGCCGCGCAGGTGGCGGATCGGCTTTGACAGATACCAAGCCCATAATGCGCTGACACCGAGACTCGCCAAGATACCGATGCTGATCGGCACCCAAGGCGACGGCGGTGGACCGTGGGGCGCTGCTTCGCTTTCGGCGGGAACGAACAACAGATATTGTTGCTGGTTTGCAGTCTCCAGCCGGGCTACGCGCGGTTCCCGGTCTGCACGCGTCCAGCGGCCGGCTTGTGCCAGCGCTTCAGGCTGAACGGCCCGATCGAACAGCTCTTGCCCGGCGGTGTCGACCACGTACACCGAGGCGTCGCCTTGGCGATGCTGTTCTTCCAGCAACGCGCGCAGCGCTGCGATTCCACCGTGCCGGAGCGTCGCCGCCGCCGCGCTGATTAGGAACAGCGTCCGCGGACCGCTCGCCAGGGCGCGGTCACGATCTTCCAGTGTCTTTCGATGAAGCCAAACGGCTGTACCGACTCCGATGCTGGCGATCAGCAGCGTCAGCCAGAAGGCGAAAAAAAACTTCCAAAAGAGCCGGCCCAAGGCGGTCACTCCTTGACGTACTGATAGCCGATGCCGCGCACCGTCTGAATCGGTGAGCGTCCTTCTCCGCCACCGAGCTTGTGGCGAATACTGCTCAGGTGAACGTCAATGCTGCGGTCGTAGCGCGCCAGCGGGCGGCCCAAACTCTGTTCCGACAGCTCCTTTTTGCTCACCACCCGGCCGGCATTGCGGACCAGAACTTCGAGGAGATTGAATTCGGTGCTGGTGAGTTCCAACGGCTCGCCGTTCCATTCTGCGCCGCGTTTTTCCGGCCAAATCGTCAACGATCCCGCCGTTAGCGGACCGGATGGCAGGCTGGCTGGCTCGCGGAGTTGAGTGCGCCGCAGGATAGCTCGAATACGCGCGACCAGTTCGCGCGGCGTGCAGGGTTTGGGCACATAATCGTCTGCGCCGAGTTCGAGTCCGACGATGCGGTCCACGTCGTCCCCTTTGGCTGTGAGCATCAGCACCGGAACACGGCTGTCCTGCACGCGGATACGGCGCAAGGCTTCGATACCATTTAGGCGCGGCATCATCACATCCAGGACCACGATGCCGTATTCGCCCGACAGTGCGCAGTGCACGCCTGCTTCGCCATCCGCCACGGCCGTCGCACCGAAGCCCTCGCGTTCGAGGTATTCGATCAACATCTCGCCCAATTCGACATCGTCGTCCACCAGCAACACTCGGGTCATCACCGTCAACCGCTTCACTTGCCTTTCGTAACAGCAATCATAGCGATCTGCGCCCGGCAACCAAGCACATTTACCTTTTTTTGCCCGCCTTTACCTTTTTTTACACAACGCTAACCCGCATTTACGGACGCCTCCGTTACAGTGGTGCCAACAAGAAAACCGGGGCAGCCCAGTACGTTCGGGAGCGATACCATGTCAAATCAACAACGCGCGCTTGCCGTGGCTTTGGCGGCGGCCATCTTACTGGCGAGTTGCGCAGCTGCAGGTCCAGACTATTTAGCACCGGAACCGGCGGCGCCGGTCACTTGGCAAGGGGCGGCAGCGGCAAAGGTTGCCGTCGCACAAACTGCGCCAGCGGATTTGGCCAACTGGTGGCGGCAACTCGGCGATTCGACCTTGAACGGGTTGATCGAACAGGCCTTGCAAAACAGCCTGGACCTCCGCACCGCACGGGCCAAACTGCGCGAAGCCCGCGCCCGCCGCGCTTTAGCCGGCGCGGACCGGTTCCCGGCGGTTTCGGCCTCGGCGGCGGCCAGCCGGACCAAGGCCAGTGCCGAATCCGGCAATGGTGCCACGCTCGATCTCTACAGCGCCGGCTTTGACGCCAGTTGGGAGCCAGACGTGTCCGGCGGACTCCGGCGCAGCGAAGAAGCCGCCCAAGCCGATCTCGACGCCAGCGAGGCCAGCCTGCACGGCACGCAAGTATCGCTAACCGCCGAAGTCGCACTTAACTACGTTGAATTGCGCGCCTTCCAATCTCGACTGGACATCGCCAAAGCCAACGCCGCTTCCCAATCTGAAACCCTGAATCTTACCCGCTGGCGAGCCGAAGCGGGCTTGACCACTGTGCTGGATGTGGAGCAAGCACGCTCGAATCTGGAGCAGACCCGGGCGCAAATCCCGAGCCTCGAAACCAGCCGCACCGAAACCGAACATCGATTGGAAATCCTGCTTGGCCAGCAACCCGGCTCGCTTGGTCCGGCGTTGGCCCGCCCGGCCAAGATGCCCCAAATTCCCAAACGAGTGATCGCACCCATTCCGGCCGACACCCTGCGCCAGCGCCCCGACGTGCGCGCCGCCGAACGCAAGCTGGCAGCCGAAACCGCGCGAGTTGGCGTGGCGGAGGCAGAACGGTACCCAAGCTTTACCTTGAGCGGTTCGCTCGGGTTGGAGGCATTGAGCCTCGGTGCGCTAACCGGCGGCGGTGCGGCCGCACAGACGCTGTTGGGTTCCATTGCCGCGCCGGTCTTCGACGCCGGACGCATCCGTCAGCAGATCGCGATCCAAACGGCGGTGCAGGAGCAAGCATTGGTCAACTACGAATCGACCGTGCTTGCTGCCCTGGAGGAAGCTGAAAACGCGCTGGCGGCCTTGGCCCATACCCGGCAACGGCAGGTCAACCTGCAAAATGCCACCAACGCCGCGCGTCTCGCCGCGCTACTGGCCCGGCACCGCTACACGGCGGGTGTCACCGATTTCCAGACGGTGCTGGATACGGAACGCACCGTGCTTACGCTGGAAGACAGCCTCACAGCCAGCGAGGCCGAACACGTCTCCGCTTTGATTCAACTTTACAAAGCGCTGGGCGGCGGCTGGCCGCCGGTATCCGCTGAAGCGGTTGCCAGCGTGCAAGGAAAACCGTCGTGAATTCATCCCGATCTGGCGGAAATCATCGGTCCGGGGAGTCCAAAAAATCGAAGCCTGCGTTGGCTGCTCGTGGCCAGCGTCCTCGCCGCATTAGGTGCCGGTGGTGTCGCGTTCCTCCGTTCCCGTACTGAAGTCCAGGCAACCCCTCGCTACCAGACCGAAGCGGTCAGCCGGGGCGGCCTGCGGGTTACGGTCTCGGCGACGGGTAAATTGGCGCCGGTCAACGAGGTTGAGGTGGGCAGCGAATTGTCCGGCACCATCGAGGCGGTGTTCGTGGACTACAACGACCGGGTGAAAAAAGGCCAGGTGCTTGCTCGCCTGGATCTCGCCAAGCTCCAGGACGCCATTGCCAAAGCCAAGGCGGCGCTGGCCTCGGCCAATGCCAAGGTGTTGCAAACCGTGGCGACGGTCCAGGAAGCGCACGCCAATCTCAAACGCTTGCGGCACGTAGCCAAACTGAGTGGCGGCAAGGTGCCTTCGCCGGCGGAGCTGGAGACCGCCGAGGCCACCCAGCGACGTGCCATCGCCGACGAGGCCAGCGCGCGGGCGGCGGTGGACGAAGCCCGCGCCACTCTCCGTTCCAGCGAAACCGACTGGACCAAGGCGTCCATCCGTTCGCCGATCGACGGCGTGGTGCTCGCCCGCTCAGTGGAACCAGGGCAAACGGTGGCGGCTTCGCTGCAAGTGGCGGTGCTGTTCACCCTGGCCGAAAATCTGGCGCAAATGGAGTTGCAGGTGGACGTGGACGAAGCCGACGTCGGCCAGGTGCGCGTAGGGCAGGCTGCAACCTTTACCGTGGACGCCTATCCCAACCGGAAATTTCCCGCCAGCATCAGCCTGGTGCGGTTCGGTTCGGAAACGGTGGACAACGTGGTCAGCTACAAGACCATTCTCAACGTCAATAATGACGATCTCAGTCTGCGCCCCGGCATGACTGCCACGGCGGAAATCGTGACTGCCGAACGGGAAAACGTACTACTGGTCCCAAATGCAGCACTGCGCTTCACGCCGCCAGAACCCGCGGCGAATGTGCAACCGGGCAGCAGCGGCGGTTTGCTGGCCAGTCTGCTACCCCGGCCGCCACGCTCGCAAACCACGAAACCCATGACGGAAATTCCCGGCAAAAATGCTGCGCAACAGGTGTGGGTACTGCGCGACGATCAACCGATGGCGGTTCCGGTGACCACCGGTCAAAGCGACGGTCGCATGACCGAGGTTACCGGCGCGGATTTGGTGGCAGGCATGCCGGTGATTACCGCTCATCGGAGTTCGACGCCTTGAACGCGGCCAGCGTGCGCGCCGCACCGGAAACCGGCGCGCTGATCGAATTGCGGGATGTGACCAAAACCTACGGGCAAGGGCCGGCCACGTTTCTGGCGCTGCGCGGGGTCAATCTACGCATCGGCGCCGGCGAATTCGTCGCGATCATGGGGCCGAGCGGTTCCGGCAAATCCACCGCCATGAACATCCTCGGCTGCCTGGACAACCCAACCTCGGGCGCCTACCTGTTTCGCGGGATGCACGTTGAGAATCTGACCCGCAACCAGCGCGCCTTGCTGCGCCGTTATTACCTCGGTTTCGTGTTCCAAGGCTTCAACCTATTGGCTCGCACCACCGCCTTGGAAAATGTTGAATTGCCTCTCGTGTACCGGGGCGAACCGCGCGCGGCCCGTCATGCCAAGGCGCGCACGGCGCTCGACGCGGTCGGCTTGCGGCAGTGGGAGCACCACACGCCCGCCGAACTGTCCGGTGGTCAGCAGCAGCGCGTCGCCATCGCTCGCGCCATTGTGACCGATCCAACCATCTTGCTGGCCGACGAGCCAACCGGCAATCTCGACAGCCAACGCAGCCACGAGATCATGGATTTGCTGGCCGCTCTGAATGGCGACCGGGGCATCACCGTATTGATGGTCACCCACGAACCCGGCATGGCGCGGTACGCTAAACGAATCATCCGTTTCGTGGATGGCCAAGTCGATTCAGATCATCACAATGGAGAGAACGCTTGATGTTCTGGAGTAGCATTCTACTGGCCTTACGGGCGATCCGGCGCAATTTGCTGCGGTCTTTTCTGACTATCCTTGGCATCGTGATCGGTGTCAGCGCGGTGATCACCATGGTCACGCTGGGCAATGGCGCCACTCGCGCCGTCGCGGACCAGATTTCCAGCCTCGGCAGCAATCTCATCATGGTGCGCCCCGGCAAGCGGCTTGGGCCGGGCCGGGACGAAGCCGGTTCTCCAAATTTCAAGGCCCGTGATGCCGAGGCCATTACAACCCAGATCGGCTCACTCAATGCGATCGCGCCGGTCGCCAGCAAAAGCGTAACCGTGGTGTACGCGGCTCGTAATTGGTCCACCACCGTGACCGGCAGCACCAATGCTTATTTCACCGCGGGCAACTGGCAACTCGCCGATGGACGGGTTTTTACCGAGGCCGAGCAGCGCGCCGGCAAGGCGGTTTGCGTGATCGGCGCCACGGTGCGCAAGGAACTGTTTGGCGGCCAGCCGCCGCTGGGCGATGAGTTGCGGATTAAGAATTTCGCCTGTGAAGTGATCGGCTTGCTGCAATCCAAGGGGCAGTCAGCTATGGGCATGGATCAGGACGATATCATCGTGATACCGCTGCGCACTTTGCAGCGCCGCTTGACTGGCACCCAGGATGTCAACACCCTGATGGTCTCAGTGCAGGATGGCGGAGACACC
>CALGOO010000216.1 GCA_937960715.1 uncultured Candidatus Competibacteraceae bacterium
GTGCGGGTCTGCGGCACGTTGGAACCCCACATCATCAAAAAGGTGGAGTTATACCAGTCGGCGGATTCCGGCACGTCGGTCTGTTCGCCCCATACCATCGGGCTGGCGGGCGGCAGGTCGCAATACCAGTCGTAGAACGAACCGCAGGCCCCGCCGATCAGCGACAGATAGCGCGAACCGGCGGCGTAGGACACCATCGACATCGCCGGAATCGGCGAGAAACCGTAAATCCGATCCGGCCCGTACTGCTTGACGGTGTAGACGTTGGCGGCTGCGATCAGCGGGTTGACTTCTTCCCAGGTGGCCCGCACGAAGCCGCCCAATCCGCGCTTGCTCTTGTACTCGGTCGCTTTAATTGGGTCTTCGACGATGGAGGCCCAGGCATCCACCGGGTCTTTTTTCTCGGCCAGCGCCTCGCGCCAGAGCTTGAGCAACCGCCCCCGCACCAGCGGATATTTGACCCGATTGGCGCTGTACAGATACCAGCTATAGGACGCGCCGCGCGGACAGCCGCGCGGTTCGTGATTGGGCAGATCGTCGCGGGTGCGCGGGTAATCGGTCTGCTGGGTTTCCCAGGTCACCAGCCCGTTTTTAACGTAAATCTTCCAGCTACAGGAACCGGTGCAGTTCACCCCGTGGGTCGAGCGCACGATTTTGTCGTGCTGCCAGCGGCTGCGGTAGGCGTCTTCCCAGCCGCGATCCTCGTTGGTGACGACACCGTGATCGCCGGAGAAGGTATCGGTGACTTTCTTTAGGAAATTCAACCGGTCGAGAAAATGACTCATGATCGATCACCTCTTGTCGAATTCAGCACGGTTTCTCAGCGCCTTTGCGGGCGTAGTACCACCAGTTGATGCCGATGTTGAACAGGTAGAACAGTGCCGCGCCGTAGAAGAAGGCGTTGGGCGAGCCGGTGGCGGCAAACGACCAGCCGATTAACATGCCGAAGATGAAGGGGCCGAACGAGGCCATCGCCGCCGTCCAGCCGATGATGCCGGCGGCTTGGCGCGGCTCGAAAATCATCGGCATCTGCTTGAAGGTGCTGGCGTTGCCGACGCCGCTGAAGAAGAACACGCCCAGCATCATCCCGACGAACAGCGGAAACTCGGCCATCGAGGCGGGATGGGTGTAGAAGGTCACGCCAATCGCGCACAGCAACAAGCCGATGCCCGACCAGTGGGTGACGATGGCCCCGCCCAATTTGTCCGAAATCGGCCCGGCCAGCACCCGCGCCGCCGCGCCGACCAGCGGGCCGAGGAAGGCGTATTTCAACGGATCGGGGCCGCCCGGCAGCACCGTGTACATTTGCTTGATCATCAACGGGAACGTGGCGGCGAAGCCGGAAAACGAGCCGAAGGTCATGATGTACAGCGAGGTCATCCAGAACCCGTGCCGGTTGCTGAAATGGAAGATATCGAGCTGGTCACGGAAGTTGGCGCGCACCGGCACCGACTTCAGCATGAACCACGCGGCGATGGCGAAGGCGACGATAAACGGCACGTAGATGAAGGCCGCGTTTTGCAGCCACATCGGCCGAGCCGCCGCGCCCGGCACGCTCGGTATGAAGGTTTGCGGGTCGCCCGCCAGGGTGCCAAACAGCGCGAAACCGATAATCCACGGCGTGATGAACTGCACCACGCTGACCCCGAAATTGCCGATGCCCGCCTGAATCGCCAGCGCGGTGCCTTGCAGCCGCTTGGGGAAAAACAGGCTGGTCGAGGGCATGAACGAGGAGAAATTGCCACCGCCCAATCCCGCCAAAAACGACAGCAGCAGCAATATCCAGTACGGCGTGGTCGGGTCTTGAATCGCGTAGAACCAGCCGACAATCGGAATCAGCAGCGACAGGGTGGCAAAGGTCACAACGTGACGGGTGCCGTACAGCGGCACCAAGAAGGTATGCACCGCCCGCAAAATCCCGGCGGCCAATCCCGGCATCGCCGCCAGCCAGAAGGTTTGATTGGCGGTCAGCTTGAAGCCGATATTGGGCAGGCGCACCACCAGCGCGCTGACCACAAACCAGACGATAAAGGCCATCATCAGGTTCAGGGTGGTAATCACCAGCGTTTTCCACGCCAGCGGCTTGGCGGTCGTCTCCCAAAACGTCGGGTCTTCCGGCGTCCAGGCGCTCAACCAGGTACGGGACGAGGGTTTCGCGCCGACGTTTGCGGTTATTGTTGTGGACATCGTGAGTGACTCCTCAATACCAACATTGCAAAAGGGATCGAATCGGCTTTAGCACGGCGCTTCCACATTCTTGCCGGCATACCAGCGCCAGGTGATAAACAGGCAACTCAGATAGAACAGCGCGAACACCACCAGCGCCGCCTGATAGCCGCCGGTCAGGTCGATGGACGCGCCGTAGGCGATGGGAATGAAGAAGCCGCCGAAGGCCGCCACCGCCGAACTGAAGCCCAGCGTGGCCGCCGCCTCGGTCGCGGCCAAGCGCGACGCCTCCGCCAACGCCGCATAGTCTTTGCCGTGTACCCTGCGCTGGCGCAGGGCGCGGAAAATGATCGGAATCATGCGGAAGGTCGAGCCGTTGCCGACCCCCGCGCTGAAGAACAACACCAGATACATGACGATAAAGCCGCTCATATTGCCGCTGTCGTTCGGCCCCGGCAGGAACAGCAAAGCGCCCAGCGAGGCCAAGGTCATCGCCACGAACACCCAGCAGGTGATGATCGCGCCGCCGATCCGATCCGACAGCCAGCCGCCGAGCGGTCGGATCAATGCCGCCAACAGCGGGCCGACGAAGGCGAATTTGAAGGCGTTAGCGTTCGGAAACGCCGTGTTGACCAGCATCGGGAAAGTGACCGCCAGCCCGATGAACGAACCGAAGGTGCCGGTATAGAGCCAGCTCATCAGCCATTGATGCTTGTGGCGGAAAATGGCGACCTGCTCGGCGAAACCGGCCTTGACCGCAGCGATGTTGTCCATGCCAAACCAGGCGGCGACCGAGGCGGCGACGATGAACGGCACCCAGATAAAGCCCGCGTTCTGTATCCAGATCGGCGTGACGATGCCCTCATCGAAATGGCTCTGCGCGCTGCCGCCCAGAATCCACAGCGCTCCGCCGTACATGGTGATGGGGACGATCAACTGCGCCAGCCCGACGCCGAGGTTGCCGATGCCGCCGTTCAAGCCCAGCGCGGTGCCTTGCAGCCGCTGCGGGAAGAAGAAGCTGATATTGGCCATGCTGGAGGAGAAATTGCCCGCGCCGAGCCCGCACAGCAGGGCGATGGCGACGAATACGGCATAATGGGTGTTGGGGTCTTGCACCGCGACTCCGATCCATAACGTCGGCAGCAGCAACAGCGCGGTGCTGAACACCGTCCAGTTACGCCCGCCGAAGATCGGCACCACGAAGGAATACAGCGCTCGGAAAAACGGCCCGGACAACCCCGGCAGCGCCGCCAGCCAGAACAGTTGATTTTGGCTGAACTTAAAACCGACATGGGGCAGTTCGACCACGATCACGCTCCACACTACCCAGACCGCGAAGGCCAAGAGCAGCGCGGGCATCGACAGCCACAGATTGCGATTGGCGATGCGCCGCCCGACCGCTTGCCAGAATCCCTCGTCGTCAGGCCGCCAGTCGGCCAGCAGATGGCGGCGACGGTAGACCCGATCCACCAGATTCGCGCCCGCCAGTTCGGCCCGCGCGTCGGCGTGGCGCTCCAGAATGTCCTCGCGCTCGCGCTTCTCGGCCAGCCAGGTCCACAGCATGGTGACCACCACCAGCAGGAACATCAGCATGAAGCAACTGCTGCGCACCCCCACCGCGTCCGCCGCCACCCCGAACATGATCGGCAGCACGAAACCGCCCAGGCCGCCAATCAGCCCGACGATGCCGCCGACCACGCCCATCTGGGTCGGATAGTGATCGGCCAGACTGCGATAAACGCTGGCCTTGCCGAAGCCCTGCGCCAGCCCGATCAGAAACGCCAGCACCGTGAACAGCACGATGCCGATGCCGAGGTTGACCGAGACATCGCCCTTGATGCCGTGAATGGTCATGGTGGTCGGCGGGTAGCTCAATAAAAACAGACAAATCAGGCTGGCCCACAGCACCCACCAGGTGACGGTGTTGCCGCCCCACTTGTCCGAGGCCCAACCGCCCAACGCGCGAATCGCCCCGGAGGGCAAATCGAAGAAGATGGTGAGAAACGCGGCGGTCGCCAGCGGCAGGCCGTATTCGCCGACGTAATATTTCGGCAACCACAGCGCCAGCGCCACAAAGCCGCCGAACACGAAGGCATACGCCAGCCCGAAGCGCCAGACCCGCGCCTCCAGCAGCGGTTGCAACTGCTGACCGAGACTCG
Organism: uncultured Candidatus Competibacteraceae bacterium; assembly: GCA_937960715.1. Lineage (GTDB taxonomy): Bacteria > Pseudomonadota > Gammaproteobacteria > Competibacterales > Competibacteraceae > Contendibacter. The sequence goes on from CALGOO010000216.1 coordinate 4,326, forward strand.
GCCGGGCGCGATTCTGTGCCGCGCCTTTCTCGTGCAGCGGGTCGGTGTAGGTGAAAAACCAAAACAGCACCGCCATAACCACCATTGCCACGGCGTAGATTTTCGGCACCATCTGCCAGGCCCCGAAGGCGGCAATAATCATCGGGGCGATAAACTTGGTCAGCGAGGAACCGGCATTGCCCGCGCCGAAAATCCCCATCGCCGTCCCCTGCCGCTCCTTGCTAAACCAGGTCGAGGTATAGGCGATGCCAACCGCGAACGAGCCGCCCGCCAATCCGACGAACAGCCCCAGCACCAGGTATTGCCAATATTCGGTGGCGTAGGACACCAGCCAGGTCGGCACCGACACCAGCAGCATCTGGATGAAAAACACGATCCGCCCGCCGTAACGGTCGGTTAGGATGCCCAGCGGCAAGCGCACCAGCGAGCCGGTCAGAATCGGGGTGGCGACCAGCAGACCGAATTCCGTTTCGTTCAAATTCAGTTCGGCTTTGATCTTGATGCCGATGACCGAGAACATGACCCACACGGCGAAATTTACCGCGAAGGCCATGGTGTTCATGGTGAGGACGGAGATTTGTTGTTGTTTTAGCGTCGCCATCGCGGTTCTCGCAAGAATGCTGCGACCGCAATAATAGGAGTGGCACTAAGGAAATTCCTTGATGGAGATCAAGGTTTCTACGGTTAGCTCGTTCGGTTGAGTAGGGTAGCGATAAAAGGCCAGTCACTGCCTGCAAGGCTTCGTTGAAACCCCAAGGAAGCGCTCTTGACGGGTTGCGGTGGGGATGCTGGCAATCAGCACGTGAAATGGCTGTTGGATACGCAGCTGCTGCTGTGGGTAGCGGGCGACTCCAAGC
>CALGOO010000217.1 GCA_937960715.1 uncultured Candidatus Competibacteraceae bacterium
ATGCTCTCCAGCCAGCCGGGCCGGGAAGGTGTGGTTCAAGCGCCGTTGTGCGTCAACCTTGCCTGTCACCGCGAAAAAATCGCCGCCGCGCATCCGCTGGCCGCGCCGGGTGTTTCCGCCCCAACGGCGACGGCTCCTCGACCGGCCGGTGACCCGTCGCCAGCGGTTCCCACCCGTCCTACGCCCCCAACCGGGACCGCGCCAAAAAAAGTCGCAGCGTGGGTCGATGACTGGCTGCGGCGGCAGGCGGCCGAAACGGTCGCGGGAAATCCCGATCTGTTGCGGGCGTGGCTGCTGGCGGCGCTGTACCGCGACGCGGGCCAACCCGAGGCGTTGCTGACTGCGCATGGCCTGGACGCTCTGGCGACGCGCTCCCGCGCCACCTTGATTCCGGCGCTGGCGGCGCTCAACCCCGCGCAGAAACAAGACCTGCTGATCGCCCTGACGCGCTATCTCATTCAGGATCGTCCGCTAGAGGCCGACCGGCCCGCGCTGGACGAAACGGTGCGGGCGGCGGAAGCGTCGTTGGCGACGGCCCATCTTGATCCGGTCGCCGCGTTCATCCCGGACGCGACGTTCTGGCAGGCGCATACCAAAGCCGGGATTGAGAGCTTGCTGCGCGAGGCGAAGAATCCGCAAGGCGAGACCTTTGCCGCGTGGTATGCCCGCGAACATCGGGAATCGGCCACCGACGCGAAAGCGTTCGAGCGGTTGATCAAGGGCAAAACCGCCGGCCTGATCGCCGCGCTGGACGCCACGTCCTTCGACTTTTCCGCGTGGTTGCCGGCGGTGATCGCGCAACGCTTTTCTCGCTAACCCGTTTCACGCGCTTCCACAGGTGGGCCATCCGGCCCGCCTAGCCCCGCACGCCTGACCGGCCTTCCCCCTTTCGGCTCCGCCTTTCCGCGCCCGCCCGGCTCGCCTTGCCAAGCCCCCTCTCCATGCGAACCTGGTTGTGTATCAACAACCTGGAGAGCGTCCATGACCGCATCGCGATCAACATTTATCGTCTGTTTGGCGACTTCACGCGGCCCCTTGCGCTTTGAATGCCAAGCGCGGCGGTGGTTTACCGCGTATCAACACGGATTGCGCCAGTTGCCGCCCGAGACCGCTTTACGGGCGATGGTCGTGCGCAGGCGGCCTGTGGAGAAACGGTCATGAGTTTGCTGCGCGATCTCGCCGCCGGCCTGGGCGCGGGCGAACGCTTGCGCCTGGAATTACACGTCGAGGATGCGGGCGTTCTCGCCCTGTTGGTGCAACCGCTACTCCCCGCCGCGCCCGCCGCGCAGGATGCGAATGCCCAACGCCTTCGCGCCGCCCTGGCCCATCCGTTGTGCTTGCGCGGAACGCCGGAACAACTGGACGCGGAGGGATCGGCGGCGCTCCGCCGCTACGGCGAACAGCGCCGCGCCTTGCACACGGTGGCGACCGAACTCGCGGCCTTAGACACGGCGATCCAGCAGGCGCAGCAGACGGTTCGAGAGAAGCGCCAGAAAGCGACGACCATCCCGCCGCCGAAATCATCCGCCGCCGCGTCCGCGTCCATGTCCGCGCCCGCCCTGGCCCCCACGGACAATCCCGATTCGCTGTTCTAATTCTCAGGAGACCTTGGATGCCTGATCTACAGATTACCGCCCCGACCCGCTTCTTCACGATGGGCAGCCTGGAACTGCCCGATCCCGCGCCGCATTTATCGCCCGAGGAGGCCGTGAAATTGCTGGCGGTCAACTTCCCGCATCTGGCCCACGGCCTGCTTGGCGCACCGGAACGGCGTGGCGACGTGTGGGTGTATCCCCTCGAAAAGCCACCCGTAAAAACCAATGGCTAAATGTGCCGCCGACCGGTTGCGCGCCTGGGCGGCGGAAGCCAACGCCGCCGCCCCCCTGGATCGCCCGGTGATTTTGGAGCATTCGGTATGCCGCGATACGCTACACCCCATTCTGCACCGTCCCGATCACGACCGCCGGGCGCTCAGTCGCCCGCTGGCCGTGCCGCCATGCCGGCTGCCGCCGGCGTAAATCCCCTTCGCTTACCGCGCCGGGCGTCCGCACTCGTCTCGCACAGCCTTGCACCCTTGCGCGAGCAGGCGTTCGCGGCCTGGCTCGATGCGCGCCACCCGGCAGTCGCCGCGCTGCTGCTGTGGGGGCTGGATCAGGGCATCCTCGACGACGCGGCGGTGCATGCCGCACTGGACAGCCCGCACCGCTACGAACGGCTGTATGGGCTTTTTTGCGCCACGCTGGACGCCTTGCCGGGCGTGATCGAGACCACCGCCCGCCGTCACGCCTTGCCGGGAGCCGCCTGGCCGGATTGGAACGCCTGGGTCGAGATCGACCTCGTGGAAGATGCGGAGGGAACGTGGCTTCAACTAACGGCGCGCGGCTGTTGGTTGCACCGCTTTCACCTGGATCGGTTGCCACCCGCACTGGCCGTGGCGATCGCGCACACGCTGGAATGGATCGAGGCTCACCTGACCGACTGTTGCCTGCTACGCGATCTCGCCGCGTGGTGGCAGGACGATGCCTTTTGCGCCTTTGAAGAACTGCGAGCGACGGGCCTGACGGACGTGGACGCTTTGTGGCGGCATGTTCAGGAGCAGACCCGACACGATGAGTGGTTCGGTTGGGAATCGGTAGGCGATTTTACCGGCTGGTGGACTGCCCTGGCGTCCTTCTGCGATCCCGAATTACCGTGGACGCGGCGCTGGTTGGCGCAGCGCGGGCGCAGGCGTTCACCGGCGACGCGGCGGCGGCGTTTGCTGCGGCGGCTGTGGCGGGGGCGGCGTGACCCGGCGCTGCGCCGCGATCCCTGGTTTCGCTGGCTGCGCCGGGCCGTCTTGGCGCTCTGCCGATGCGCGCGGCGCGCGCCGGAACCCTGGACGCGCCAATGGCGCGGCGACGAGGACGGCGATGCCGAACCCTTGGCCTACACGCAACCGCTGGCGTTTGGGGAACCCTGGGAGGCGGATTTTTTGGACGAGTACGATCAATTTCTCGCGCACGCAGAGGGCTTCGTCCGGCGCTGGCCCTGCACGGTGGCGGATGGGGAAGACCTGCGCGACGGGTTGACCGCGTTCGCCATCGGTCAGGGTTTGCTGATTGGCGCGGTGCAGGCCAATGAAACCACGGGTTTACAACGGGAGAACCGCAGATGACGATCATGGCCCCAACGGCACTGCCCCCGTCGCCCGGCGATGTCCAGCCGCTGACCGCGCTGCTGCTCTATCAAGTGGAACAGCGGATCATCGGCACGCGGCATCCGCTGACCGCCACACGCCAGGGTCAAGCGGTTCTCGGCGTGGGCCGTCCGTTCACGCAACGCGATGTGCACGACCTGTTGACCCTCTGCGCTGGACAGCGTCCCGCCGCGACGCTGCAATGGTTGCCTTCGCATCTGCTGGCGCACGGCGAGGATTTCCTCGTTTGGTATCGGCCCGGCGCGATCCGGCCTGTGTGGTTCGCGTTCAACGGCCAACGCTTCGGTTTTCGCGTCCCGTGGCCGTCGCTGGTGTTCGTGGCCTACCGGCAGACGTTGAGTTGCGCCGCGCTGGCTAAGTCCACCCGTCCGGAACCGGACGCCGCGCTCTGTCACGCCCCGCTGATGAACATCGACGCCCAGGGCCGGGTGTGCCTGGGTACGGCGGAGGTTCCCACCGATCACGCTCTTGAACGCTGCGCCGCGTGGGAAGCGGCGGTGTATGCGACGAATTTCAGTCATGTCAGTCACGCGCAGACGCTCCAGATCAAGGGAGAGCAAACGGTGAACAGCGAGCAGCATTTCCAATTCTGGCAAGCCTTGCACGGCCAGAAACGCTTTCCTGCGCACGCGCTCGCGCCGATGCGCCGCACGCTTCAGGGGTGGCTGGAAGCGCGGCTGGCCTGATCGTTGGGGCATGGGTGCGTGTTCTTAAGTTTAGGGAGCGAGGCATGGGCTTAATCAGGCCGTTGATAACCCGCTTGGGTAAAGTGGTGGTCAAAGGTCAGGGCTGTGAAGAGTCCCCGTTCCCGCATCACCTCGAAGGAGAGGCAATCGACCCGTCCCCAGCTTTTGTCCTGGTAACGGTCATATAGATTCAAGGCCCGATTGAAGCGTTCGGGGGTGAGTTGCACGACGGTGACTTCGTCGGCGTGGAGGAAATAGTGCAGGACTTGAGTGGCTTCCCGTCGGGCGATCCGGGACAGGGCGTTGCCAATTTCCAGAAGCACGGCATCGGTGGTGACAAGGGGATGATCCTCATAGCGCTGGGAGAGCGCCAACGCACGGGCATGGTGCTGGTCGTTTTCGTTAATCAGGGCAATGACATACCCCGTATCAACGAACAACGCTTCACGCATTCTTCTCGCCCGTCAAATAGGCGTCGATGTTTTCCGAGAAATCCGCCGGCGCGGAAATTTTGACTTGACGGAGTTTCGCCAGGAGAGAACCTTTCGAGGGTGCCTGGATCGGGCCTTCTTTCAGCAAAATGACTCGGACCGCTTGTTCATCCCAGGCTTGACGGTAGCGATCGGGGAGGGTCACGGTCACGGTTCCGTTGTGAGCAATGGCGTTCAGTTCGAGGGCATCCATTAAATGTTCCCCTAAAGCGTTGCACAGATCATTTTTTAATTATACCGGAAATGGCGAGCGACAACCGGACCGCACGCCCGTGTTGCTGGCTAAAAATCGGTTCCATGGGAAGCTGACTTTATCGCAAGCCACCCCGGAGCCTCCTCCCGATGCCAACGGCCTTATCTCTTCCCGAAGTCTGGATGCAGCGTCCGGTGCGCACGCTGCTCATTGGCGCGGGCGGCACCGGCTCACATTTGTTTGGCGCGTTGCTGGCGCTGGATCATGCGCTGCGCGCCCTGGAGCATCCCGGCGGCCTGCATGTGACCGTGTACGACCCGGATCGCGTCACGGCGCATAACATCGGACGGCAAGCTTTCTGGCCGCAGGATGTGGGTCAGAACAAAGCCGAGACCCTGGTGCAACGCGCTAATCTGATCATGGGCCTGGATTGGTTGGCGGTTCCCCAACGGTTTCCGATCCAGCACGCCGAACTCGCCGCCTACGACCTGATCCTCACGGCAGTGGATCAGGCATCCGTCCGCGCCCGGATCGGCCAGGCGGCATCCTCCGGCGTCGCTGCGGGACGTTCGTCCATTCTGTGGCTGGATACCGGCAATTCCGCGACCGAAGCGCAAGTGATTTTCGGCCATTGGCGTCATCCCGACCGCGCCGCCTGGATTCCCAATGTCTTCCAACTGTATCCCGAACTGGCCGCGCAGGATAACCGGGCGCAACGCCAACCGTCCTGTTCGGCGGCGGAGGCGCTGACCCGGCAATGGCTGCCGATCAACCGGCTGGTGGCGGATGTCGCACAAAGTCTGCTGTGGATGCTGTTCCGGCAAGGGCGGCTGGAACCGCACGGCGCGTTCGTCGATTTGGCCACGCTCAGCGTCCAGCCGCTGCGCATTGATCCTCAAGCATGGGCAAGTTTCGGTTGGCGGGGGTAGCCGTGATGCTGTCCGCTCCAATCCTGCGCCATCGGTCGGCCCCTGCGCAGCAACGACGCCCGCGTATTCAATGCGCGGGGCATAGAAAAACACGCGCCTTTCTCAAATTAAAATCCGTGATAACGTCAAAATAATCATTAACTGAACGGGAGGATCAGCGCATGGCCTCACCCGGTTATCATCAAATCAATAACGCTTTATTGACCCAAAATCTGTTCGCTATTGTGCGAGATCAAATAGACGAACGGCACAAACAACAGCAGGAGCGGGATGCCGCTTTTGAGGCGTATTTTCATTCCTGGAAGCAGCAGGGATTATTGGACGATACGGTAATTA
>CALGOO010000218.1 GCA_937960715.1 uncultured Candidatus Competibacteraceae bacterium
CGTTCCACAGCTTGTTGCAGAAATTGCGGTAGCCCTCGACCCGGCCCATGTCGAACACCACGTCGCGGCCGGTGGTCGCCAGCGAGGCGAAGGCAAAACGCAAGGCATCGGTACCGTGGGCGCGGATGCCGGCCGGAAACTGCTTGCGGGTGGCTTTCTCGATGCCCGGCGCCATTTGCGGCTGCATCAGCCCGGTGGTGCGCTTGGCGACCAGTTCCTCCAGCCCCACACCGTCGATCAGGTCCAGCGGATCGAGCACGTTGCCCTTGGATTTCGACATCTTCTGGCCGTCCTGATCCCGCACCAGACCGTGGATATAGACCTCGCGGAACGGCACATCGCCCATGAACTTCAGGCCCATCATGATCATCCGGGCCACCCAGAAGAAGATGATGTCGAAGCCGGTCACCAGTACGCTGGTCGGATAAAAGGTCTTGAGCGCGTCAGTTTGTTCCGGCCAGCCGAGCGTCGAAAACGGCCACAGCGCCGAGGAAAACCAGGTGTCCAGCACGTCAGGGTCCTGTTCCAGCGCCACGTCCGGGCCGAGCCGGTGTTTATCGCGGATTTCCACCTCGCTCCGACCGACATAGACTTGGCCTTGCCGGTCGTACCAGGCCGGAATCCGGTGACCCCACCAAATCTGCCGGCTGATGCACCAGTCCTCGATTCGGTTCATCCAGTCGAAATAGGTCTTTTCCCAGTTTTCCGGGATGAATTTGATCTTGCCGGTCTTGACGGCGGCGATGGACGGACCGGCCAGCGGTCCGGTCCTGACGTACCACTGATCGGTCAGGAACGGTTCGATGACCGTGTGGCTGCGATCCCCGCGCGGCACCATCAGCTTGTGGGGCTTGATTTCTTCCATGAGTCCAAGTTCTTCCAGATCGGCGACCACGCGCTTGCGGGCCTCGAAGCGATCCAGGCCACGATAGGCTTCGGGACCGTTCTCGTTGATCTTGGCGTCGGCGGTGAAAACGTTGAGCAGCGGCAGTTTATGGCGCTGACCGACCGCGTAGTCGTTGAAGTCGTGTGCGGGGGTAATCTTGACACAGCCCGTGCCGAAGGTCGGATCGACGTATTCGTCGGCGATGATGGGGATGTTACGGCCGGTCAGGGGCAGCGCCACATGCAGGCCGATCAGATGCTTGTATCGCTCGTCGTCGGGATGGACGGCGACGGCGGTATCGCCCAGCATGGTTTCCGGGCGGGTGGTGGCCACGATCAAATCGCCGCCGCCCTCGGCCAGCGGATAGCGGATATGCCACATGAAACCGTTTTCCTCGGCGCTGACCACTTCCAGATCCGACACGGCGGTATGCAGCACCGGGTCCCAGTTCACCAAGCGCTGGCCGCGATAGATCAAGCCTTCCTCGTACAGCCGGACGAACACCTCCCGCACCGCCGCCGACAGGCCCTCGTCCATGGTGAAGCGTTCCCGCGCCCAATCCACCGACGCACCCATCCGCCGCAACTGGCGGGTGATCGTGCCGCCCGATTCCGCCTTCCACGCCCACACCCGTTCGATGAACGCCTCGCGCCCCAGATCGTGGCGGGTCTTACCCTCGCCGGCCAGTTGCCGCTCCACCACCATCTGCGTCGCGATGCCGGCGTGATCGGTGCCCGACTGCCACAGGGCGTTATGGCCCTTCATGCGGTAATAGCGGGTCAGCGCGTCCATGATGGTGTCCTGGAAGGCGTGGCCCATGTGCAGGGTGCCGGTGACGTTCGGCGGCGGGATCATGATGCAGTACGGCTCGCCCTGGCCGCCGGGCGCGAAATAGCCTCGCTCCTCCCAATAGGCGTACCAGCGGGATTCAATGGCGTGCGGTTCGTAAGTCTTGTCCATGGCGTTCGTCGGATGCTCGGAAAGCGGCGGGCGCGGCAGCGCGTGGCGTGGAATCTCACTGGACTTTCGCTACTTTCATTTCGGCTGGCGCGGGTACGATGGCGCAAGGCTTGCCGGCGAAAATCCGGTTGCATTACCCAGCGGGAAGTATAACCCAGCTTACCAGCGCGCTTGCCAGCGCGAGGAGTCAGCCCGCTCCACAGGATTCCCCAAAGGAAAACCCGCCTTGCGGCGGGTTTACAGGTTCGAACCCTCGGACTGGCGGTGGTTCTTAGCTCCTTTTATTTTTGAAGCCGGGGCCTGATGGGGTAGGCTTGGCAGGCGCCGGTTTCACGGCGATCGCCAGTTCCTGCACAAACTCCGCTTCCACTTCCTGACCAACCTTGAAGCGGGTAATATCGAAATCAGGCGGTACCTTCACCAGGACTGTTCTGGTCGCGCCCCGAACGAGGACTTGGCGCTTCTGTTTGTTGACCGAGATAATGTTTGCCGTTATCCGGGTGGTATCGCGCACCACGCCTGCTGGCAATTGACCCGGCTGGGCGCGGCCAGCGCTAACGGCATCCGTCCTTGTGGAGATGCCGGTGCCAACCTTGCCCGTTAGATAGATGGCCAGATCCTGCTGGTAAGTCACCACCACCCGGTCACCCACCTTGACCTGCGGCAGGTTGCGAACTTCATCGCTTACCTTGATCGTGGCAACCCGGCCCTTCTGATCCTTGAGCGTGACTTCGCGCGTCTGGAGGTTAATCGCCTGTACTGTTGCGGTCCCGGTTATCGTTTCACGGTTACTCAGATCGGGAGTCGGCGCCTGTTGCGACGCAGCCGTGGCTTTCTCTTCCTTCGCCGGCGACTTATCCGGCCCAGTCGCGCAGCCGGTCGTTAGCAGCAGGCCTACCGCGCTCATGGCGATCAACATACGAATTTTCATTACTGTTTTCTCCTTAATTGATGATTAGCTTGCGATTGGTCGGGATGGAAGGTTCGATTCAATAGTCGCCGGCATC